>NZ_CM001484.1:279588-597088 GCF_000243395.2 Saccharomonospora glauca K62 | reverse complement strand
GACGTCGCCGTGGAGGTCACCGGCGTGGGCATCATGGGCGCGTTCGAGACGAGGAACAAGAAGGGCGCCTCCCCGACCGCGCCTCCGAACGCTCCCGTCGTCAAGGTCACGGGGCTGGCGTTCTGGGGCGGCGTCGAGGTTAAGCGCGTGCCGCGCGACAAGATCAAGAAGATCGAGTAGTCCGCGGCCCCGCCGCCCCCGGTTCGCCGGGATACCCTTTCGGCCATGGCAACAGCTACCCTGCCGGCCGAGCTGACCGACGCCGTGCGTGACGATCGCAGTCTGCGCCGGTTCCTGCACGGCCTGCCCGGTGTGGACCAGGTCGGCGTCGAACAGCGTGCCGCGAACCTGGCCACCCGCAGCATCAAGAAGGCCTCGAAGCTGTGGGCGATCGACACCGCGATCTCCATGGTCGACCTGACCACGCTGGAAGGCGCCGACACTCCCGGCAAGGTGCGGTCGCTGGCCGCCAAGGCCCGGCGGCCCGACCCCGACCACCCGGACACCCCGCACGTGGCCGCCGTGTGTGTCTATCCCGATCTCGCGGCGACGGCCGTCGAGGCACTCGCCGGCGCCGACATCGCCGTGGCGAGCGTGGCCACCGCGTTCCCCTCGGGACGAGCGAGCCTCGACGTGAAGCTGGCCGACGTGGCGCTCGCGGTGTCGGCCGGCGCCACCGAGGTCGACATGGTGATCGACCGAGGGGCGTTCCTTTCGGGCCGCTACGGACAGGTGTTCGAGGAGATCCGGGCGGTCAAGCAGGCCTGCGGTGACGCACACCTGAAGGTGATCCTCGAAACCGGCGAACTCGCCACGTACGACAACGTCCGCCGGGCGTCGTGGCTCGCCCTGCTCGCCGGGGGCGACTTCATCAAGACCTCCACCGGCAAGGTATCGCCGGCCGCGACCCTGCCGGTGACCCACGTGATGCTGCAGGCGGTGCGCGACTGGTACACCGTGACGGGCGAGCGGCGCGGGGTGAAGCCCGCGGGTGGCATTCGGAGCACCAAGGACGCCATTCGCTACCTCGTTGCCGTGCACGAGGTGGCGGGCCCGGAGTGGCTCACGCCGTCGCTGTTCCGTTTCGGTGCCTCAAGCCTGCTGAACGACCTGTTGCTACAGCGACGCACCCAGATCTCCGGCCACTACAGCGGCCCCGACTACCTCGCATTGGACTGATCGTGAGCCAGTGGGAATACGCGCCCGCGCCCGAGTCGCGCGACGTCGCGAATCTGAAGCCGAAGTACCGGCCGTTCATCGGCGGCGAGTTCGTCGACGGCTCCGGTGACCCCCTCAAGACCGTCAACCCGGCGACCGAGGAGGTCCTCGCCGAGGTCGGCACCGCCAGCGCGTCCGATGTGGATGCCGCGGTGAAAGCCGCGAGGAACGCCTACGAGCGCGTGTGGGGCCCGATGCCGGGCGCCGAGCGCGCGAAGTACGTCTTCCGACTCGCCCGCCTCATCCAAGAGCGTGCGCGGGAACTCGCGGTGCTGGAGACGTTGGACAACGGCAAGCCGATCAAGGAGTCGCGGGACAGCGACATCCCCACGGCCGCCGCGCACTTCTTCTACCACGCCGGGTGGGCGGACAAGCTCGACCACGCCGGGCTCGGCCCCGACCCGCGTCCGCTCGGAGTGGCCGGCCAGGTCATCCCCTGGAACTTCCCGCTGCTGATGCTGGCGTGGAAGGTCGCTCCCGCGCTGGCCACGGGGAACACGGTGGTGCTCAAGCCCGCCGAGACCACGCCGTTGACGGCGCTGGTGTTCGCCGAGATCTGCCAGCAGGCCGACCTGCCGCCGGGCGTGGTCAACATCGTGCCCGGCGCGGGCGACATCGGCGCCGCGGTGGTCGAGCATCCCGACGTGGACAAGGTGGCGTTCACCGGCTCCACCGAGGTCGGCAAGCACATCCAGCGCACGCTCGCGGGCACGCGCAAACGTCTCACGCTCGAGCTCGGGGGCAAGGCGGCGAACATCGTGTTCGACGACGCCCCGCTCGACCAGGCCGTGGAGGGGATCGTCAACGGGATCTTCTTCAACCAGGGCCACGTGTGCTGTGCGGGCTCCCGCCTGCTGGTGCAGGAGTCCATCGCCGAGGAGCTGCTCGACAAGCTCCGGGCGAGGATCTCGACGCTGCGGCTGGGCGACCCGCTGGACAAAAACACCGACATCGGAGCCATCAACTCGCCCGAGCAACTCGCCAAGATCACCGAACTGGTGGCCTCCGGCGAGCGGGACGGGGCGCAACGGTGGAGCAGTCCGTGCCCGCTGCCGGAGAAGGGCTACTTCTTCGCTCCCACCGTGTTCTCCGGTGTCGAGCAGTCCATGCGCATCGCGCGGGAGGAGATCTTCGGGCCGGTGCTGTCGGTGCTGACGTTCCGCACGCCGGACGAAGCCGTCGCCAAGGCCAACAACACGCCGTACGGGCTGTCGGCGGGAGTGTGGACGGAGAAGGGTTCGCGCATCCTGTGGATGGCCGATCGCCTGCGCGCGGGCGTGGTGTGGGCCAATACGTTCAATCGGTTCGATCCCGCCGCGCCGTTCGGTGGCTACAAGGAATCAGGATTCGGGCGCGAGGGCGGCCGGACGGGTCTGGAGGCGTACCTGCATGTCCAGGGTTGAGGTGGCGAAGACCTACAAGTTGTTCATCGGTGGGAAGTTCCCGCGTTCGGAGTCGGGGCGCAGCTACCCGGTGACCGACTCCAAGGGGCGGTTCCTCGCCAACGCCTCCCACGCCTCGCGCAAGGACGTCCGCGACGCGGTGGTGGCCGCGCGCAAGGCGTTCGGTGGTTGGTCGGGCACGACGGCGTACAACCGCGGGCAGGTGCTGTACCGCGTCGCGGAGGTGATGGAGGGGCGGCGGCAGCAGTTCGTCGCCGAGGTGGCCGCGTGCGAGGGCCTGGCGACCCGCAAGGCCGAGTCCGTTGTGGACGCCGCCGTGGACCGGTGGGTGTGGTACGCCGGGTGGACCGACAAGCTCGCGAGCGTGTTCGGGGCCGCGAACCCCGTGGCGGGGCCGTACTTCTCGTTCACCGTGCCGGAGCCGACGGGTGTGGTCGGCGTGCTGGCTCCGCAGAGGTCGTCGCTGCTCGGACTGGTGAGCGTGGTGGCGCCCGTGCTCGCCACCGGGTGCACCGCCGTGGTGGTGAGCAGCGCCGAACGGCCGTTGCCCGCCGTCACGCTGTCCGAGGTGCTGGCGACCTCGGACGTGCCCGGCGGCGTGGTGAACGTGCTGACGGGACGGGCGGCGGAGCTCGGGCCGTGGCTGGCGTCGCACGCCGACGTCAACGCCATCGATCCCACCGGCGCGGATCCGGCGGACCGCGTCGAGATCGCCCGTGAGGCCGCGGGCACCGTGAAGCGGGTCCTCGACGTGCCCGACGAGGAGCCCGACTGGACCGCGCGGCCGGGCCTGGGACGGCTGCGTACGTACCTGGAGCCGAAGACGGTGTGGCATCCGATGGGGGTCTGACCCGTACGGAAACCGCGGACACGCGTGCACAACTTGCGGACACGCGTGCGTGGGGTGCGGACACGCCGGGACGGCGGGTTCGCACCCCACGGGCTTTTCGGCTACTTCACCGGGTAGGCGCCGACGATGGTCTGCTTCACGTCGTTGCCGTCGACGTCCTTCGCCACGGCACGCAGCGAGACGTCCCGCGTGCCCTCCGGCGCGGTCACCGTGACGGCCCCCTCCTCATACGGCACGGCCTCCCACGACCGGCCGCCGTCGAACGACACCTCGACGCTCAGCGACGCCAACTCGGGCGTCTCATCCGAGCCGTTGCGCTCCACCCAGACGGGAATTCGCAGTTCCTCACCGGCCCGCGCGGCGTGATCCTCCCCCAGCTCCGGCGCGAACCGCACCGCGAGCAACGGCAGCGGCGCCGAGGTCTCCTCGTGCTGCGACCGGAAGATCCACTCGGCCTTCACCACGCGCGACACCGACGTCACGTCACTGGCGTCGGCCTCCGCCACCAACCGGTACTCGCCCGCCTCCTCGGGCACCTCGAAGTACCCGAAACCGGCCTGGTCGGACTCGTCGTAAAGGTCGCCGTCGCGGTACAGCTTCGTGGACCCGCTCGCCGCGAAGAAGCCGGAGCTGCCGGGCGCCGACTCACTGTGCAGCGGAGCGTCCACCCACACCAGGTTCCCCTCGCGGCCCGCCCACGGGGACACCGCGGTCCGCGGGAACGCGGGGCCGAACACCGGCGTGTTCCACCAGCGCGTGCCGTTGTCGCCGGGCTCGAACACCTCCGTGTGCGACAACTGCCCCGCGAACGCGCCGTTCTCCTCGGCCGAGCGGCTCAGCCACAGCACCGAGTCCCACCGCACGCCGGGCGTGTAGTACTCGGTGAGCGTGAACGGCAACGTCCCCGACACCAGTTCACGCTGGCCCGTCACACCCGCGCCGACATCGGTGTGCACGCTGGTGACCTTCGCCAACTCGTCGGTCGAGACCTCGTACGTCAGCTCGTCGGGCACCCCGCGTTTCTCGGTCCGACTCAGATGGATGGCGTACGGGCTGTTCGCATAGCCGCCGTTGCCGTCCGGACGCGCGTGCTCGGTCCGCAGCGTGAACTCGAACGTCTCGTGCGTGGTCTGGGACGGCGCGAAGTACATGTCCTCCGCGCTGGTGGCCCCGGTGATGATGGCCAGCTCCGAACCATCCTCGGCCCGCATGGTGGCCCTGACCTCCACGGAGCCGATCTCGGCGTCGGGCACGTCCACCGACACGTCGAACGGGACGGCCGTCCGGGCGTCCAGCACGAGAGCGCGATCGCCGTCCATCTCGACGGCCGGCTCGTAGAACGACACGAAGCCCGGCGAGTCGGCCTCGTCGTCGACACGGACCTCCATGAAGTAGCCGGCCTTCGGCAGGCGCAGTGAGATCTCACCGGTCTCGAACGTGTCGCCGACGGCCGGCTGCCCGTCGTGTCGCATCAGGAACACGTAGGGGTCCTTCGCGACCTTGCCGTCGCGGTCGAGCACCGTCAGGTCCAACCGGTAGCTCTCGACCTCCTGCTCGACGCTGATCGGCGTGATCACCGTGGTGTCCTCGGACTTCGCCGTCACCGTACCGCCGTAGAGGCCGTCGGGCCCACCCACCGTCGTGTCGACCGTCACCGTCGCCTCGGCCTCGCCACCCGCGGGCACCGTCAGCCGAGCGGGCTCGACGGTGATCATTCCCGCCGGGGTCGCACCGTCCGGACCGGACAGCTCCCCGGTGAGGTCGAGGGTGACCGGCTCGTCCGAGACGTTCGTGTAGGTGATCGTCTTCCGCAGCGGTTCGTCGTCGGTGTGAGGCCACTCCACGACACCCAGGCTCAGACTCGCGGGCGAGGCGAGCACCGACTGTCCGAGCGCGGCCGGGACGTCGATCCGCCCCGCGCCCTGTTCGAACACGCCGAGCTGCTCGTGCGCCCGAGCGCTGCCCAGTAAAGCGGCCTTCAACTCATCGGCGTCCCACTCGGTGTGCTGCTGTGCCAACAACGCCGCCGCCCCCGCCACGTGCGGTGAGGCCATCGACGTCCCCGACAGCGCGACGTAGCCTTCGGCCACCGGGTCTCCCAGCTGCGTGCCCCCGGCTTGCGCGGAGACGATGTCCACGCCCGGCGCCGTGACGTCCGGCTTGACGGCCCGGTCCCCGGCGCGAGGGCCGCGGCTGGAGAAGTCGGCGAGCTCGTCGTTCTTGGTGACCGCGCCCACCGTCAACGCGGCATCGGCGCTGCCGGGGGTGGTGACCGTGGTGGCTCCGGGGCCCGCGTTGCCCGCGGCCACCACGAACAGGGCTCCCGTCTCCTCCGTGAGCCGGTTCAGCGCCTCCGACATCGGGTCGGTGCCGTCGGTGACGAAACCGCCCAGGCTCATGTTCACCACGGAGGCGTTGTTCGCGGCCCACTCCATGCCCGCGAGAATCCAGGACTCCTGCCCGCTCCCGGCTTCGTTGAGCACCTTGCCGATCACCAACTCGGCGTCCGGAGCCACCCCCCGGTACCGGCCGTCGCTCGCGTCGCCGTCACCGGTGATGATCCCGGCCACATGGGTGCCGTGGCCGTTCTCGTCGTCCGTGCTGCCGGTCCCGGTGAAGTCCTCGGCCTCCACCACCGCGTCCGCGAGGTCGGGGTGGGAAGCGTCGATTCCCGTGTCGAGCACCGCGACCCGCACACCCTTGCCGGTCAGGCCGTGGTCGTTCCACGCGGTGTCCGCGCCAATCTGCGGCACGCTCTCGGCCAATGTCGCCTTCACCGGCGCGTCGAGCCACAGCCGCTCGATCTCCGCTCCCGGACGCAGCATCGGACGGACGCTGTCCCAGAACTTCTTCGCCTCGGTCTTCTCCGTCTCCAGGGCCGCGCCCGAGATGGCGGCGAGCGACCGAGTCTCCACGGCGGCGCCGTCGGCCGTTGTCCGCGCCCGGATGCCGGGCGAGGCGTTCTCGCGATAGGACACCAGCACGGGCACGTCGTCGCGGGCCCCGTCGTGGTATCCCGCCTCGACCAACGCCGTGACGTTGAACAACCGCTTGTCGAGCGTCCCGTCGGCGATCAACGCCGCCGCGTCGTCGGGGACGACGTAGACCGCGTCGCGTTCGACGTACTGCCGGTAGCCCACTCGTTCGCGGCCCTCGGCGGGCACGAACTCGGCATCGCCCCGCACGACGTCGACCACGACCTTGTCCCCGGTCACCAACGTGACGACGGGCTTGCCCTTCGCGGCCTCGACGGCCATCGCCGGATTCGGCGCCGCGTACGCGGGCGCCGTCGTCACGGCCGTGGCCGTCGCCGCGGCGATCGTCACGGCGGACGCCACGGCCACGGTGCGGACTCCAATTGTCCGTTTGCGCACCTGATTGGCTCCCCTCAGTAATCAACTGGGCGGAGCCATAGTGCCCGGAGTGTCACAGCTCACGAATCGGCCGGGCGGTTGTTCGGATCACACGCGCATCGGCCATTCGGCCGATCACCGCGGAGGGCGGGTCAGGTCTCGCCGACGTCCACGACGCGGATCACGGCACCACCCGCCTCGTCCGAGGCCGCGAGGTCGACCTCGGCGCTGATGCTCCAGTCGTGGTTGCCCTCGGGATCGTCGAGGATCTGCCGGACCCGCCAGAGCTCCCCCTCCGGCTCGATGATCAACAAGTTCGGACCGCGAGCGTCGGGGCCGGTGCGGATCTCGTCGTAGACGTCGAAGTACTCGGCCAGCGCGTCCTCCCACGCCTCGGCGTCCCAACCGGACTCGGCGTCGAGTTCGCCCAGGGCCTCGTAGTCCTCGCGGGCGGCGAGCTGCACCCGGCGGAACATCTCGTTGCGGACGAGCACCCGGAAGGCGCGTTCGTTGCGCGTGACCGGCGGTGGCCCCTCGGACTGCACCGGCTTGCCGGAATCGTCGCGCTCGACCGCGTCGGGGTTGCGCAGCGCCTCCCATTCGTCGAGCAAACTGGAGTCGACCTGGCGCACCAGCTCCCCGAGCCACTCGATCAGATCCTGCAACGGCTCGGTCTTCGCGTCGTCCGGCACCGTGCGGCGCAGCGTGTCGTAGGTGTCGGCGAGGTAGCGCAGCAACACGCCCTCCGAGCGGGCGAGTCCGTAGTAGCCGATGTACTCGACGAAGTTCATCGCGCGCTCGTACATGTCGCGCACGACCGACTTCGGCGAGAGTCGGTAGTCGGCCACCCACGGTTGCCCTTGCCGGTACCGCGAGTACGCCGCCTCCAGCAGCTCCTCCAGCGGCTTCGGGTAGGTGACGTCCTCCAGCAGCTCCATCCGCTGCTCGTAGTCGAGCCCTTCGGCCTTCATGGCCGCGATCGCCTCGTTGCGCGCCTTGAACTGCTGCTGGGCCAGCACCTGCTTCGGATCGTCCACAGTGGCCTCGATGATCGACACCACGTCGAGCGCGTACGACGGCGACTCCGGGTCGAGCAGCTCGATCGCGGCCAGCGCCAGCGGGGACAGCGGTTGGTTCAACGCGAAGTCGAGTTGCAAGTCCACGGTGAGCCGCACTCGCCGACCGTCGGCGTCGGGCTCGTCCAGCTCCTCCACCACGCCCGCGGCGAGCAGCGAACGGTAGATCGCGATGGCCCTCAAGATGTGCTTGCGCTGCGCGGGCCGGTCCTCGTGGTTGTCCTCCAGCAGCCGCCGCATGTGGGCGAAGGCGTCCCCCGGCCGCGAGATGACGTTGAGCAGCATCGAGTGGCTGACCTTGAAGCTCGACGTGAGCGGCTCGGGCTCGGCGGCCACGAGGCGGTTGAACGTGCTCTCGGTCCAGTTGACGAACCCCTCGGGCGCCTTCTTGCGCACGATCTTGCGCTTCTTCTTCGGATCGTCGCCCGCCTTCTCCAGCGCCTTGGCGTTCTCGATGACGTGATCGGGTGCCTGCACCACCACGTAGCCGTCGGTGTCGTAGCCCGCGCGCCCCGCCCGGCCCGCGATCTGGTGGAACTCGCGTGCCTTGAGATGGCGCTGCCGGGTGCCGTCGAACTTCGTCAACGCCGACAGCACCACCGTGCGGATGGGCACGTTGATACCGACGCCGAGCGTGTCGGTACCGCAGATCAGTTTCAAAAGCCCGGCCTGAGCCAGTTGCTCCACCAACCGTCGGTACTTGGGCAGCATCCCCGCGTGGTGGACCCCGATGCCGTGGCGCACCAGCCGCGACAGCGTGCGCCCGAACCCGGCCGAGAACCGGAAGTTGCCGATGGCCTCGGCGATGGCCTCCTTCTCCGCGCGCGAGCACACGTTGATGCTCATCAGGGCCTGCGCCCGCTCCACGGCGGCGGCCTGGGAGAAGTGCACGATGTAGATGGGCGCCTGGTTCGAGTGCAACAGCTCCGACACCGTCTCGTGGATCGGTGTCAACGCGTAGCGGAACGTCAGCGGCACCGGGCGCTGCGCCGAGGTCACCACCGCCGTGGAACGCCCCGTGCGCCGCGTGAGGTCCTTTTCGAAGAAGGACACGTCGCCGAGCGTGGCCGACATGAGCAGGAACTGCGCCTTCGGCAACTCCAGCAGCGGCACCTGCCACGCCCAGCCGCGGTCGGGCTCGGAGTAGAAGTGGAACTCGTCGGCCACGACCTGACCGATCTCCTCCACGTCGGCCTCCGGGCCGAGTCGCAACGCGAGGTTGGCCAGGATCTCCGCCGTGCAGCAGATGATCGGGGCGTCGGGGTTGACGCTGGAGTCGCCGGTCATCATCCCGACGTTGTCCGCGCCGAAGATCTCCACGAGGGAGAAGAACTTCTCCGACACCAACGCCTTGATCGGCGCGGTGTAGAAACTGCGCCTGCCCTCGGCCAACGCGGCGAAGTGCGCACCGACCGCCACGAGGCTCTTCCCCGAACCCGTGGGGGTGGAGAGGATGACGTTCGACCCCGAGACGAGTTCGATGAGCGCCTCTTCCTGCGCCGGATACAGTTCGATGCCGCGCTCGCCCACCCAGGTGGCGAAGGCGTCGAACAACGCGTCGGGATCAGTGTCGCCCGGAAGGCGGTCCGTGAGAAAGTCAGTCATCGTGCCTTAGATCGTGTCACTGAAGTGCCGATCCCGTGAGGGGTGATCGCGGCGCGAAGCCGGAACCCGTAGGCTTCGGCTAACACGTCCGGTTTCGAGCGCCGAGACCCGGCTCGTGCACAGGTGTTTCCGGAGGGCGGAATGGCACAGGATATCATCCCGATCGAACTCGGGCTGCCACAAGGCGATCTGGTGACCCTGTGGGCGCCACGATGGCGGGAGGACGGCGAGGAATGGGAGGCGTTCCTCGGCGACGAGGACGACCTCTACGCGTTCCCCGACGCCGCGCATCTCGCCGCCTACGTGCGCACGGCCGAGCAGCACGACCTGATCGACCACCCCGCGTGGGAGGCCGTGCCCGCCCTCAACGTGCCGGAACTCATCCCGGACGACGACCACTGCTTCGACCTCGTCGGCGTTGCCGAGCTGGTGGCCGAGGAGCCCGACTCCTGGACGCTGGCCGAACTGGCCGAGATCGTCAACATCGTGCGTTCGCTGGCGGACGTGTGTGAGCTGGACGAGGTCCACGAGGTCCTCGACAGCTCGGACGCGTTCTCCTTGCTCAACCAGGGACCGCTCCCGTTCAGCGGCCGCGAGGGCGCGAAGCTGTGGAACGAACTGTCGCGCACGGTCTCGGAAAAGTGGGACGTGGTGCTCGACGCCATCGACGAGCTGGTCACGATCCCGGAGGTCGACTCGGCGACCTTGGACGCCGCCGCCGAGGAACTCGCGGCCTTCCACGAGGAGTCCGCGGAGGCCGAGGCGGGAGTGGACTCCGACGACGACCTCGACCCGGTCGACCGGGACGCGGACGAGGCTGCCGACGACGAGGACTTCGACACGGACTACGACGACGGCGACGAGCCCCCGGGCTTCTGGGCCGAGGTTGGCATCGACCCGATCAAGATCCAGACCTCGTCGCGCGACTACTACACACTGCGCTGCTACCTCGACGACGACCCGGTGTTCCTCGGCTCCGACGGCACCATCGAGGTGTACTCGTCGGAGCGCGCGCTGGCGAGGGCGTTGGCCGACGGGGACAAACTCGCGCACACCGACCTGGCTCAGGTCTCCACGTGGGACGAGGTGCTGGCCGCGGCCACCGCGGGTGAGTTGGAGATCGACGTCGACCCCGACAACACCTACGTCCTGGCCGAACTCGACGCCGACATCGCCGAGGGCGTCGACGCGATCGAGCCGACCCAACTCGAACTCGCCGTCGAGTTGCTTCGGGACGCGGCCGACTGGGCCGGCGACGACGAGGTGTCGAAGGCACTGTCCACCTCCGAGCGGCTGGGCTGGCTGGTCTCGTTCGTCCTGCGGCCGGACCCGATGCGGCTGACCCCGAGCCCGCCGTTCGACACCGAACAGCAGGCGTGGCGTCGGCTCGTCGAGTCGTTCGAGAACCGGCTGCACCTCAACTGACGTCGGGAGCGGGGCCGCGTTTCCGCGGCCCCGGTATCCGTTCGACGCGGAAGCGCGGCTCCGCGAGCTCACACGGTGACGAACGGCTCGTCCTCGTACGCCTCGTGCAACAGCCGAACGAACTCCTCGTCGCCGGTGAATCGATGGTCTCCGATCCGGGCCACCACGACACCGGGCGTCCACGAGTTCATGACGACCGCTGCGGAGTACGCGGACAGACCCGAGACACGAACCTCGGCGGTCCGCTGCGGAACACCTCGGTCGGCGAGCCTGCGGGCGAGAATCCCCATCGTGACTCCCGGCAGCAGGTCGGCCCGCGGCCACACGACGGACTCGCCGTCCCAGAAGGCGAGGTTCCAGATGGTGGCCTCGCTCACGCGGCCGCGACCGTCGACGAACACGGCGTCGTCGAAGCCCCGCGCCACTGCTCGGCGGAGGTAGAAGGTCTTGCCCACCTCGCCGACGTGCTTGAGGTGGGGCAGGTGACGTTCGTGGCGCACGACGTCGAGGCTCAGCGGCCCCGAAGGCGGTTCGGCCGGAGCCGACGATCGCACGAACACGTCGAGTTCGGTCGGTGTCCTCGGAGCCGTGAACTCGCCGGCCCGCTGGGTCACGAAGCAGCTCAACGACGCGTCGGCCCGCCCCGCGGCGATGGCCCGTCGGAGCAGCTCACGCATCCGCTCGTTCGACAGGTGTGTCCCGAACAACTCGTCACTGGCCTCACGCAACCGGGCAAGATGCAGATCGAGACCGCGCACGGCTCCGTTCCTGACCTGAAGCGCGGTGAAATGTGCGTACCCGGCGAACGCCACGGACGCGAGCTGCTCCGCGGTCGCCTCGATTCCGTTGAGCTGGACTGTCGAGGGGATCATGGTGCCGAACCGTAGGGGGTGACACCAGTGTCACGTGCAAGCGCGAAAACGCTCACGATCGGCGAGCTGTCGGCCGCGACCGGCGTCAGCCGTCGGCTTCTGCGCTACTACGAGGCCAGGGGGTTGATCGTCGCGACCCGGTCGAGCGGTGGGCACCGACTCTACGACCCCGCCACGGTCGAGGTCGTCGGCCACATCCGTGACCTGCTGGCCGCGGGGCTGCCCACGCGGGTCATCGGCGAGCTGTTGACATGTATCCGCGAACCCGGCCGGTTGGAGCCCTGCGCCGTACCGACGCTGGTCGAACATCTTCGGGAGTTCGACGAACGGATCGCGTCCCTCACCAGCACCCGCGAGACCCTGGCCGGACTCATCGCCAGCAGCACCCGCTGAGCCCGGTTCCCGGCCCCGCGCCGCGTGGCCGGGTTCGAGCACTCGGCCACGCGGCGAGACGGCTCACACGCGCTCGGCGTACCAGGGCTTGATCACGTTGTTGATGATGTCGAGCCGCTCGTCGAAGGAGACGAACGCCGACTTCATGGCGTTGATCGTGCACCACTGCACGTCGGACCAGTCGAATCCGAAGGCGTCCACCAGCGCCGCGAACTCCGACGAGACCGAACACCCGCTCATCAACCGGTTGTCGGTGTTGACCGTGACCCGGAAACGCAACTTCGCGAGCAGTCCGATGGGGTGCTCGGCGATCGAGGACGCGGCGCCCGTCTGGACGTTCGACGACGGGCACACCTCCAGCGGGATGCGACGGTCCCGCACGTAGGCGGCGAGCCTGCCGAGGGACACGCTGCCGTCGTCGGCCGTGGTGATGTCGTCGACGATGCGGACGCCGTGTCCCAGCCGCTCCGCCCCGCAGTGCTGGATGGCCTCCCAGATCGAGGCCAGCCCGAAGGCCTCACCGGCGTGGATGGTGAAGTGGGCGTTCTGCTCGCGCAGGAACTCGAACGCGTCCAGGTTGCGGGTGGGCGGGTAGCCCGCCTCGGGTCCCGCGATGTCGAACCCGACGACCCCGCGGTCGCGGTAGCGCACGGTGAGGTCGGCGATCTCCAGGGCCCGCGCGTGCTGGCGCATGGCACACAGCAATTGCCCCACGCGAATCTGCTTGCCGCGCTCGGCGGCGGCCTTACGGCCGCGCTCGAACCCGTCCTGCACGGCCTCCACCACGGCCTCCAGCGACAGCCCGCGCTCGACGAACAGCTCCGGCGCGTACCGCACCTCGGCGTAGACCACGCCGTCGTCGGCCAGGTCCTCCACGCACTCGGCGGCGACCCGCGACAACGCCTCCTCAGTCTGCATGACCCCGCAGGTGTGCGCGAAGGTCTCCAGGTACTTCTCCAAAGAACCCGAGTCGGCCGCGTCGCGGAACCACCGGCCGAGCTCGTCAACGTCGGTGGTGGGCAGACCGGAGTAGCCGGTCTCGTCGGCCAGTTCGACGACGGTGCCGGGTCGCAGCCCGCCGTCGAGGTGATCGTGGAGCAGCACCTTGGGCGCGCTGCGAAGCTCTTGCGGAGTCGGAACGGTTCGCGTCGACATGCGACGACGGTACCCGCGGCCCCTACACACGAGTGTGCGACATCCACTATCGCCCCGGTGTCGCCCGTTCCGGGCTTCAAGTCTCACTCTGTACTCGAACCTTGAACGGTGACCAGCTCGTTATTCAATCGTCGGAGTCGCACGTCACGCGGTACGCGGTCGGGGGGTATACCCTCCGCAGTCAATCGATCGCTACGCTGCTTTGGACGTCCCATCTTCCCGCCGATGAAGGACAACCGCAGTGACGACTGACAACCACCTCGCAGCCCCGTCCTTCGACCGGATGCGCAACATGCTGGTGCGCGCGGCCGAGGTCCGGGAGAGCGAACAGCAGCAGATCTTCGACGCGCTCGACGACATCTACGCCCGCCTCGCGCCGGTGGACTCGCTCGGCGCCGTCCGTAAGCGACTCTCCGAACTGCCCGACCGGACCGAGATGAGCGTGCTCGCCGAGCGGCTCGACGAGGCCATGACCCGCCTGGAGGCGCAGGACAACGCTCTGGCGGAGCTGGCCCGGTCCGTGGAGGCCATCGTCGACAAGCTCGCGAAGCCCTTCGCACAGCTCGACGGCAGGCTCGACGGCGTCGCCGCCCGGTTCGAAGGCGTCTCGGGTCGGATGGACGGCCTGGAGGACAAGCTCGCAAACATCCACCGCAGGCTCGACGAGCTGGGCAACCACCTCGACAAGCAGGACATCAAGATCGACAACATTCCCACCGCGGTCCAGGGCCCGGTGCGCGAGCGCCTCGACACGCTGGAGACGGGCCTCAAGGAGCGGGTCGAGCGGCTCGAAACCGATTCCAAGGAGCGGCTGGCCTCCACCACGGACTCGCTGCGCTCGGCGTTGTCCGACACCGCGGAAGTCCTCGACCCGACGGCTCGCTTCGACGCGTTGGGCGAGCGGCTGGAGAACCTGGGCAACCGGCTCGACGAACTGGCGAACCGGCTGGACAAGGTCGAGGAGAACGTCGCGGCGCGCCTCGGCGAGCTGGACGGTTCGATCAAGTCGGGAATCTCGCAGGTCGAGGGCACCCTGGCGCAGCAGCCGGACAACGAGTACTTCGCGTCCGTGGTGCGCAAGAGCAACGAGGAGTCCGAGCGGCGCATCGGCGGCCAACTCGACGAGGCCATGGCCACGTTCGCGGAGTTGATGCTCGGTGGCGGCCCCGCGCCGCAGCCCGCCATCACGGCCCCGCCCGCCCCGAGGCAGCCGCGTCGCCGCAACACCAGGAGCGGCAAGAACTCCGACGCGAAGTCGAAGGCCGCGGACACCGACTCCGACGACTGACGAAAAGGGCCCGGTCCTCCCCCGGCTCGCGCCGAGCGGGGTTCGGGACCGGGCCCTCACGGGATGCGGCCGGTCAGGATCGACCGCTTTCCCACCGTTCCAGCACGACGCCCTCGTTCGCCTTCCCGGCGGCGAGGGCGTCGTCGTCCGCGCCCTTCTCGTCGATCGTGAGCGCCGCGTCGAGCAACGGCAGGGCCGCGGCCACGGCCTCGGGGGTGTCGGTGTGGAGTTCGAACAGCGGCTGCCCGCGTTCGACGCGCTCACCGGGCTTGGCCAGGCACAACACCCCGGCCGCCGACTGCACGGGGTCGCCCTTGCGGGCCCGTCCCGCCCCGAGCCGCCACGCGGCCACGCCGATGTCGTAGGCGTCCAGGCCGGTCACGACGCCCGACTCGGTCGCCTCGACCACGTGCACGTGAGCCGGCTTCGGCAAGGGGGCCTCGGGGTCCCCTCCCTGGGCACGGATCATGCGGCACCACGTCTCGTACGCCCGGCCCGAGGCCAGCACCCGCGCCGGGTCGACGTCACCGAGCCCGGCCAACGCGAGCATCTCGCGGGCTAGCGCCAGCGTGAGCTCCACGACGTCGGCAGGGCCCCCGCCCCGCAGTACCTCGACGGCCTCCGCCACCTCGACCGCGTTGCCGACCGCCGCACCCAGCGGCGTCCCCATGTCGGTGAGCAGGGCCGTGGTGGCCACGTCGTGCGCCGCGCCGATCTCCACCAGGCTGGCCGCGAGCGCGCGGGCCTGCTCCCGCGTCTTCATGAAGGCGCCGGAGCCGACCTTCACGTCGAGCACCAACCGCCCGGCGCCTTCGGCGATCTTCTTGCTCATGATCGAGCTGGCGATCAGCGGCACGGCTTCGACGGTGGCCGTGACGTCGCGCAACGCGTACAGCTTGCGGTCGGCGGGCGCCAAGGTCGGCGTGGCGGCGCACACCACCGCACCGACCTCCTCCAATTGCGCGGTGATCTCGTCGGTCGACAGCTCGGCCCGCCAGCCGGGGATGGACTCCAGCTTGTCGAGCGTGCCACCCGTGTGCCCGAGCCCCCGCCCCGACAACTGCGGCACCGCGGCGCCGCAGGCCGCCACGAGCGGGGCCAGCGGCAGGGTGATCTTGTCGCCGACGCCGCCCGTCGAGTGCTTGTCCACCGTCGGCCGCGAGCACTTGAGGGCCAACCGCTCGCCCGAGTCGATCATCGCGCCGGTCCACCGCGCCGTCTCCTCGGCGTCCATTCCACGCAGGAAGATGGCCATCGCGAGCGCCGCCATCTGCTCGTCACCGACCACGCCGCGCGTGTAGGCGTCGATCACCCAGTCGATCTGCTCCCCGGTCAGCCGCGAACCGTCCCGTTTGGCCCTGATGACGTCGACCGCGGCGAAGGGCTCGGTGGTCATGACGGCAGGTCCTCCGGTCCGAACGCCTGCGGCAGCACCGCCGACATCGGCTGCACCCCGGCGGGCGTGTCGACGAGACACTCGGCGCCACCGAACTCGTAGATCAACTGCCGGCAGCGGCCGCACGGCATCAGCAACTCGCCCTCCCCGGAACGGCACGCCACCGCCACGAACCGGCCCCCGCCGGAGAGCCGAAGCTGCCCGGTCATGGTGGCCTCGGCACACAGACCGAGGCCGTAGGAGGCGTTCTCCACGTTGCATCCGGTGACGACACGGCCGTCGTCGGTCAGCGCGGCCGCGCCCACCAGCAGGCGCGAGTACGGCGCGTACGCCTTCCGCGCCGCCGACGTCGCCTCCGCCCTCAGCCGTTCCCAGTCGATCGGGTTGTCGGGCATCAGTCGCTCTCCCCTCGCCGATACCGCTTGCCGACCGCCTTCGGCGGGCGCAGCTTCTGCGCCGCCACGGCCAACACGATGATGGTGACGAAGTGCGGCGTGTACGGGATCAGCTCACGCGGCAGCTCGTCGTTGGCCCAGTACACGTAGTAGAGCGCGGCGGCCCCGAGCCCCGCGAGGACGGCGGCGAGCCAACGCTTGCGCACCAGCTGCACCACCGCGATCACCACCAGCAGGAGCACCGCGCCGTAGCACAGCGCCAGCACGGCCTCCCCGCCCGCCGAGAGCTGAAGACCGTCGGAGTAACCGAACAGCGCCGCCCCGCCCAGCAGCCCGCCGGGCCGCCAGTTACCGAAGATCATCGCCGCGAGTCCGATGTAGCCGCGGCCGTTGGTCTGGTTCTCCAGGTAGTCGGCGCCACCCGCCAGCAGCACCAGCGACGCGCCGCCCATACCGGCGAGACCACCGGACACCAACAGGGCCGCGTACTTGTGCACGTAGACGTTCACGCCGAGCGACTCGGCGGCCACCGGATTCTCACCGCACGAGCGCAGCCGCAGCCCGAACCGGGTGCGCCACAGCACGAGGTAGCTAAGCGGCACCAGCAGCAGTCCCAGCATCGCCAGCGGCGACACCTGTGTGACGAGCCCTCGCAACAGGCCCGCCGCGTCGGAGATCCCGACTCGCTGGGCGTCCTCCAACTCCTTGAGCCAGTCGGCGAGGAACGTCGCGGAGTAGGTGTCGAACTTCGGCACGGGCGGCGACTGCCTCGGGTTGCCGGACAGCGGCTCGAACACGAGGTCGGCGAGGTACTTCGCCACGCCGAGCCCGAGGAGGTTGATGGCCACACCAGACACGATGTGGTTCACCCCGAACGTCACCGTGGCCACGGCGTGCAGCAACCCTCCGAGCGCGCCGAAGACGATCGCCGCGAGCAGACCGGCCCACACGCCGCCGTAGTACGCCCCCCAGGCCGCGCCCCACGTGCCGAGGATCATCATGCCTTCGAGGCCGATGTTGATGACGCCCGCCCGTTCGGCCCACAGCCCGCCGAGCGCGGCGAACAGGATGGGCAGGGCCAGCCTCAGCGCGGTCTGCGACGTGTTGCTCGACGTGAGCGTGTCGATGCCGGTGAGATAGGACGTGGTGGACAACACCGCGATGGCCGCGACGGCCCACAACACGCCCCGCAGCCAGCCCGGCATCGGACGCCGTTCGCGCGGAACCTGTTTCGTCGCGCCCGCCGCGTTCGGGGACCCGGTCTCGACCGTGGTGCTCACACCGCACCTCCCTGGCTGACGCTCGCGGGCAGGCCGTTACGGGTCTGCCGACCCACCCGGCGCTGCTCGGCGGCGAGTTCCGCTCGTTTGACGATTTCGTAGGCGACCACGACTGAGAGCACGATCGTGCCCTGGATGATCGTGGCGATTTCCCTCGGCACCCCGATGGTCTCCAGCGACACGGCCGACTTGTCGAGGAAGGCCCACAGCAGCGCGCCGAAGGCGACCCCGACGGGGTGGTTGCGGCCGAGCAGCGCCACCGCGATGCCGGTGAAGCCGTAGCCCTGGGTCGCGGTCATGGCGTAGACGTGGTCGCGGCCGAGCAGCTCCGGCATCGCGATGAGGCCGGCGACCGCGCCGGACAACAACATCGCGATCATCGTCATCCGCTTGGCGCTCACCCCACCGGCCGTGGCGGCCGTGGGCGACTCACCGCTGGCCTGGAGTTCGAACCCGAACCGCGTGCGGTTGAGCAGGAACCAGTACCCGACGCCCAAGGCGATGGCGATGAAGACCGAACCGAACAGTGTGCCGGCCGCCCCGAGCGGGATGCCGGGAATCCATCCGGTCTCCGGGATCACGGCGGTGCTGATGTTGTTGCCCCGCTGCACGCCGAACTGCTCGGCGCTGATCAGGTAGGCCACGATGCCGAAGACGATCGAGTTCAACATGATCGTCGTGATCACCTCGGACACGCCGCGGGTGACCTTCAGGATCGCGGGCAACAGCGCGTACGCGGCGCCGGAGAGCATGGCCACCGCGAGAATCGCCAGCACGTGCAGCACCGGGGGCAGCTCCATCGCCGCGCCCACGATGGCGGCGACCACGGCGGCGAACCGGTACTGGCCCTCGACCCCGATGTTGAACAGGTTCATTTGGAAGCCGACGGCGACGGCCAGACCGGCGAAGTAGTAGACCACCGCGAGGTTCACGGTGTCGACGGCCGTGGTGCCCTCGAACAATTTCGCGCCCATGGTCGCGAACGCTTCGAGCGGATTGGCGTCCGAAAGCAGCAGCGCGATGGACGACAGCGCCATGGCGAACAGAATCGCCATGACGGGTGGAAGCAGGGCGGTACGCCAGGAGATCATGCGACGTCCTCGGGAAGAGAGTGGCTCTCACCGGCACCCGTCATGGCCGAGCCCAGCTCGGCGGGCGTGACGGTGGCGGGATCGGCCTCACTGACCAACCTGCCGCGCAACATGACGCGGATGGTGTCCGACAACCCGATCAACTCGTCGAGGTCGGCGGAGATGAGCAGCACCGCGAGTCCCTCGCGACGAGCTGCCCTGATGCGGTCCCAGATCAGGGCCTGCGCCCCGACGTCGACGCCACGGGTCGGGTGGGAGGCGATCAACAACACGGGGTCGCCGGACAGTTCCCTGCCGACGATGAGTTTTTGCTGGTTACCACCGGAGAGCGCCCCCACGGCGACCTCGACGCCGGGCGTGCGGACGTCGTAGTCGGAGACGATGCGGCGGGTGTCCTCACGGGCGGCGGCGAGGTCGAGGATGCGACCGTTCGACACCGGCCTACGGGTCTGGTAACCGAGGATGCGATTCGCCCACAACGGACGGGTGAGCAGCAGGCCGTGACGGTGGCGGTCCTCGGCGATGTAGCCAATGCCCGCCTCCCGGCGCGCCAGCGTGCCGAGCTTGGTGATGTCGCGCGTGTTGCCCTCGGCGTCGACGAGTTCGATCCGTCCCGCCGAGGCCTTGCGCATGCCCATGATGGTCTCGACCAGTTCGGTCTGGCCGTTGCCCTCGACGCCGGCGATGCCCAGCACCTCCCCGGCCCGCACGGTCAGCGACACGTCGTCGAGCACGGCCCGCTCGGAGTCCTCGGCGTTCAACCGCAGGTTCTCCACGCGCAGCACGACCCGGTCGGTGACGGTGGACTCACGGGTCTCCGGGCTCGGCAGCTGCGAGCCGACCATCATCTCGGCCAGCTCGCGCGAACTCACCTCGCGCGGGTTCACGGTGCCGACCGTGGTTCCCCGCCGGATCACTGTGGCACTGTCGGCGATCTTGCGGACCTCGTCGAGCTTGTGGGAGATGAAGATGAAGGTGTAGCCCTGGTCGCGCATGGCACGCACGGTGTCGAACAGCGCGTCGACCTCCTGCGGCACGAGCACGGCCGTGGGCTCGTCGAGGATCACGATGCGGGCGCCGCGGTAGAGCACCTTGACGATCTCCACGCGCTGGCGGTCCGCGACGCCGAGGTTCTCCATCAGGCTGTCGAAGTTGACACGCAGGCCCGTGCGCTCGGCGAGTTCGGCCATCTTCCGGGTCGCGGCCTTGCCGATGCCGTGCAGTCCCTCGGCTCCGAGGAGCACGTTCTCCTTGACGGTGAGGTTGTCGGCGAGCATGAAGTGCTGATGCACCATGCCGATGCCCGCCTTGATGGCGTCCTGCGGATTGCGCAGGCGCACTTCCTCACCGTTGATGGCGATGGTGCCCTCGTCCGGCTGCTGCATGCCGTAGAGGATCTTCATCAAGGTGGACTTGCCCGCGCCGTTCTCGCCGCACACCGCGTGGACCTCACCGGCGCGCACGGTCAGGTGCACGTCCGAGTTGGCCACCACGCCGGGGAATCGCTTGGTGATTCCCTTCAGTTCGACCGCGGGTCGGGATTCGGTCATGTCGTGAAAGCTCCCCACGGCTGTCGAGGGCCCGCCTGCGGACCGCCGACAGCCCGTCATCCGACGGCGCGGGGGCCGATGGGAGGGATCGCCTCCCATCGGCCCCACCACCGCACGGAAATTCGAGAGTGGTCGGTTACGGGGTGGGCGAGACCTCGATCTCGCCGGCCACGATCTGCGCCTTGTAGCCGTCGAGAACGTCGGTGATGTCGTCGACCTTGCCACCGGAGGTGGAGTAGGCCACGCCGTCAACCGACAGGTCGAAGCGCTCGGGCAGGGAGTCCAGGTCGTCCTCCGCGACGGCGCGGATGTAGTCGTAGACCGCGACGTCCACGCGCTTGAGCATCGACGTCATGATCACGTCCTTGACGTCGGCGACGGTCTTCTGCTCGTACTGGTCGGAGTCGACGCCGATCGCCAGCGCGCCACCGGCCTTGGCCGCCTCGAACACGCCCTTACCGGAGGCGCCCGCGGCGTGGTACAGCACGTCGGCACCCTTGTCGATCTGAGCCTTGGCCACCACGTTGCCCTTGCCGGGGTCGTTGAAGCCGGAGATGTCGCCCGCCGGGGTCAGGTAGTCGACCTCGATCTTGACCTTGTCGGAGACGGCCTTCGCGCCCTGCACGAAACCCGCCTCGAACTTCTGGATCAGCGGGGTGTTCACGCCACCGACGAAGCCGACGTGGCAGTTCTCGCTCTTGTAGACGGCCGCCACCCCGGCCAGGAAGGAGCCCTCCTCCTCGGCGAACACCAGCGGAGTCACGTTCGGCTGGTCCACCGAGTCGTCGTCCACGATGGCGAAGTGGGTGTCGGGGTACTTCGGCGCGACGGCGTTCAACGCGTCGGCGTAGGCGAAGCCGACGGCGATGATCGGGTCGTAGCCCTGCTCCGCCATCTGCCGCAGTCGCTGCTGCTTGGCGTCCTCGGACTCGGTGCCGGCGGCCGTGCTCTCGGTCGTGTCGCCCACGCCCATGTCCTCGACGGCCTTGTCGACCCCGGCCGCCGCCGCGTCGTTGAACGAGGCGTCACCCCGGCCGCCCACGTCGAACGCGAGCCCGACCTTCAGATCACTGGCGTCGACGTCTTCGGCCGCCTCCCGTTCGCTGCTACTGGCCTCGGCCCGTGGCGGCGCGGCCGCGGTCACGCACTCGCCGTTTCCCTCTCCGCCGTCACCCGCGGCGCTGTTGTCGCCGGAGTCCTTGGCACAGGCCGTCAACGCCAACACGCCGGTCATGGCGATAGCCGCCAGCGCTGCACCACGCTTTCGACGCACGGTGTGTCTCCCTTCCCGCCGTTTTCCCAGCGGAACGCACCTCAAGGAAGTGCCCGACGCGAAGCGTCCGGGCGATTGGCGAACGGTACCGTCTGCGGAAAGCGACGTCACACAGTGGCCGTTCGGCGTAATCCAAATGTTCACGACTCACCCCGCTGGGCTACCTATAGAACACTCTCTGTAACCAAAAAGAGAGAACTGAATCGGTACGGCTCCGGCCGCCGAGAGCCCCGAAGTACGGGCGGACGTCAAATCCGTGTCTGGTCCATCACAGCGGCCAACCCCAAGGGGGGGTCGGGTGTCAAGGGCCGGTCTAGCATCCTGGGATAACCACGCCCATGCGGGTTGCGGCACGTAAAGCCGCAGGTCGCCGGGCACAGTCCATCAGTGACGTTGGAGGCCGTACACCGATGTCCACCACTGCGAGCAGCACCGCCACGGCGGCTGCGAGTGATCGGGCAGGCGCCTCACGTCGGAGCGGTACGTTCTATCGTGGCGACCCCGGCATGTGGTCCTGGGTGCTGCACCGCATCACCGGCGTGCTCACGTTCTTCTTCCTGTTCGTCCACGTACTCGACACCGCGCTGGTCCGGGTCTCGCCGAACTCCTACGACGCGATCATCGAGACCTACAAGACCCCGATCGTCAACCTCATGGAGGTCGGCCTCGTCGGTGCGGTCCTCTACCACGCACTCAACGGCATCAGGGTCATCCTGGTCGACTTCTGGTCCAAGGGCGCCAAGTACCAGCGCGTCATGCTCTGGTCGATCATCGGTGTCTGGGTGCTGGTGATGATCCCCGGCGCCTACTTCATGCTCGAACGCACCGTGAGCGAACTCCTCGGAGGCGGCAACTGATGGCTGAGACACTCAACCTCGACAAGCCGCGCTCCCCCCGCAGGCCCGCGGCTCGACGCAACAACTTCGAGCTCTACAGCTGGCTGTTCATGCGCATCTCGGGCCTGCTGCTCGTGGTGCTGGTGCTCGGCCACCTGTTCATCATGAACATCCTCGACGGGGGTGTTCACCGGATCAACTTCGCCTTCGTCGCGGGCCGCTGGTCGTCGCCCTTCTGGCAGTTCTGGGACCTGGCGATGCTGTGGCTGGCGATGATCCACGGCGGCAACGGCCTTCGCACGATCATCGACGACTACTCGCGTCGGGACAGCACCCGCTTCTGGCTGAAGATGGTGCTCTACGTCGCCGTGGCCGTCATCCTGCTGCTGGGCACCCTGGTGATCTTCACCTTCGATCCGAACCTCCCGGCCGACTGACCCCACCACACGAAAGCGACGCTTGAGATGCAGTTCCACAAGTACGACGTGGTCATCGTCGGGGCGGGCGGCGCGGGTATGCGCGCGGCGATCGAAGCCGGTCAGCGTGCCCGCACCGCGGTACTCACGAAGCTCTACCCGACGCGCTCCCACACCGGCGCTGCCCAGGGCGGTATGTGCGCGGCCCTGGCCAACGTCGAGGAGGACAACTGGGAGTGGCACACCTTCGACACCATCAAGGGCGGTGACTACCTCACCGACCAGGACGCCGCGGAGATCATGGCCAAGGAGGCCATCGACGCGGTCCTCGACTTGGAGAAGATGGGTCTGCCGTTCAACCGCACCCCGGACGGCAAGATCGACCAGCGCCGGTTCGGCGGCCACACCCGTGAGCACGGCAAGGCGGCGGTGCGCCGCGCGTGCTACGCGGCCGACCGCACCGGTCACATGATCCTGCAGACGCTGTACCAGAACTGCGTCAAGCACGGCATCGAGTTCTTCAACGAGTTCTACGTCCTCGACATCGCCCTGACCGAGACGGCCGACGGCCCGGTGGCCTCCGGTGCCATCGCCTACGAGCTGGCCACCGGCGAGATCCACGTGTTCCAGGCGAAGTCGATCATCTTCGCCACGGGCGGGTTCGGAAAGGTCTTCAAGACCACGTCCAACGCGCACACGCTCACCGGTGACGGCATGGGCATCTACGCGCGCAAGGGCCTGCCGCTGGAGGACATGGAGTTCTACCAGTTCCACCCGACCGGCCTGGCGGGCCTGGGCATCCTCCTCACCGAGGGTGCGCGTGGCGAGGGCGCCATCCTGCGCAACGCCGACGGCGAGCGGTTCATGGAGCGCTACGCCCCCACCATCAAGGACCTCGCGCCGCGCGACATCGTCGCCCGGTCGATGGTGCTGGAGGTGCTGGAGGGCCGGGGCGCGGGTCCGAACAAGGACTACGTGCTGCTCGACTGCACCCACCTCGGCGCGGAGGTGCTGGAGACCAAGCTGCCCGACATCACCGAGTTCGCCCGCACCTACCTGGGCGTGGACCCGGTGAAGGAGCCCGTGCCGGTGTACCCCACCGCGCACTACGCGATGGGCGGCATCCCCACCAACGTGCACGGCGAGGCGCTGCGCGACAACGAGAACATCGTGCCGGGCCTGTACGCCGCCGGTGAGTGCGCGTGCGTGTCCGTGCACGGCGCGAACCGGCTGGGCACCAACTCGCTGCTCGACATCAACGTGTTCGGGCGCAGGGCGGGCATCGCCGCCGCGGAGTACGCCAACTCGCACGACTTCGCGGAGCTCCCCGAGGACGCCGCGAAGATGGTCGAGGGCATGGTCAACCACCTGCGCACCGCCACCGGCGGCGAGCGGGTGGCCGACATCCGCAGCGAGCTGCAGGCCACCATGGACGCCAACGCGGCCGTGTACCGCACCGAGGACACGCTGAAGCAGGCGTTGAGCGACATCCAGGCGCTCAAGCAGCGCTACGGACGCATCTCGGTGATGGACAAGGGCAAGCGGTACAACACCGACCTGCTGGAGGCCATCGAGCTCGGGTTCCTGCTGGACCTGGCCGAGATCCTGGTGAACGCGGCGCTGGCCCGCAAGGAGTCCCGCGGCGGACACGCCCGCGAGGACTACCCGGACCGCGACGACGTCAACTTCATGCGGCACTCGATGTCGTACAAGGTGCTGCCGGAGAAGGAGGACCCGGACGCCCCGCTCGGCCTCACCGGGTTCACCGCCGACATCCGCCTGGACTACAAGCCGGTGACCTTCACCCGGTACGAACCGATGGAGCGGAAGTACTGATATGACTGCCACGGTTTCCGAGGGCTCTCACGACACCTCGCAAATTCCCGCACCGGAGGGGTCGGTCACCGTCACGGTGAAAATCCTCCGGTTCAACCCGGAGGTGGACTCCGAGCCGCACTGGGAGTCCTACGACGTCCCGGCGCTGCCCACCGACCGCGTGCTGAACCTGCTGTTCAACATCAAGAACTACGTGGACGGCACGCTGGCCTTCCGCCGCTCCTGCGCGCACGGCATCTGCGGGTCCGACGCCATGCAGATCAACGGCGTGAACCGCCTGGCCTGCAAGGTGCTGGTGAAGGACCTGCTGGCCAAGGAGGGCAAGAAGACCACCATCACCATCGCCCCGATCAAGGGCCTGCCGACGATGAAGGACCTCTACGTCGACATGGAGCCCTTCTTCGAGGCGTACCGGTCGGTGAAGCCCTACCTCATCGCCTACGGCAACGAGCCGACGCGCGAGCGCATCCAGTCGCCCGCCGATCGCGAGCGCTTCGACGACACCACCAAGTGCATCCTGTGCGCGGCGTGCACGTCGTCGTGCCCGGTGTACTGGGCCGACGGGTCGTACTTCGGCCCGGCGGCAATCGTCAACGCGCACCGGTTCATCTTCGACTCGCGTGACGAGGGCGCCGAGGAGCGGCTGGACATCCTCAACGACTCCGAGGGCGTGTGGCGCTGCCGCACGACGTTCAACTGCACCGACGCGTGCCCGCGCGGCATCCAGATCACCAAGGCCATCCAGGAGGTCAAGCGCGCGCTGCTGTTCAAGCGCGTGTGAGGCTCCGAGCGGCTACGACGAAGGCCACCCCTCCGTGTCTCGCGGTCGGGTGGCCTTCGTCGTTTCGTCGAGTTCTACAGGCCTCGGGCCTCGGCGGGCGTCACGGCGGATGGGGGCTACTGGGCGGGCTCCCGGTTCCGCGAGGCCCGCAGGCCCCGCCAGCCGATCACGCCGATGATCGTGCCCAGCACGAACGAGGTCACCGCGAGCAACAGGTGCACCCAGAAAAACGACGTGGGCGAACCGTCGGCGTCCCAGGCGTTGTCGCTGGCCCAGAGATTGCGGGCGAACGTGATCCAGATGATCCAGGACCACACCCCGAACGCCGTCAGGAACAGGGAGGTACGGCGAGACATCCGCATACCGCCAGTATCTCCCCGCGTCGTCGCCGAGGACCCGCACGGGTGCTCAGCGCCACGTTCGACCGCACCGACGCGATGCGGCCCGAGCATGGACGGGGGCCGATCCGGTCTTGCGACCGAACCGGCCCCGTTGCCGTTCTCCCACCCTCACCCGGCGCGGAGTGGGAGCCCGGTGGTACCTAGGAGGCGACGCAGGAGCCCAACGTCGGCGGCGCCCAGTTGCCGTTCGTCATGACGGTGAAACCGAAGGTCGTCTGTCCTCCCGCGGGGAGGCCACTGGTCGACCGCATCGTCATGACGTTGCCGCTGGTGTCCCAACTCGCTTCACCGTTCCAGGTCGCCGAGATCTTCTGCGGCGGGGTCACGGTGACGGTGGTGCTCCACGAACGGATCGCCTCGTTCCCCGCCCGGACGGTGACCTCGCCGTTGAACCGGTCGCCCCACCGCTGGGTCTCGGCGTAGGTCACGGTGCAGGTGGCACCCCCGCCGCCGTCACCGCCGTCACCGCCACCGGCGTTGAGGAGCGTGTCGAGCACCGCGTAGTAGGCCTGCTTGGGGTTGTAGTTGCCGTCGAACAGCAGCGGCGTGTCCTCCGCACGCCAGGAGTACTTGTCGGTCACGCCCCAGACAGTGATGCCGGTGCACTTGGGCACGGCCAGGCAGGCCAACGTGACACCGCCGAACTGCTCCGCCTGCGAGTCACCCCAGCCCGCGATGTCCAGCTCGGTGATCTGGACCTCCACGCCGAGGTCGGCGAAGTTCTGCAGCGTGATGTGGTAGTTCTCCGGCACCGGGTTGCCGCTGTTGAAGTGCGCCTGGAAGCCGACGCAGTCGATCGGCACGCCGCGGCTGACGAAGTCGGCCACCATGTTGTACACGGCCTGGGTCTTGGCCGTGTTCCAGGCGTCGGTGTTGTAGTCGTTGTAGCAGAGGGTGGCGTCCGGATCGACCTCGTGGGCGATGTAGAAGGCCTCCTCGATCCAGCTGTCACCGAGCACGCGCTGGAACACCGAGTTACGGCGCGCCCCGCTGCTGCCGTCCTCGAACGCCTCGTTCACCACGTCCCAGGAGCGGACCTGCCCCTTGTAGTGCTCCATCACGGTGGTGATGTGGTTGCGCATCACCTGCCGCAGCTCGTCCGGGGAGCTGATGTTCTGGACCCAGCTGGGCAGCTGCGAGTGCCAGACCAGGGTGTGCCCGCGGATTTCCATGCCCTGCTGACGGGCGTGTTCGGCGATGCGGTCGGCGGTACTGAAGTCGAAGTACCCCGGAGAGGGCTGGAGGCTCTCCCACTTCCACGAGTTCTCGGCGGTGATGCTGTTGAACTCCCGGTTGAGAGTGGCCGTGTAGTCCTGTTCACCGAGTCTGCCGGCCGCGACCGCGGTACCGAAATAACGGCCCGTCGCGGCGGCGGCCTCGGCAAGTGTGGTCTGCGCACTCGCCGTCCCCGCCGCGGCGACGAGTCCACCCGCGGTCATCACACCGACTACGGCCGCCGTGACGGCCTTCCTCAACCGGGTCCTCACCCGACTTTGGTGTGCCGTACTCATCTTCCGAGTCCTTTCGTCGAGGACATGGCGACGTCGCGAAGGCGCCCGCCCCATCGCGGTCGTTACCCTCCGCGATCAAGACACCGCGCCAGGCGACGACAGCACGGAAGTATGACAACGATCACAACATTGGTCAACACCCAATTTTCCGAAAGTTTTCGAAGCTTCAAGGATGATCACCCTCGGTTCACCAGGAAAAACCAGTGAGTACGGAACCGTGAGACATCTGATGAATTCGACACACGAAGAAAGTTTCGAAACTTTCGGATAGTTGGGACATCACTGTTCGTGCACGGAATTCCCGCTGGTGCCCGCGGCCGCGTCGGCGTTCACGCCGCTCGACGGTGCTTCCGAGGACGAAGGTGACCAGGGCCGAAGCGACGCACGAACCATCGGCGTTTCGGATGTCGGCGCTAGCCCGAAGGCCACGAACGGTCGTCATCCGGACGGCGTAGGACCAGGCCTCCGAACGCCGCCGGAAACGGCGCCGCTGGGCAAGACATCCGCATGTCGGCGGTCCCCCTCACCACAACGCCGCTAGCCTGCACGAGTGCTCAGCACCACTCGGATTCGGACAACTCTCGCCGTGTTGGTCACGGCCGTTTTGACGAGCCTCGTCGCCCTCGTCGCGACCCCGCCGAGCGAGGCGCGGGAGCAGCCGCCGTCCGCGGACTGTCCCAACCGCACCCTGCCGCCCTCCCCCGTCGACACCTCCGAGAAGCCGCCTCCCGGCGAGTCCTCCCCCACTCCGCTGCCCGTGCCCGAGACCCCGGCGGGAGGCCCGCGCATGGCGGAGTGCGGCCTCGTCCTGCCTCCCGGCAGCCCCGAACCCCCGGAGAACATCACCGCCGCCGCGTGGCTCGTCCAGGACCTCGACACCGGCGACGTGCTCGCCGCCAAGGACCCGCACGCACGCCACCGGCCCGCCTCCCTCATCAAGACCCTGCTCGCGATCGTGGCGCTGGAGGAACTGCGCCCCGACAGCGTCGTGGTGGCTACGAAGGAGGACGCCAACCAGGAATGCACCTGCGTGGGCATCGTGGAAGGCGGCAAGTACCGGGTCGACGAACTCGTGAACGCGTTGCTCATGCGTTCGGGCAACGACGTCGCCCACGTGCTGGCCACCGCGCTCGGCGGGGTCGACGTGGCGGTGGAGAAGATGAACCAGCTCGCCGAGTGGCTCGGTGCCGCCGACACCCGCGCCGCGACGCCGTCGGGGCTCGACGGCCCCGGCATGATGACGTCGGCCTACGACATGAGCCTGGTGTTCCGCCACGCCATGCAGCAGCCCGAGTACGCCAAGGCCGTGGGCACCAGGGAGATCCGGTTCCCCGGCGGACCGGGCGAACCCGACTTCCCCGTCTACAACGACAACCCGCTGTGGAACACCTACGAGGGCTTCATCGGCGGCAAGACCGGGTTCACCGACGACGCCCGCCACACCTACGCGGGAGCCGCCGAACGCGACGGCAAGCGGCTCGCCGTGGTGCTGCTGCGGGCCGAGCAGAAACCCGTCCGTGTGGCCGAGCAGGCCGCCGCGCTGCTCGACTACGGGTTCGCCCTCGCCGCGTCCGGCAGCAAAGCGGTGGGCACCGTCGCCAGCTCCCCACTCGACTCGCCCGAGGACGAACCCGCAGAAGAGGACCTCGCCTCCGCCGGCGTGGCAAACGCGGGACGGGACGACTCGTTCGGCACCATGGGCTGGATCGTGACGTTGCTCGTGACGCTGGTCGTGCTCGCCGGGCTGCTGGTGGCCCACCGCAAGGGTCTGCTACGCCGCCCGGACTGACGTCACTTCTCGGCGGGCAGCGTCTCCCGCGCGCCGAACCACAGCAGCAAGGCCACGACCGCGACCGCACCGGTGAGCCCGAACGCCGCCGCGTACGACCACCGCTCGGCCACGGCCCCCGCCACGAGCGGGCCCACAACGGCGCCCACGTCGGCGGCCATCTGGAAGCCCGCCAGCACCGAGCCGCCACGGGCCTTGGAGCCGAGCACGTCGGCGACGGCGGCGTTCTGCGCCGGGTTCAACGCCCCGGCCCCCAGACCGGCCACCGAGACGGCCACCAGGAACAGCCACGGGTCGCTCACGAACCCGATGCCCACCACACCGACCGCGAGCAACGCCAGCCCAGCCAACGCGGGCGGCTTGCGCCCCCGCTTGTCGGTGAGCTTGCCCACGAACAACAACGCGAGCGCGTTCACCGCGGCGAACACGGCGAGCGCGATGCCGGTGAACGCCTCGTCCCTCGCCAGCACGGCGGTCACGAACAGCGGGAGCAGCGACATGCGAACGCCGAACACGACCCAGCCGTTGGCCAGGTTCGACGCGAGCGCCGCCCGGTACGACGGGTGGCGGATCGCCCGGCGGAACGTCAGCTCGGGGGCGTCCTCCTCCCGCGGCCGGGCCACCAGCTCGGAGTGCCGGAGTTGCCACCACACCAGCAACGTCGTGAGCACCAACGCAATGCCGTAGACGAGGAACGGCATCCGCAGCGACACCGTCACCAGGGCACTGCCCACGACCGGCCCGGCGATGCCGCCCAGCAGGAAGCTCGATCCCCACAGGCTCGATGCCCTGCCCCGCGCTTCCGGCGGCGAGATGCGGATCAGCAACCCGATCGCCGACACCGTGAACATCGTGGAGCCCACCCCGCTGGCGGAGCGGAACAGCAGCAGTTGCCAGTAGTCCGTGGCCGCCGCGCACGCCAGCGTGCCCACCGCCACGATCGACACGCCCCACAGGTAGATCGGGCGCTCGCCGAAGCGGGTCACCAACCGGCCGCTCATCGGCGCGAACAGCAGGCGCACGAACGCGAAGGCACTCACCACCACCGACGCCGCCGTGACCCCCACGTCGAAACTGGTGGCATAGCTGGGCAATGCGGGACCGACGATCCCGTAACCGATGGCGATGAGAAAACTCGCCCCGACGAGAACCCAGATCTCCCGAGGTAACGCCGCACCACGCGGCTTGGTCGTCGTCGCGCTCACACTCACCCCTTCGTCCGAGGGCGAGCATATGTCAGGCGAGCATCAAGGTCGCCGCTTGGAAAACCAGCCGAGCAGCGCCCCGATGCCGAACGCGCCCGCCACCATCCGAGGTCCGCCGCGACGCACCTCGACGGTCGGCCGGATCACGGTGGGCGCGGGCGGTTCCACCTCCCGGACGGCGTTCTCCTTCGCCGTCGCCATCCAGGCGGTGACGAACAACAGGAAACGAGCCACCAGGTTGGCGAACACCAGCAGACCGATGATGGGGCCGAACAGCGCCCCGCTGGGCGAGCTGGTGACGCTGGTGAGGTAGATGCCCCCCACCTGCTTGAGCACTTCGAAACCCACCGCGGCGATCACCGCGCCCCGCACGGCACTGCGCGCCGCCACCCGCTCCCTCGGCAGTTGCGACAGCACCCACAGGAAGACGAGCACGTTGGCGGCCAACGACAACACGATCGTGGCCAACCGCAACAGGAACTGGGCCCAGCCCTCGTCCTCCAGCCCCACGAAGCCGAGCAGGAACCTGCCCACCCCGCCGCCGACGGCGGTGAGTCCGAACGACACGACGATCGCCGCGCCCAGCCCCACCAGCGCGAGCAGGTCCTTGATCCGGGTGGACAGGAACGGCAGCTTTCGCTTCCGCTGTCCCCACTGGGCGGTGAGGGCGTCCCGCAGGTTCGTCATCCAGCCCAACCCGGAGTAGAGGGCCAAAAGCAAGCCGAGGATCCCGGCACCGGCCCGCGATTCGAGCGCGGCCCCGACGATGGAGGCGAAGAGGTCACCGAGCCCGGGGGGAGCGGAACTCACGATGCCCTCGCGAAGCTCCCGCATCGCGGTCTCGTTGCCCGCGAGGACGAACCCCGCGACGGCGAAGCCCACCATCAGCAGCGGCACCAACGACAGCACGGAGAAGTACGTGATCGCGGCGGCGTAGTGGTTGCCGTAGCGCTCGGTGAACGCGTCGTTGGCTCTGACGACGTGGTCGAGCCACGGGTACTTCCTCCGCAACCTGAACAGCAGCTTGTCCTCGTCCGCCTTGGCCTCACCCACGCACAGAAGCTAACCGACCCCCGGTGTGTCCGCAGTCTGTGCACGCGTGTCCGCAGTCTGTGCACGCGTGTCCGCGTCGCAGGATGCGAACACGCGTACGGGAACTGCGGACACGGTGTCGAGGGTCTGTCGAGTGTGACTAGTCGATTCGGGCCCCGAGGTGGAGTGCCACGCCGTCGTGGGCACCGACGTCGGCACTGAACCAGCCGTCGGCGTTCACTGTGTAGCTGGGCCCGGTGCACTCGCCGTCGACCACGTCGCCGTGCAACACGTCGCAGTACGTACCCTCGGGAAGCGCCGTCTGGAAGGAACGCCCGGTCGCCGCCGACGACTCGTCGTTGATGACCACGTAGCCCTTGGAACCCCGGCCGAAGGCGATGAGGTCGTTGCCGTTGTCCCACCACTGCACCACCGGTTCGCCGCGCACCTTGTTGTGGAAGGCGACCATGTTGCGGATGGGCTGCCAGTCGTGCTCGCACTGCCACGCCGACGAACCGCAGTCGGCGTCGACCGTGTTCCCGGCCGCGTCGCTCGGCGGACCGGCGTCGTAGTCGTCGAAGGTGTAGCTGCTCATCACCTTCGGCGTCCCCACGGGCCAGGCCAGCATGAAGACGTTGGCCAACGCGTAACGCGCGCCGTCGCGGTAGCTCATGGTCTCGCCGCCGCGCTGGCTGTCGTGGTTGTCGACGAAGACGATCACCTGTTCCGACGGCACGGCGGTACCGAAGTCGCGCAGGTACGCCAGCTTCTCGGAGTTGAAGATCTTCGCCAGGTCGCGGGCGTAGCGCTGGTCGTAGACATCGCCGTTGTCCAGGTACTCCTCCGGCGTGATGGGCTCACCGTCGCCGTAGAGCACCTCCTGGTAGACGTAGGCGGGGCGGTCGAGCCTGCTCACCAGCGCGGCGACGTCCTCGGCGGGCATGTGCTTGGCCGCGTCGATGCGGAATCCGTCCACACCGAGCGCAAGCAGGTCGTTGAGGTAGGCGCCGATCCGGTCGCGGACGTGGTCGGAACCGGTGTCAAGGTCGGCGAGGTTGACCAGCTCGCAGTTCTGCACCTCGTAGCGGTCGCGGTAGTTCACGATGTCGTCGTTGCCGTTGCGACCGCAGTGGTGGAAGTCGTCGTAGTCGTATCCCGCCGCGGGGTAGGAGTAGTGGCAGTACTCCGAGCCCGCACTGCCGATGCCGCACTCCTCCTGCCCGGTCATGTGGTTGACCACCGCGTCGACGTAGACCGCGATGCCGGCGTCGTGGCAGGTCCGCACCATGTCGGCGAACTCGGCTCGCGTGCCGCGCCGGGTGGAGTCGATGCCGTAGGAGACGGGCTGGTAGTCCTGCCACCAGGGATAACCCGCCTCAGCGAGCACGATGTGCTCCGAGGGCGGGGACACCTGGACGGCGCCGTAGCCCGCGGGGCCGAGCTGGTCACGGCAGGCGGTGGCGACACTGTTCCAGTTCCACTGGAACAACGTCGCGATGACGTCACGGTCGCCGGGTGGGGCGGCGTCAGCAGAGGGCGTGACCGTCAGGGGCGCGGCGACCAGCCCCGCCACCAGTGCGATCACACCGAACACACGTTGGAACATCGTCGAACCTCCGCGCTCGTGTGATGTGCCGGAACCACCGGTGGCTCGGACATGAGAGCGGAACCGCGTCGACAATGTCAAGAAACTTGCAGAAACTTGCGAAATTCGCGGGCCGACAAGGCCGCTACCTGCGCTGACGCGTCAGGATCTTGCAAAGATCACCGGCACCGCGTCAGTCCGCGGCGGCGCCGGTGGAGACGGCGGAAGCCTCGCGGCGCGCCTCGACCGACGTGGCGGCCGACTTCGACTCCGCGGCCGCCGCGAGCCGGCTCTTCCGTCGCTGACGCAACGCACCGGCCGCCATACCCAACACGCCGAGCACCACGGCGACGAGACCCACCGGGCCGAGCAGCCCGAACGTCATCGCGTTCGGCTCCGCCTGCACCGCCGCGGCCGTACCCTGGCCCGCGAACAGCGTGATGACCGCCAGACCGACGACGGCAGCCGAGTCACGAAGCGCGCGCACGGACGGGCGAAACGACGTCCTGTCTGGGTTGCGCACCGGGGTGCCTCCCACCATGGTCCATTCGACTGATCAGCGCAGGCGCTCACCATGCAGTGTGAACGTCGCCAGATGGACGCTACCGAGCGTGTCAAGCCCGAAGCCCACAGGCGCGGGTGAGACTAGCGTCCCGCCAACACGGCCTCGGCACGGGGGTCGATCACGGAGAGACAACAACCTCGCATCGTCCGGAGGGCACGGGATAACGACAGCGGCGGCGAATCGGACACCTCCCGGGAAGGGAGATCATCAACAATGAAACGTCTGTCCCGATCGGCTGCCGTCGCGGCCGGTCTCGCCCTGCTCGCCGCGTGCTCCTCCGACGACGGACCGGCCACGCTGACCGAAGGCGTGTACCACTCCATGAAGTTCGGCGAGCCCGCCGCCCTCGGCCCTGTGGACGGCTCCGAGGGGCAGGAGGGGGTGGTGTTCACCGTGGCGGAGCCGGGGCAGCCTCCCGCCTGCAACTACGGGGACGCCAGCCTCCGCATCCGCGTGGACGTCACGACCGGCAGCGACCCGTACTACGTCAACCAACTCGAAGGCCTCTTCCTCGGTGACAGCTTCGCGGTCGAGCGCGACAGCGGATACGTCTCGCCTGCCCAGACCAACACCTCCTGCGGCTCGGGTCTGCTCGGCACCGAGTTCGAGACCAACGAGAAGTACACCCTCGACATCGACCTCGACGCGACGTTCGACTCCGGCGCGCTCGTCCTCACCTCGCCGCGCGTCCCGGACTCCGGCTGGAAGTGGGAGTTCTGAGCACCCGGCCGCTCAGCCGAGGACGGTGAACCGCACGGGCTCGGCGAGCACCTGTGCCGCCGCGTCGAAGTCGGCCAGGCGCGCGGCCAGGGTCGCCGTGGCCAGCCGGGGCGGAAGCGCGGCGCTGAACTTCAGCCCGGCGAGGGCCCGCTCGTCGACCTCCGGGAGACACAACCGGTCCGGGACACCCGCGGTGGCCGCCCGCCACATCCGGGGGGTGAGATCGTCACGCAGCCGGATCGACAGGTCGTCGAACCGCCCGTCGACCACCGCTCCCAGGGAGGCCGCGAGCGTGGCGTTGGCCTTGCGCCCCGCCCAGGTCCACCAGCGCACATCCGCCTCCGCGCCTCCGGTCCGGGTCACCACCAGCCCGTCGAGGGCGACGGTCGGGCCCCATTCCTCCCGCAGTGCCGCCAGTGTCCGCGTCGCGCGTTGTGTCAGCTTCACCCGTGGGGTGGCGCCTAGCAGCACATCGCGGGCCGCGCGCGCGAGAGCGTGGCCTCGGCCCTCCGTGCCGGGTGAGTGCCAGCGCGCCTTGCCACGCAGGTCGGTCTCCTCCACGAAGCACCGTCGACGCTTCCAGTCGATCCATGTCACTTTCCAACTCCGGCCGCCGAGTAGCAGTACGCGGGGGCCTTCCACCCGTTCTGTCAGCAGCGCCGGATCGGTCTGTCCGATCTCCTGGCGTCCGGCCAGCACGGTGAACTGCGGTGGTGCGGTGAACACGGCCGTCATGTCCATGAAGTTCCGGCGTCCGAACCGGCGTTCGGCTTCCGGACCGATGAACAGCAGCTCGCCGTCCCGGTCGAGATAGCCTTGCTCGATCAGGTGCCGCACCATGGGTTCCGCACCGCTGTGAAACGGCGCGAGCCCGTTCCACGCCCCAGTCCACAACCGGCTGCCCACGGTGTGCTCCTGCAGGCACAGTGCCAGCACCTGCTGGGCGACGATGTGTCGCGGTTCCGGCGGGGCTTCGACGGGTTCCACGTAGCCACGGCCCCACAGTTCCAGCAGCGCCGCCGCCCACAACAGCGCCCGCTGGGAGAGTGCGAGGAACAGGCAGTTGCGCACGCTGCCCGGACGCCGCCCGGTGCGGCCGAGCCGTTGCAGGAACGACGCCACGGTGGTGGGCGCGTCGAGCTGGATGACCCGGTCGAGATCGCCGACGTCGATGCCGAGCTCCAACGTGGACGTGGAGACGATGACGCAGTCACGGGCCTCGGCGAAGGCCGCCTCGGCACGGCGTCGCTCGTCGACCGACAGCGAGGCGTGGGACAGGAACGTGGTGACACCACGCATGCGCAGTGCCGCACCGAGCTGTTCGACAAGGCGGCGCGAGTCGCAGAACACGAGCCGTTTCTCGCCTCGGTGCAATGTGGAGATCACGGTGGCGGCGTTGTCGACGGACCCGACGTAGTCCAGTTCGATGTCCCCGTCCTGTGCCCTGTTCGGGGTCGCCGCGACCCCGGGGGCGACAACGGTCGCAGGGCGGGAGCCCTTTCCTGCCCCCTGCAGCCAGGCCAGCAGGTGTTCCGGGTTGCCGACCGTGGCCGACAGGCCGATGCGCTGGATGGGCCGCTGCGCGAGCACGGTGAGCCGTTCGAGCACGGCCAGCAGATGCCAGCCCCGGTCGTCGCTCGCGAACGCGTGCACCTCGTCCACGACGATCACCCGCAGGTCGCCGAACAGTCGCTTGTGGTCGACGTTCGCGCTGACCAGCATGGCTTCCACCGATTCCGGCGTGGTCAGCAGCACGTCCGGCGGGTCGGCCAGGATGCGTCGCCGCGCGGCGGCCGTGACGTCGCCGTGCCACAGTTCGACCCGGCGGCCCAGCCAGGCGGCGTAGTCGCGCAGCCGGGGCAGCAGGTTGTTCAGCAGTGCCTTGAGCGGACACACGTACAGCACCGACAGCCCGGTCCAGCCGTGTCGCTCCATCGCGGAGAGCACGGGGAAGCAGGCGGCCTCGGTCTTTCCGCCCGCCGTGGGGGCGAGCAGCAGCGCGTCGTGCCCGTCCATGACGGGGTCGACCGCCTGCCGTTGGAGGGGCCGCAGCGACCGCCAGCCCAGGGTGTTGACCACGTGGTGCACCACCGCCGGATGCAGGCGGTCCAGCGCCTCGCTCACGGCAGTTCCAGGTCGACGTCGTCGGCACTCGCCACGGCGTTGCGTTCGACGTCGGTGAGTTCGGTTTCGGTGACCGTGAGCGCGTAGTCGCGGCGCGGGTCGAAGTCGGCGAACTCGTCCACGCGGTCGAGCACGTCGGCGACGAGTTTGCGCAGGAACAGCCGGGGTGCCACGCCGACCTTGCCGCCGAGTTCGCCGGTGAGCGCCCGCGCGAGCGTGGCGAGGTAGGCGTCATCCACCACCTCCCGTACGCGCTCGGGGTTGCGGGCCGTGCCCGCGTACAGGTCGCGTACGGTGCGGCCGAGTTCACCGAGCCGGTCGAGGTCGAAGCCGGGCAGCCGGAGCTGCACCGCCCGTGGTGAGTCGAAGCGCGGGTCGGTGGAGAAGTCGGTGGCGAGACGTTGGGCCAGCGGTGGGAGCCGCTGCACGCCCTGCTGCCCGTCGAAGAACGCGGGTGTGCCGGTGAGTACGAGGAACAGTCCGGGGAAGCGGCCCGCGTCGATCTCGTCGACGAGCTGACGTAGCGCGTTGAGGCCCTTCTCGCGTACGTCTCCACGGACCCGTTGCAGCGTTTCCGTCTCGTCGAGGACGAGCAGCAGTCCGGGGTGTCCGCAGTCACGCAGCACGGTGAGCAGTCCCTGCAGGAACCCGAGCGCGCCGAAGTGGTCGAGATCCCCGCGCACGCCCGCCGCGCGCCGGGCGGAGGCCGCCACGGACTTCTGCCCGCCCAGCCAGGCGATGAGGGCTTCGGCGGTGGCGGTGTCACCGTCGGCGAGTGCCTGCCGGTAGCCGCGCAGCGCGGCGGCGAACGCGGGTGTCGTGCGCGCCACGTCGGCGAGCCGTTGTTCGGCGAGGGTGTCGACCGCGGCGGCGAACGCCGTCGAGTCGTCCTCGGCGACCTCCCCTGCGTCCAGTACGTGTTCTTCGAGGGTGTAGAGCCAGGAGTCGACGACGGCGCGCAGGGCGCTGGGCTGGTGGGTGGCGGTGGCCAGCCGTTCGGTGAGCCGTCGGTAGACCGTCTCCAGCCGGTGCAGCGGTGTCTCGGTCTCGGAGATCTGGATCTCGGAGGTGGCCAGTCCCCGGCGTTTGGCCCGCTCGGCGAGCCAGCGCGCGAAGAAGGTCTTGCCCGACCCGTACTCGCCGCGCACGGCGTGGAAGGCCGCACCGCCCCGGGCGACGGTGGCGAGGTCGTCGTCCATGGCGGTGGCGAAGCGGTCGAGACCCACCGCGAGCAGGTCCAGGCCGCTCTGCGGCACGGTGCCCCGACGTAACGCGTTGATCACGTCCCGCCTCCGGGCCTCGCTGACCGCGCTGGTCACCACATCACCTCCGTTGCTCTACGGCTCAGTCCCGGGTGAGTCCGAACTGGAGACACAGGGTGTCGGTGTCCAGGCTCAGCCACTGCCCACCGTCCACGGACAGTACGGGGTAGCCGTCGACGTTGAGCAGTCGTTGCAGGATCGTGGCGAAGAACTCGGGCCCTCGGCTCTTGCGGCCCGCGAGTTCGGCCACGGTGTTCAGCGGTAGCCGGTTGCCCGCCTCGACGAGCGCGTCGACGATCGCCGCGACGACCCTGCGGTCGGGTGCCTTGGGCACGAACGCGCGCTGCCCCGCGTACACCTCCGAGTCCACGACCCGCTGCCCCAGCGATGGCTGTTCGGCGCGGTCGCCGTCGGCGTCCCGTGCCTTCTGGTCGTCCACACCGAACAGCGGTAGCGCGTCGGGCTGCTCCTTCCTCGCGCGGCGGGCGGGCGGTGCCGCTGTTGCCGAGGGTTCGGCCGGTTTCGGCTGTGCCTGCGGGGGCGACGGCTGTTCGGCGCGTCGCTGCCACCACGTCGGCGCCACGCGGTCGGCGGGCAGCAGCTCCCAGCCGTCGGGCAGGGTGTTCAGGGCGGGCAGCAGCACCAGCACCGGCACGGCCAGCTCCGCGAGGGCCACACCACCGTGGTAACCGGCCTTGCGGTTGGTGTAGCGGATGTCCTCCCGCCACGGGACGACCACGCTGCCACCTCCGAGGAGCACGCGGGGCCCGCTCAGTGCGAGCTCGCCCTCCCCCGGCTCGCCGACGCGCCAGCGGGCCGACTCGACGTCGTCGACGGGCACCTTCGTGCCGTCGGGCCGGTCGAGCACGTGGCCGTGGTCGGAGACGAGCACGACGGGTCGGCCGTAGTTGCGGGCGGCATCCAGCAGTTCCGGCAGGTAGGTGATGTCGCCGGGTTGCCAGCCGGTGCGGTCGCCTTCCCTACCGTGGTCGAGGGCGGCGTCGATGGTGTTCAGCACCACGCCGACCACGTTCGACTCGTCGGAGAGCGCCGTCAGCAGTTGGTCGGACAGCCGGTGTCCGGCGTCGCCCGCGATGTCGGCCTTGTGGAACAGCAGCCCGGAACCGCCGGGGCGCTTCCAGAACGCGGCGAACCCGTCCTTCTCGACGGTCTGGTCGCCCGCGGTGAGAGTGCCGGTGAGCAGGCTGGGGCGGCTGGCCCGGGTGACCGAGGGGACGGCCGACACCGCGGCGATGCGCCTGGCCTTCGGGGAGGCCTCCAGCCACGTGCGTTGGGTGAGTTGCTCGGCGAGGTCGGCGGCGACGGCTCCGCTCATGCCGTCGAGCACCACGATCACCGGTGCCTTCTGGCGTGCCAGCGGCACCACCACCTCGTGGAGCACCCGCTCGATGAGCAGGCACCCGCCGGGGTCGTCGATGCTCGCGTGCCTGGTCCAGCTCGGCAGGTGGGTGGCGAACGCCTCGTCGAGGGCGGCGCGGCGTTCGCGCACCGCCCGGAACACCGCCTGATACGCCCGGCCCAGCACCGGATCACCGGCGGGGTCTCCCGCCCACAGCGTGGTCAGCGCGCGGTCCACCCACGCCCACTCGGTGCTGTATCGCCGGATCGCGTCGGCCACCGAGGTGGGTTCGGGCACGGGGTGCTCAAGCCAGCGGGCCAGCCGCACGGCCATGTCCACCGCCCGCATCCGCTCGCCCGCCAGCCTGGCGAGGTGGTGGGTGCGCAGCGCCCCGAGGGCGTCCTCGGCCGCGTCCAGCTTCCCCGTCCCGTCGAGGGCGGCGGTGAGCGCGGTGGCGAAGTCGTGCAGCCGCGCGGTGAACGCCGAGGGCAGGAACCGGTTGCCCGCCAGCTCGGCGGTCAGCCCCGCCGTGGCGGCCAGCTCCTCCGCCCTGCGGGTCACGGCGAGCACCTTCTCCCGCGCGCCTGCGCTGTTCCTGCCGCCGGACTCGGCTTCGCTGACCCAGCGTTCCAGCGCCCCCTCCACCGCCTCGGTGAACGCTCCGAGCTGCTCCGGCCGCACCCCGCCCAGCAGTCCGCCGAAGGCCAGGGCCGCCGCTGGGGAGGCGTTCTCCCCGACGGCGGCGGTGCCGACGATGCCGAGCGGCATGGCGTCGGCCGCCCGTCCTTCGGCGGCCAGGCGCAGCAGCAGCCCGGCGGCGTCGCCGACGGTGTGGGTGAGCCAGTCGGTCAGCCCGTCGCGTTCGGCTGCGGGCAACGCGGCGAACCGGGTGGTGCCCGCGACATCGAGGGAGAAGTCGAGCAGCGTGCCGATGTCCACGGCGTCCTCGCCGAGCGCGGCGCGTCCGAGCCGCACGCCGATCAGGGCGTGAATGGCCCGGTCGCGGGTGAGCACCGAGCCGGTGCGGGGCCAGCCTTCGACCGGTTCGGCGTCCAGCAGGGCGTCGACGAGCCAGTGCTCCCGGCGGATGCGCGGGTCGACGTCCCGTGCGCCGAACCGCTGGGCGATGATCTGCGCCCGGTCCACCGACAGCACCCGCCGCTGCACGGCGTAGGCGAGCAGGTCCCAGCCGAACTGGTGGTCCTCGACGCCGGTGGTCACGACCAGCAGTGTGTCGGCTGTGTCGGTCTCGGAGCCGTGCTCACGCTGGTGGTCCTGCCAGGCCTCCAGCACCCCCAGCAGGGAGTGCCGGTCGGCGACGTGGACGCGGCAGCGGCATTCCTTCGTCCGGATGCCGAACTCCCGATCGCCGCCGTCGGCGTAGCGGCCGTGGACGAGCAGGAGCCGCCGCCCGTTCGCCTCGGGCAGCCAGTGTTCGACCAGCGCCTCCAGCATCCGCCGGTCGACCTCGGGCGGTGCGCTCATCCCGCGCTGTCCTCTCCGCCGACCGTCCGCCACACGACCTCGATCTCCGCCCCGGGGTGTTCGCGGGCGTAGTCGCGGATCTCGGCGCGCACTCCGTCGAGCAGCGCGGCGAGTTCACCCTCCGCGGCCCCGGCCCGCACCCGTCGCGGTGCCCGGCGCGGTGCGGGTTCCCGCCTGCTGACGGCGGGTTGTCCGTTGTCGGTGAGACTCACCGTGTCGGCACCGGCCTGCCCGTCCGGCGGGCTCGGCCGCTCTCCGGTCTTCTCGGGGACCGGTTCCGGCGTCTTCTCCGGGGAGGGGCCGGGGTTGACCACGGCGGCGAGCCGGGCGGCTTCGCTGACCAGCGCCACGGCCTTCGAGCCGAGTTCGGTGAGCACGGGCGCGAGCGGGCGGGTGAACTCGTCGGCCTCGGCGGTGTGGGCGAGTTCGTCGAGCAGCGCGTCGGCGCGGTTGCCGATGAGGTCGCCCCGGCCCGCGAAGCCGCGCACCGACGACACCAGCGACCACTCGACGTCGCGCAGCGCGTCGGCCAGCTTGGGCGCGGCCGTCATGGTGGTGGCGAGCACGGTGTCGACGGTGTCGTAGCTCGCCCGCGCGAGCCGGTTGACGAGGTCGGTGTCGTCCGCGGCGGCGGACAGCGCGGCGAGCAGGTCGGCGGCGTCGCGGGTGGCCACGACCCGGCGCGCGTCGGGCCTGCCCGCGAGGCCGAGCGCGTCGGCGTGCCGGTCCAGCATCCGCCGCACGCCGTTGACGGGCGTTTCGAGTTCGGCGACCTTGGCGCGCACGCCCTCGGCGAGCCGGTTGATGTTGCGGGCGAACCGCGTGTCGGGCACGACGACGCCGAACAGCGCGGCGGCCCGTTCGCGGGCGGTGGCGAACTCGGCGGCCTCGGGCAGTCGCTGGGCGCGCAGCGCGTGGCCGGGCCCGATCTTGTCCAACTCGGGCGGTTGCCGCAGCACGGAGCCGTGCAGGGTCCAGGTGCGGTCGGCCAGCAGCGCGTAGGTGGCGATGATCAGGTTCACCACGAGCTTGTCGAGCCCGGTGTAGCCGGCCTCGGTGATCCACGAGCGGATGTCCTCCACGCGCAGGTCGCCGGTCACGCCGCGCTGGGTGGCGGCCTGCTCGATGCGGCGCCGCCATTCGGTGGAGACGTTGAGCGGCCCGTCGCTGACCTCGCCGAGTTCCAGGGGATGCACGATGCGGCGCACGAGGGCGAGGTGGTTGCGGTCGACCACCACGCGGCGGCTGCCGTCCTCCATGGCCTTGGTGATCCAGTCGTAGACGGTGCGCAGTTCCCCTGGGGTGACGGCCTTGCGGTTGCCGTTGGGGTCGAAGTTCGGGTGTTTCGGATACAGCGTGTCGAACAGGCTGTCGGCGAGGGCCAGCGCGTTGTACTGGAAGCCGGCGCCTCCGGCGAGCCGGGGCTGGTGGCCGGGGTGCAGCGACATCACGTGCCCGTCCTCGCCGACGGGTGCGCCGATGGTGGTGTCGTCGCCGCCCGCGATGCCGTAGAGCTGGCGCAGCGAGGCGGTGAGCTGGCTTTCCAGGGTGTCGCGCTGGGCTTCGAGCTGGTGGCGGATCTTGACGCGTTCGTCGGCGGAGCGGTTGCCCGCGTAGTCGTCGAGCCGGTCGCGCTCCAGCAGATAGTTGATCTTCAGTAGGCGGCCGAGCTGGGCGGACTTCTGCGCGGAGAAGAAGTGCGGCAGCCATACGACGGTGGCGGCGGTGACGTCGTTCCTGCGCATCCGGTGGATGCGTTCGGCGTCGTGGCGGGGCGTGTAGTCGCCGGTGTCGTCGAACGGGTAGTCGAGCACGAACCGGATGCGGCCGGGTGTGCTGGGCAGGAACTGGGCGTCGGGCAGCTCGTGTTCGTCGCGCACGTTGGCGAACACGAACTCGGCGGTGCGCCGGGTGCCCTTCCAGACGATCTCCTTCTCGCACACGAAGTCGTCGGTGTACTTGATGCCGAGTTCGCTCCAGAGCTGCTGCCGCAGCCAGAGGCGGCGGGCTCCGACGGTGTCGCGTTCGCCGACGGCGTCGAGATACGGCTCGACGTCCAAGTCGGACAGTTGCAGCCGGAACACGGGGTCCTCGTCGCCTTCGTGGCGCAGTTCGCCGAACTCGGCCTGTAGCTCGCGCAGCCGGGTGACGGCCAGCGATCCGGCTGAGACGGTGCGGGCGCGCAGCGACCCGTGGTTGAGCGCGGCGAGCCTGCCGCCGGTGAGCCGGGTCAGCGCGGGCACCTGCGGGGCGAGCGCGGCGAGGATCAGGGTTTTGACGAGCCGGTCGGTGGCGCGGAACTGCTGGGTGTGTTCGCCGTGGCGGTCGACGAGCCAGGCGCGGGCCTTGGCGTAGAAGCGCTGGGCGGCTTCGGCTTCGCGCCGCAGCCGGTCGGTGAAGGCTTCACCCGCGCCGTCGGCGAGCACGTCCCACAGGTCACCGAGGGGGATGAGTTCGCCGACCTTCATGTCGTCGCGGCGGCGGCGCAGCATCTCCTGCAACAGCTTGAGCCCGGTGCGTTCGCGTTGCAGCGCGCCGGACAGCGCGACGAGCACGTTGAGTAGGGCGGGCGAGAGCGGGTAGACGTCGCGGAAGTCCTGCCAGTCGGCGCCGGTGGCTCCGGCCGAGTCGAGCAGCACGTCGCGGTCGGCCTGTTTGGCCGATTCGATGCCGGCGAACGCGGCGTCGAGGATCTCCCGGCCGCCGGGCCGGGGTTTGAGGACGCGCTCTTTGATGATGGCGGGCAGGTTGCGGTCTTCCAGCGACACGGTGTCGAACCGCCCTGCGAGGTATTCGACCTGCCGTTCGAGTTCCTTGACTTCGGCGCCGGTGACGTCCTCGCCGACGAGTTTGGACAGATCACGCTGGCGGGAGATGAACGACACGATGGGCAGCACGCGGCTCGCGTCGCCGGATTCGATGAGTTTGACGAGTTTGCTGACCTGGTTGTTGACGAACTGGCGGTCGCTCATGTGGGCCTGCAACCACAGGATCAGCTCGTCGAGGAAGAGGATCAGCCCGTCGTAGCCGAGGTCGCGGGCGTGGCGGGTGATGATCGCCAGCCCGTTCTCCAGCGGCAGGAACGCTTCCGCGTCGCCGCTGGCTCCGCGAACGTAGGAGGACATGGGCCCGGACAGCAGGGCTTGCACGAGCCGGTCGCGCACGGGGTCACCGGCGGGCGCGGTGAACGCGCGGTCGAGCTGCTCGCCGGTCCACCCGGTGTCCCCGGTGTCCGCGCCTTCCTCTGCCGTGCCGAGGTCGAGATCGAGGTCGAGGTCGTCGTCGTCCTCGTCGTCGACGCCGGAACCAGCGGGAACCGGGGTGGTGGCGCCGATGCTGAGCCAGTCGACGAACGCGGCGTCGCCTTTGGCTTCGCGGTAGCGGCGGGCGTCGTCGAGCATCGCGTCCGCCCGGTACACGGGCGGGGTGGGCTGGTCGGGGTGCAGGGCGCGGACGGTGTTGACGTAGCCGCCGAGGATGGCGGAGTCGAGGTCGGTGGCGCCAACGAGGTGGTAGGGCACCATGAGGAACTTCTTGCCGCGCAGCCAGTCGTCGTGGTCGGCGATGACGGGTTGCAGGCCGGGTTTGGCCCGTGCCGCGGGGTGGTTGTTGAGCACGGCGTGCAGCACGGTGAGGAAGTGGCTTTTACCGGAGCCGAACGAGCCGTGCAGGTAGGCGGCGTGCGAGGTGCCGTCGCGCACGGCGGCGCGCACGATGGACAGGGCTTTGTCGAAGGCTTGCCGGAGTTGGTCGGTGACGACGTATTCGGCGACGCGGGCTTCGACTTGGGTGAAGCCTCCGGTGAGTTCGACTTTGAAGTCCCCGGCGTGGACGGATTCGGGGATGTCGAGGACGTCGCGCAGGTACACCTCGTTCGTGCTCACTGCTGGGTTTCCTTCGCTGTGCCGCGGCGGCCCCGACGGGTGGGGGCGGGTCGCCAGTTTTTGAGGTCGTCTTCGGTGAGCTGGTGTTTGGTGCGTTGTTCGTCGAGGAAGGCTTGGTATTCGTCGGCGGGCACGCCTTCCCATTCCTCGTCGTATTCGCCGTGCCACTGCCGCACCCAGGGCATCACTTCGGCCAGGCCGGCGAGGAGCGGGGTGAGCCGTTCGGTTTCCCACCCGGCGTCGGCGGTGCGGTCGTTGATGAGGTTGACCAGGGCTTGGGCTTGGTCTTTGTGGTCCCAGCCGGCCCAGCCGAGCAGCAGGCTGGGGTCGGCGTCGGGTGAGGCGTCGGGGTAGGAGATGAACCTCTCCTTGGGGACGTCGAGTTTGCCGCGGTGGGTCCAGTAGCTGGTTTTGCGGAAGTCGGCGGACGTGTATTTCGGAGGCACGGGGATGTCGAGCCGCTGGCCCGTGCGGTCTTCTTCCCGCTGCTTCTCCCACACCTGCTCCCACTGGGCGCGTTTGCGCAGGCCTGAGTCCTTGTAGCGCAGGGCGGCGAGGTAGGGGACGTGTTGGTCGGTGAGGATGGTTTCCAGCACCTTCGCCAGTGGCAGGTCGGGTTTGCCGAGGTGGTCGTTGGCATAGAGGGCGGCGACGGCGTGCATGTCGGCGTCATCGCGGAAGGCGTCGGCAAGCTGGTGGACGGTGAGGGTGCGGGGTTGTTCGAAGCCGTCACGCAGCCCGAACCACAGGTCTCGCCGCTCACACCGGTCGAGCAGCCACGTGCGCAACGCGTCGGCTTCTTTGCGCTCCCAGGTTTCGGATTCCCATGGACGCTTGCAGTTGGGCTGCTCGATCAGCGCGATGTCACGCCGCTTCTCGATGACATCAATGCGTGCCTGGACGAGCTGCCGGTACCACTCGGGCCAGTGCTCGGGAACCTCGGTTTGAGGTTGTCCACCAAAGTCTGTGAACCACCTCGTCTCTTCCAAACCTGCTCTCATCCTACGGGTGAGCACGATCTCGAAGGCCCGCTCGCCGAGCCGAATTTCCGGCACGGTGTCGAGGTCGGGCGCGGTGAGCTGGGCGCGTTCGGTGTCGTCGAGCAGGCCGTAGGAGTGGTAGACGGTCCAGTCGAGCTCTTCCTGCAGCGCGATCATCCGTCCCCGGATGCGGGCGTGCTCAGCGCGGGCAGCGTCAAGCCGCTCGCGAGTCGGCGTGGCCGCCTCGGCGATGGCCGACGGCTCCTGCGCGGCGAGGTCCTGGGCCAGCGAGTCCAATGCCCGGCCCAGCTCCAACGGCAGAACGGCGGGAAGAGGGAATTCCTGAAGCTTGGTGCCGGTGAACTCGTAGAAGTCTCGCCACTTCTCACCTTTCGAGTAGCCCCCTCCAGGACCACCCTTGTTGTGGCACACCTGCTTGAGCCAGAAGCAGGCCGTGGATGAGTTGAGCACCCCAAGCAACTCCAGATGCTCGTCCTCACCAGCCCCCTCCGGCAACTTAATCACCGGCGCAGACTTATTGTGCACTTTCCCGCCCCGGTCTAAAGTAAAGTGATTATGGGTTGCAACGAATGCAAACGCAATCAGTAGCCGACTTTTAAGACGCTCCCTCATGAAGAACGCGTAATCAGACCAATGATAGCCTCGCTCTTCCTTTGTCTCCCCGAAGTAGATAGTTCGCCTTAGCACAGACCGCATAGACCATAAGTAAACAGTCTCAATATAGGAACGCTCATCAACATTGAGATCGATTGGGTACACAACCTTCGCTGTCGCACCACATGCCCAGTCGCGAACCTGGTCTCCTTCAACATAGACGCGTCGCTGAACATCTTGATTTTCTCGCCACCGCGGCAAGGGGCTTGCAAGCACATAGGCGTCATCGACCCCCGTTATTGCAGCAAATCCACTCGATTCAAAACATTTTCCCAGAAGCATCGAGCCGCCGGATTGAATGCGATCCTGAAGATCTCCGGCGCCACCGCCACTTAGGCTCCACGGATGCCCAGCAAACGCAGTCCGATCGACGTCCTCAGCAGTGATCCACTCGGACTCGCTCCCGGGCCGAGTGATCTGCTCCACGATCGCCGACCACACCAGGCCTTTGGCCGGGTCTTCGGGCTGGCTCGGCTCGCCACGAATCCCGAGGACCGCTCGTACCGGGTCGTCCTGCCGGTACTCGTGATTGCGCCCCACCAGGATCACGGTGGGCGTGCCGTGGCCGGGAATGTACGCGCCCGACGTGTCGATGACGTGCGTGAGCTGCACCGTTCGGAAGAAGTCCTCGATCAGCTTCTTCCCGAACTCGCGTTTCATGAACGAGTTCGCGGTGATCTGCCCGACGTATCCCGCGTCGCGGTCGGAACCACTGCGGCGGATCGCGAGCTGGAACAGCCGCTGCGCGAACGGCACCGAGAGCGCGTACTTACCCGAACACGCGTCATAGCGGTCGCGGTAGTTCTGGTTCTCCTGTTTGTCCTTCACCGTGATGTACGGCGGGTTACCCACCACCACGTGGTACGAGCCCTTACCAAGCAGGTCGCAGGAGCGCACGTACTCGTTGACGTCCTCGGTGGTGTAGGTGTGCGGCTCGTCCAGCGCGAACAGCTCGCCCTGGATGCCGGGCGCGCCCCGGCCGTGCATGAGGGAGTCGCCGACCGCGATGTTGATCGGAAACCGCGGCGCCTGGTCGAGCCGGATCGCGTTCGCCTCGCGCAGCACCGCCACCAGCATCCGGAACCGGGCGATGGACGCGGCGAACGGGTTCTTGTCACAGCCGTGCACCGAGCCGAGCGTGCGCTGGATCAGCTCCCACTGGTCCGTGCCCGGCTCCGCCTCCCGCCACTTCGCCAGCACCCGCCGGAACAGCCCCAGCAGGAAGTGCCCCGACCCGCACGCCGGGTCGATCGTGCGCAGACCTTTGAGTCCGAATTCCTCGACGGCCGGTTCGAGCGTGAGGTCGAGGATGAACTCCTCCACGAACTCCGGCGTCTGCAGCAGCGCATACGTCTTGCGCGCGTGCTCCGACAGATCCTGGTACAGATCGCCGAGGAAGCGCGTGTCCCATTCGGGGTCGGTGAAGTCGTAGCGGATCTCACCGTCGTCGCCGCGCCGCCGCCAGAACTGCAACAGCGCCGTCGCCGCCTCGAACGACGGCGTGATCTCCCACAGCGGGTTGAACCGCGCGTCGAACAGTCCCGCCGCCGTCGGGTGCGCCTCCGCCAGGTGATTGAAGGCCGCGACGATCCAGTCGCGGTCGTTGTCCTGCGGGTGCTCGCGGAAGTACGCCTCGTGCCGCTCCTCCGCGTCCGCCAGCCGCTCCCCCGGCCCCGCGAGGAACGGCCACTGGATCAGCCCGTTGTCCTCACAGAACCGCACGAACACCGTGCCCAGCACCCACGCCGCAGCCACCTGCGTCACCCGCTGGTCGAGCCACGACTCCCACGTCGCCGCCGTGCGTTCCCGCTTGCGCGCCTCGTCGTACTCGGCGCGCAGCGGGGTGTGGAACTCCGACACCTCCTGGGCCCGCGCCCGCAAATCGTCTTCGAGCACGGTGACCTGCCTGCGCAGGTCCTTCACCAGCTCACCCAGGTCAGCACCACGCACTGCCACAGTCTGCCGCTCCCCTTTACTCGCCCCGACCATCCGGCACCCCGGCGATGCTAGTAGCGAGGTGCGTGGACAGGACAATTCGGCGACCACATCGCAACGCAGCCGCTACTCAACCCTGCGAAGAAAGATCGCGGTCACGGAGCGTGCTGTTACTGATGCCTGGTGAGACGCCCGGCACTGGATTCAGCAGGCGACTCGTGTCGAGACGTATCGCGACGTAGCTGCGTGGGCGGCCATCTCCGGCCCCAATACCGTCGCCGGTGAGTGCCGTGGAACACGGGAAGCAACAAAGAATTACGGGCCCAACTGTCGCATCCGTCGCATCGGTCGCGAGCGTATCCAACGCGCTGCGTGGGGCGGTTCTCTCCGGCTACCGTCAGGCCACTTGGTCGCTCGGTAAGGCCGAATGGAGCAACGCGGAAGCGGCTGCGGCCCACGTTCTGAGGGGAGTCGGTGGTGATCGAACGTGATCGGGAACTGCTGGTGCGGTTGGGCCGGTTCAACCGCTATCTGGGCGCGGTGGTGGTGGAGTTGCTGCAGCGCCAGGACGGTGGGGAGCTGCCCGCGGAGGGGTTGTGCGCGCTGGCCGACCGGCTTTCCGCGCTCGCGGCGGAGCTGCACGCGCGGGCGGCCGAAATCGACGGTGTCGTGGTGGCGACGCGCTGCCGCGAACCGGCGGCGTTGCCCGTGCGCCAGTGGGAGGCCCTGGAAGAGGTGCTCGCGGAGATGTGCGAGCGCACGAGCGGCGCGCTGGAGGATCTGCACGACCGGGGGCGAGGCATCCTCGAAACGTGCCACCCCGCAGGCCACCCCGACCTCGCCCTCCCCGAAGGCGACTCGCTGCGACGGCGCATCCAGCAGACCATCGGCGCGCTCGCCCACCTCGCCGACGCCGCCCCCGACGACGCGCGCGCCGTGCGGGCCACCGGCGAGACCGTGGCCGACCTGGCCCGCCACATGCTGGCGCACTCCCCAAACCCCGTGCCATGACCGGAACCGCGCGCTATCCCTGGCCTCTGCGAGAAGGACCGACGATGACCACCGCAACCTACGTCCCGCCGACCCGAGAGCAGGTCGAGACCATCAGGCGGGTCCTGATCCACGAACGCGACATCGAACGAGCGGCCATCCTCCTAGCGGCGGCCACCTGCCCCGACGTCAAGGTCCCCCGCCTCCACGCGGCCGAGACCTCGACGATCCGCGCCCAACGACCCCCAGCCCACCACGACCTGTCGGCCGCACTACTGCGCATCACCAGAGCCATCGACACCGAAACCGAAGGGCTCTACCACCACCAAGACGCCGGACACCCCGACGCCACCCCAGCCCTACGAGCCATCGCCTTCCGCCTACTCGAACTCGGCTTCACCATCGCCGAACACGCAGGCCTGCACACCCACGACATCGAAACCGCAGTAGCGCGGGTGTACGACCTACCGGGCTACGACGACGAAGCGGCCGGATAGCCGCCACGACCGCTCACCTCACGGAAGCTCAGGCAACCGAGGCTCGACCATGCCAGCGATCACCTCGGCGAGTCCGCATGAATCACCATCTCCGTCTTCCCCCAAGACCGTCACATCAATCCGAGAGGAATCACTTACTTTCACAGCCAACATACAATCACCGCTCACCGGGTCTTCGGTTTTCACCGCTGGCCGCTGATTCACCTCAGTCGGATCAACTCCGCCACCAATGTCCCTCACCGCGTCAATGCCCTGAGAATCCCGCACACCGACAGAGAAACTAAAGCCATTCCCACCGGATTCAAAACCCTCCTGCCACACGCAGTACCGAGAACCACCTCCTTCCTGGTACTCCGTCTCGAACTCGCCAACGTCAGCCAAGTCCTCCGCCGAAACCAACTCACAGGGATCGATCGAGGAGCTGCTCGGCTTCGCAGACGAAGACACCGTAGTTTGCGTCTCTCCCAAGGAGACATTCGATGAGGTCTGCGAATTCGCAAAACCGCTCTCTGTCGTCGCACAACCAGAAATCGTCGGCAACAACAGGATCGCGCCAGCCACAGCCATGCGCATAACAACCTTAGAAGTCATGATCCTTCAACACCCAAACCACGGAGACGGTCTTGCACTGACTCTTCCTGCTCCTGATACTGGTTCGACGCCCTAAGCAGCGCTTCTCGGCTTTTCTCCAAGACTATTCCAAGTGAAATCAGCGCCTCACGAGCAGAACGTTCACCGTTCGCCGCCTCCCACATATGCTCAGCGACCTTCTTACCGTAAGCGTGATCCCCAAGGGGAGGCTTCTGGTCAAAAGCTCGCAATTTATGCCGCATAATTCCGATCTCGTTGATGTAATTCTCCAACACTTTGATGATCGGGTCGGCGGCTTCCTTCGTCACTTTGAAGCCGTTTAGAGCATGTCTCATTTCGCGAGTTTCTTGAAGCAGGTGAGGGCTGCGGCGAGAGTGAGGAAGGCGCAGAAGTGGTTGGCGTAGCGCTCGTAGCGTATGGTCAATCGTCGGTATCCGAACAGCCACGCGATACATCGTTCGATGACCCAGCGGTGCTTGCCGAGTTTCTGGCTGGATTCGATGCCTTTGCGGGCGATGCGCACGGTGATTCCTTGCTTGCGTACCCAGTCTCGGAGTTCGGCCTGGTCGTAGGCTTTGTCGGCGTGGAGCTTGTCCGGCTTGCGCCAGTGGGGCCCCCGCCGGGATTTCACGGCGGGGATGGCCAGAATCAGCGGTTTGAGGGCGTGCGCGTCGTTGGTGTTCGCGGCCGAGATCGCGACCGCCAGCGGCAGTCCCGCCCGGTCGGACAGTGCATGGATCTTCGAGCCGGGTTTCCCGCGGTCCACAGGACTGGGACCGGTCAGAGATCCCCCCTTTTGGCCCTGACGGAGGCTCCGTCCAGGACCGCGCGGGACCAGTCGATCATTCCCTGGCTGCCGAGTTCATCGAGTACCGCGCGATGCAACCTGCGCCATAATCCGGCTTTCGTCCACTCGGTGAAGCGACGATGCGCGGTCGGGACCTTCACTCCGAAGCTGGGTGGCAGGTGTCGCCAAGCGCACCCGCTTGTCAGCACGAACACGATCGCGGTGAACACAGCACGATCATCCACGCGCGACCGTCCGCCTCCCTGCGGACGAACCTGATGCGCAGGGACCAGCGGTTCGACCAGTGCCCACAGCTCATCAGGCACCAACCGCCGCGACAACTCATCAACCACGAACCAAGATCATGCCCGCAACCCAACCAAGATCCAAACGAGACACGCTCTTAACTTCGCCGAGGCGACCATCTGATCCGCCGAGCGGGTCGCCTTCTCCATCGCCTCGGTGCCCATCGACCTGTCCATCGCCGCCACCATCTTGGACAGCGCCTCACCCGGAGCCAGCGCTCCCAGCAACCTCCATGGGATCAGACATGACTTACCCCCAAAAGCCGACGTCGCGGAACCGTTCGGCTGCGGAGTGTATCCACCGGGCCATCACCCCGGAGCGCGATTGAGCCAAGCGCCACCCGCTCCGCCTCCGTCAACAACCGAAGGGCTCTACCACCACCAAGACGCCGGACACCCCAACGCCACCCCAGCCCTACGAGCCATCGCCTTCCGCCTACTCGAACTCGGCTTCACCATCGCCGAACACGCAGGCCTGCACACCCACGACATCGAAACCGCAGTAGCGCAGGTGTACGACCTACCGGGCTACGACGACGAAGCGGCCGGATAGCCGCCACGACCGCTCACCTCACGGAAGCTCAGGCAACCGAGGCTCGACCATGCCCGCAATCACCTCGGCGATCTCACAGCCGCCTTCACCCAACACCGTCACATCGACCCGCGAGGAATCACTTAGTTTCAAAGCGAGGGTGCAGTCTCCAGACATCGGATCTTGCGTCGACACCGTAGGACGCTGATTAACTTCGTCTTGCTTTAGCCCATTGCCGATGTCTTTCACCGTGTCAATGCCCTGTGCATCGCGAACACTGAGACCAAAAGTGAACCCATTCCCACCGCTTTCGAACGTCTCCTGCCAGCGACATGAACGAGCCCCGCCACCTTCCATGTATTCCTTCTCAAACTCGCCAACTTCAGCCAAGTCGTCCGCTGTAAGAAGCTCACATGGATCAATCGACAAGCTTGCCGGACCCGAAGAAGTTGAAGCCGCCTCGCTTGCTTCCCCTGACACACTTACCGAGGACTGTTGAGGTTCCGCGATCCCTCGCTCCCCCTCCGAGCAAGCAGACACCGCCGCGAAAAGGAGGAGCGAAGCTACCAACCCCGTCCGCTTATACGATTTGGACACCATAGTCGTCATCCACCCATGCCTCGGAATGCATCTAGCGCCGATTCTTCTTGATCTTCATACTGGTTCGAAGCCCTGAGTAAAGCCTCTCGGCTTTTCTCAAGAACTACCTTAAGCGACAGGACAGCAGAACGGGCAGAGCGTTCATCGGTTGCCGCCTTCTGCATATGCTGAGCAACTTTCTTTCCATAATCGTGATTTCCCAGCGGCGGCGCTTGCTCGAAGATTCTCATATTGAATCTCATCCGCTCGATTCTCTCGATGAAGTCTTCCAGGACTTTGATGATCGGGTCGGCGGCTTCCGGCGTGACCTTGAAGCCGTTTAACTTTGCCGAGGCGACCAACTGGTCCGCCGAGCGGGTCGCCTTCTCCATCGCCTCGGTGCCCATCGACCTGTCCATCGCCGCCACCATCTTGGACAGCGCCTCACCCGGAGCCAGCGCACCAGCGCTCCCAGCAACCTCCATGGGATCAGACATGACTTACCCCCAAAAGCCGACGTCGCGGAACCGTTCGGCTGCGGAGTGTATCGACCGGCCCACCCTCCCGGAGCGCGATTGAGCCAAGCACCACCCCAGGCGACAGCGGCCTCAACTCGCCCGATCAGCCCCCCGAGGACCGTGCAGGAACTCCCGGTCCAGCACCACCCGCTCCGCCTCCGTCAACGCCTCCACCCGGAGACCGTCGAGCTGCGGCGCCTCCCGCTTCGACTCACCCGGACACAACACCCACAAACCATGCGGCCACGCCCGCGCCGACCGGGCCGCCTGCTGCAAGCCCGTCAGGAACTCGCGCCCACCCAGGTCGGCGTAGCGGCCCACCAGGCCCGCGTGGTGCAGCAACAACACCGTGCGCTCGCCGTCGGACGACGCCTCCAGGCGGTCCCGCAGCCGCTCCCACGCCTGCTGCACGTAACGGCGGAAACCCGGCTTCGGCCGGCCCGTCCGCCCGAACCGCTCATCCAGCTTCCGCACCAGCTCCCAGTCCTGGCCGTGTTCGGCGACCAACTCCCGGAACGCCGCCAGGAACTCGCCGTCCACGTGCACCGCCCGCACCGCATACCGCGCCGCCAGCGACTCGGCCGCCCCCGGCAGGTTCGCGCCCCACAACGTCAACGCCACGAACCCGCCGTACTCCACCGCCCTGGTGAGCTTGTCGTGCAGCACGTCCTGCGGGTCCAGACCACCGGACCAGCGGGGGCCGGGACCGCCACGCGTCAGACTCGACGACGCCGCCAACCGGGAGAACTCCGGCGCCGGAGGCCGGAACCGCTGCGCCTCGATGTCCCACTCCAGCGGGGTGCCCGCCTCGCGCAGCGCCTCCTCCAGCCGCACATACGTGATGTTCTCGTCCACCGCCACGGACGGGAACCGCGCCCGCACCTTCGCCAGCAGATCCCCGAGCGTGATCCCCGCATCCCGCCGCACCCCCACGGCCGCCTGCGACATGCGCAGCGCCCGCACCAGATCCAGCTCCCTCGGATACAGCTCCGAACGCGCCGACGCCGCCGCGTGCCGCGACATCACCGCCGCCAGCTCCACCAGCCGGGTGTCCGCCTGCGACGGCAACCCCTCCGGGGCCGGCACCGCCCGCAACTCCCGCACCACCACACCACGACCCGGCAGCGGGTCCAGCTCCACCAGCTCGTCGGCCCGCGCCCCCAGCGCGACGGCGTAGTCGGCCAGCTCCGGAGCACTCGGCGCGTCCGTGCCCGGCAACGACTCCAGCGCGATCAACACGTGCTCGCCGCGCCGCAACGCCGAAAACCGTGGACCGTCCTCGTCCTCGCTCTGCTGCCGCTCCCACGCCTCGGTGTCCACCGCCGCGCGCACCACCGCCAACGCCTGAGCAAGCGCGTGTTCCCGGGTGTCCCGCTCCGCGACGCCGTACCGGGCCCGAACCGTGGCAGCCAGCTCGTGCGCCGGCATCACCCGGCCCGCCTCGGCGACCAGCTCCACCAGCTCGTCCCGCACCGCCGACAACCGCGGCTCGGCCGCCCACGCCTTCACCGCCGCGCGATAGTGCTGCGACACCGGGCCCTGCGTGATACCCAGCCGCCGAGCCACCTCGGTCTGCGTCGGCCACGGCGGAGGCGGCTGTTCGCCCTCCCCCGCCGGCAACCCGAGCGTCAACCGCACGACATCCGCCTTACGCGAACCCCGCCTGCCCCTCGGAGGCAACAACACGGCGACCAGTTCGTCCACAGTGGATCGGCCGGATGGCGACTCCGGCTCCGGACGGTCGGGTTCGGAGGGCTGCAACAGCGCCCGCGTCCACTGCTTGTGACGGCGGTTCAGCTCGTTGCGCACCACCTTCCCCGCGCCCCGCGCCCGGCTGATCTCGTACGGGCGCACCTGCTCCAGCAGCTCCCGCACCGTCGTCACCCCGAACGACTGCGCCAACGACGCCGCACGCGGACTCAACCCGGACACGTCGAGCTGCGTGTCCAGGGTGGCCCGCTCGGCATGCGCGTCGCGGGTGGCCTCCAGCGTCTCGCCCTCGACACCCACCGTGTCGGGCGTGGTGAGCGGCTGGGCGGTGTCCGCGGCGGTGAACACCTCCCGCCAGGCGTCCTCCATCTGCCGCACCGTGTCGAACCGGCGGTTGACGTCCCGGTGCAGCGCACGCCGGAAGAACGCCGTCAACCCATCGCGCAACGCCGGTTCGAACAACTCCGCCGCCAGCACCGGAGTCTCGTCGGTGGTGGTGCGGGGATCGCTCACCCCGTCGCCCCACACCGGCCGCTGCCCGGACGCCATCTCGTGCAGTGTCACCGCCGCCGCGTAACGCTCGGCGTGATCATCGTAGGCGGGACGGCGGTTCGTGCCGAGGAACGGATCCAGATACCCGCGGGTGCCCGCCGTGACGTCGCGCTCCGAGACGTCGGCCAGCGAGAAGTCGAACAACATCAACTGTGTCGAGCGGTCGGCCCTGCGATAGATGCCGAAGTTGTCCGGCTTCAGATCCCGGTGCCGCACACCCTTACCCGCGAGCTGGTCCAACGCGATGAACAGGTCGCGGCCGTAACGCTCCAGGTTGTGGTAGCTGAGCCTGCCCTCGGCGCGCAGGTGCTCGCCGAGCGTGTAGCCCTGCGGATCCTGCCCACCCGCGTACTCAAGGTCGAGCACGGTGCGGCCACCCACCTCGCGGGGGCCGTCGAGCAATTGCACCACCACGCCGCCGCCCGCCAGCGCCAGGGCCCGGGCCTCGGCGTGCAGGTGCTGCGCCTTGTCGTCGTCGAGCGCCACCTTCAACACCCGGCGCTCGGGCTGCTCGTCGTCGGTGTCCACCCTCCGCACCAGCAACGCCCGCGCCGTGGCACCGGTGCCGAGCACCCGCTCGACCCGCCACCGCTCGTCCACCATCTGGCCCGCCGACACCGTGAGCGGATCCACCACGGGCACCGACGACTCGGGCAGCGACTCCCACTCCGCCGCGTCCAACCGCTTCAGGAAGGCGTCCGCCGACTCCAGTCGCTGCGACAGCTCCGTGCGGGTCGCGTCGAAGACCAGCGCGTCGAGGGCGTCGGAGATGCCGTCCGACACGGCGTAGGGGTGCAGGCCGTGGCTGTCGGCCAGCCACTCGATCAGGCCGCTGCGCTGCGTGGCGGGTGGCTGCCCCGTCAGGATCAGAAACGACACCGCGCCCAGACCGAACACGTCGAGATCCACCGGGTCGGCATGCGGGGCGAACTCCGGCGCCAGATACACCTCCGCCGAGCCCGCCAGGTGCTCACCCGTCAACGAGGTCTTGCCCACCGTCGACAGCGACGTCGTGTCGAAGTCACGGGCGGCGGCCTGCCAGTCGGTGATCCGCAACACCGGGTCGGACCCGTCGTCCTTCGCCGACACCCACACCGAACGCGCCGACAGGGCACGGTGGTAGAGCGAGCGGTGGTGCGCGTACTGCACCGCCTCGGCGAGCTGGCGCACCAGGTCGAGCCGCGTGTCGATACTCAGCCGCTCGCCGTGCACGTCGAGGTAGGAGTCCAGCCGCAGGTCCGACGAGCTGTGGCGGAAGAGGATCGCGGGACCGCTCTGATGCTCCCGGATCTGCACGGCCTGCGCGATGCCGCGGTGGGTGATGCCCTGCAACACCTGGTACTCGCGCCGCGCGGCCCGCTCCACCGACTGCCGCCGCTCTTCGGCGGCCTGCTGCTCGGTGAGGTAGATGCGGACCCGGCCTTCCTCACGCACGAGGCCCGTGCGGAACGCGAGACGGTCCTCCCACGTCGGGCCCGCGTCCAGCACCTCACCGGAGAGCTCCCAGTCGTCGCCGAACCGCAGATGCGCCGTCGACGCCCGGATGCCGATCTTCTCCAGCAGCTTCGGCAGCACGTGGCGGGAGAACTCCGGGCTGATCCGCTGGTGCTCCCGCTGCGGCGGGCGCGACAGCAGGTCACGCCAGATCCAGTCCAGCCCGTCGACCTGCCCGTCACGGCCGTAGACGCGGGTGCGCTGCACCTCGTCGAGCTCCGAGGTCAGCCCCGGTGCGGACAGGAAGATCGCGGGTTCGATGCGCGGAATCCGGCCGGTGTAGTGGTTCTGCTTGGCCGCCCACTCCAGGCGCTGCTTGAGCTCCTTGCACTTCAGGTCGGTGAGATGCAGCGGGTTGCGCAGCGTGCGCGGGCGCCTCGCACCCTCGTCGTAGAAAATCCAGGTGTCTCCGTTGTTCACCACGCGCCCGGTGTGGCCCTTGAGCTCCACCAGGTAGAGCCCACCGGGAACCGCGATCAGCAGGTCACACTCGTTGACCCGGCCGGAGGCCGCGGTGAACGAGAAAGTGGCCCACGCGCGATACGGCTCCGCCTGCGGCATCAACCTACGGATGTGGTCCAGGCCGTCCTGCTCCCACGGATACGGAGACGTCCGCTCCTGGAACCACCGCTGCTTCGGAGGCGGCGGAGCTGGCTTCGGTGTCGGCCTCCGACCGTCGGACATCCCGCCACCCTCCTTTGACCTGGATCACAGCGACGGCTCGTGATCCTACCGTCGTTACCAGGTCGTGGGTGATCCGTAGCCGTCGATCTCTGTCGTCCCTTTCCACCCTTTCGTAACGTTGCCACCGACCCCGGCGACACACCTGTGCTCGGCTGAGACCGTGCCGAGCACGCGCCGCCTTCAAGGAGCAGCCTCGGTGACCTTTCCCGAACACGATCCCGAACTCAAGGACCGCGTCGCCCGCCTGATGGGCTTCCTGCGCAAGCTCGCCATCAAACGCAGCGCCCCGGTGACGCAGATCAGCGACCACCGTGACCTGCTCTGGCTTTCCGACGTCGGAAAGCACCTGCCCGTCGAGCAGGACGCCGGCCTGGGCGAACACGTGTTCGTCGTACCGAGGGTTCAGGTGGCCGCCGAACCGAAGCCGCCGGAAGTGCTCCGGTACTGGCTCGACCGCAGCGGCGACGAGCCGAAACTGCGCGAACAGGGACCGCACCCGGTCACCGGGGACACCGTCAAGCTGATCGACGCCGGTGAGGTCACCGACGCGTTCCAGGAGTGGCTTGCCGAATGGCGGCGGTGGGCGGAAGCCGAAGCCCGACGGCGAGCCCTCCAGCAACTCCACAATCGCCTCGCGGACATGGAACGCCAGGCCTCGCAGCAGCCCGAATCGCTCGAAGTGGTCCTGGCCGCGGGGCTGCTCAGGGTGGCGGGCGAACACGGCGCCACGGTGCGGATCCACCTCGTCAGCCAGCCGGTGCGCATCGAACACCACCGGGAGAGCGGCGCGATCCACTGCGTGGTGAGCGACGAAAGCCCCGTGCGGCTCGAGGACGACGAGCTCATCGGCGACCTCGGCTTCTTCGACCGCAGTGCGGCCCCCTCACTGCGCAAGAAGCTCGCGGCCACCGCGCAGTCGCCGATCGACCCCCAGATTCCCGGCTTCCTCAAGGCCTGGGCCGAGCGGGCGCTCGACACCGAGTGCGACATCAGCGACTCCTGGACGCCGAGAACGACGGGCGCTTTCCGGCTCGACTTCGCCCCCGCGCTCCTCCTTCGCACCCGAGGTTCCTACGCACTGCGCAAGTACTACGAGCAGATCGGCAGCACGCTCGAGGAAAGCCACGAGCCCGTTCCCCTCGGTCTCGCGCAACTGGTCACCCCGATCGAGACCCGGGACAAGCTGTCGTGGCTGGAACGGACCAATGCGACGGCCGCGGCGGCACTGGCCGAGGACCCACTGTTCCCGCTACCCGCCAACGACCAGCAACGGGAAGTCATCCGGCGGCTCGGGGAAGACAGCGGTGTGGTCGTGGAAGGCCCACCCGGGACAGGCAAGACCCACACCATCGCCAACCTGATGAGCGCGCTGCTCGCGCGCGGGCAGCGCATCCTCGTCACCAGCGAGAAGGCCCAGGCGCTGGCCGTGCTGCGTGACAAACTCCCGGAGCCCCTGCAGGATCTCTGCGTGTCGATGACCTCGACCGACCGCAAGACCAACGCCGCGGCGCGCAAGAGCGTGTCCACTCTGTCCGACCGGCACGCCAACTTCAACGCCGAAGCCAGCGAACGCTGGATCAACGAGCTGTCCGCCCGGCGAGGCGCCGCGCAACGGCGGCGCGCCGAACTGCTGGAACGGATCAGAGCGCTCCGCGAATCCGAGACCTACCAGCACCCGGAGATCTCCCCCGGCTACGCGGGAACGCTCAGCGAGATCGTGCGGAAGATCGGCGCGACCGGCGATGTCGGGTGGATCGAGGGCACCGCCACCGGCGAACCCCCGTTGAGCACCGACGAGTTCGGTGAGCTGATCCGGCTGCTCCGCGACGAGGACGACGAACGACAGGGACGTCGCGACCAGGCGATACCGGACCAAGCCCACCTCCCCGACGAGCAACTGGTCGTCGGACTCACCCAGGCAGTGGCCGAGGGCACCGAGGTCGTCGGTGGCGACCACGGAGAGCTGATCGGCGCGCTGGGGAACCTGACCGATGACCAGTTCCGGCGGCTGAGCCACGACTGCGCGCAGGTCCAGGAGCTCATCGTCGGGCTACGCGCGCTGCCCGCCCGGCAGGACTGGCTCGACGACACGGTCAGCGCGCTGCTCGGCCAGCAGCGAGAACACCTGTGGGCCGGCGCGGGCCAGGTGCTGTCACTCGTGGACGAGGCACTGCAGTGCGACCGGAACGCCGGGCATACGCCGATCACGGCGGAAGGCGTTCCCCCCTCGGCGCACGCGGCCTTCCGAAGCTTCGCGGAGTACCTCCAATCCGGCGGCAAGGTGCGCAAGCACCTGAAGAAACCCCAGCAGAAGGCGGTGGACGCCTACCTGCCCACGGTTCGGGTCGGATCGGCCGAGGTCACCAACACCGGTACGGCCATGCAGGTCGCCAACCACCTGCGGACACTGGAGATCGCCGAGATGGTCTCCGCGACCTTCGCGGCACTGGGCTACGTCCTCGACACGACCGCTCCCCGCAGCGTCGTGGTCGACCAGCTCGTGCAACTGCGCAAACTCTACGGAGTGGTGGAGCAGGTGCGTGCCGCGCAGCACACGCTGCGGCAACACCTCACCGCGATCCCCCCGACCGTGCGGCCCCGGTTGGCCTCCCTCGGGGAGCTGTTCGAGTTCACCGAGCGGACCATGGACGCCGCGCGGGCGCACAGCGCGAAGACCGCCAGAGGCAGGCTCGACCACCTCGCGGACCAGGTGAGTGCTCTGTCGCCGGCCCCGAACCGCTCACCCGAACACGACGCACTCACCGCCGCGCTACGATCCCACGACGCGGCCGCCTACCAGGACGCGGTGCGGGCACTGGATCGCGCCCGCAGGCAACGGGCCGCCCAACAACGGTGTGACACGTTGCTCGACCGGCTCCGGCGTGCGTGTCCCGCCCTCGCCGACACTCTCACCCGCTCCGCTCGGAATCCGGAATGGACTGACCGAATCCACGCCTGGCCACAGGCCTGGGCTCGCGCGGTGGCGAGGTCGTGGGTGGAGGAACAGACCGCCGCCGGGGCCGAACAGGAGCTGGAGGCCGAGCTCGAAGCCACCACCGCCGATCTGGAGAAGATCACCGCCGACCTCGCCGCCGAGCAGGCGTGGAACGCCTGCCTGCGGCGGATGACCGCGGAACAGGTCGGGGCGCTCAATTCCTACGCAAGCAACGCCGGCAACGCGGGCAAGAGCGGGAAGTACCACGAGCGGTTCCGCGCCGCCGCTCGCGAGGCGATGAGCGTGGCCCAGGGTGCCGTCCCGGCGTGGGTGATGCCGATCAAGCATGTGCTCGACACCGTCCCACCGCGGCAGAACGCCTTCGACGTCATCATCGTGGACGAGGCCAGCCAGGCCGAACTCACCAGCACCTTCCTGCTCTGGCTGGCACCGCGGATCATCGTCGTAGGCGACGACAAGCAGTGCACGCCGTCCGAGGTGGCCTCCGGGGCGCTGCAGCCGATCTTCGACACGCTCGACAGCGAACTCTACGACGTGCCGAACTACCTGCGTACGGAGTTCAGCCCCCGATCGAGCATGTTCTCGCTGCTGAGAAGCAGGTTCGGCCAGCTCGTCCGGTTGCGGGAGCACTTCCGGTGCATGCCGGAGATCATCCAGTGGTCCTCCAACGAGTTCTACCAGGACCAACCGCTCGTCCCGGTGCGGCAGTTCGGCGCCGACCGGCTGCCGCCGCTGCAGACCCAGTACGTGCGGGGCGGTTTCGTCGAAGGCAAGAACCAGACGCTGTGCAACCCGGTGGAAGCCGACGCCATCGCCGACTCCATCGTCGCGTGCCTGGACGACCCCGCCTACGACGACAAGACGTTCGGGGTGGTGGTCCTACAAGGTCAGCGTCAGGTGGATGTCATCACCAACGCCCTGTTCGACAGAGGCGTCGACCCCGAGGTGTGGGCGGAGCGCAGGCTGCGCATCGGCACCGCATCCGACTTCCAGGGCGACGAACGGCACGTCGTGTGGCTGTCGATGGTGGTCTCGCCGGAGCAGAACTTCGCGCCCCTCGTGCGCGCGAGCTTCCAGCGCAGCTTCAACGTCGCTGCCTCGCGAGCACAGGACCAGTTGATTCTGTTCCACTCGGTGACCAAGGACCGCCTGCGTCCGGGTGACCTCCGGCTGTCGCTGCTCGAGCACATGACGGCCGAACGCAAGGCACTCGACGACGTGCTGACGAACGTGCAGCGTGACGTGCGGCATCCGCAGTTCGACTCGCTGTTCGAGCAGCGCGTGTTCTGCGATCTCGTCGAACGCGGCTACCACGTGACACCGCAGGTCGAGAGCAACGGCAGGCGCATCGACCTCGTCGTCACCGGTGAGGGTGCGAAGCTCGCGGTCGAGTGCGACGGCGACCACTGGCACACCCCTGAGCAGCTCACCCAGGACCTGTACCGCGAGCAGGAGCTCAAACGCTGCGGCTGGAAGTTCTGGCGGGTGCGGGAGTCGTCCTACTACCTGGACAAGGAACGAGCGCTCGCCACCCTGTGGACGACGCTGGACGGGCTGGGTATCCGCCCGATTCTGAACACCGCACCGACCGCCTCCCCGAAGCAGCGAACCGAACCACGGCCCGAACCACCGGTCGACGAGTCCGTCCCCGAACCCGCCGAGGCGCTGCCCGCACTCGCCGAAGCACCGTCCGACGGAAAACAGCTCTGGCCGGAGGTCTTTCCGTGGCTGAGCGAATACCAGGCGGGCGACAATCCCGAGCTCGACGGGGCGTCCACCACCCCGGAATGGTGGTTGTCGAGCTCGCCCGGAGACTCCGCGCAGCTTTCCCCTTCGGCCGCCACCTACGCCATCGCGGCGACCCTGCTCATGGACTGGCCGGACGACACGCCACTGGCGCGGGCCTTCCCGGCGATTCCTCCCGACACGCGGATGGACCACCTGCCGTTCAGCAGCAGGGCACTCCGCCTACTGCGGTACCTGGAGATCGAGACCGCGGTGGACCTCTCCCGACTTTTCCTCCCGGAGGTACTGGAAGCCCGAGGGATCGGTCGCAGAACGGCACTGGACCTGTTCACGACATTGGCCGACGCCTCGCTCGAACCGCCGTCACCTGCCGACACCGGCACGGTCGTCGAACAGCCGTCGGAAGAGGAGCCGGAGACGACCGACCCGCTGGAGGAGATCGGCCGCTGGTTCGGCCGGTTCGACGCTCGAAGCCTCAGCATCCTGCGCAGGCGAACGTTCGCCGACGAACCGGAAACCCTCCAGGCGCTGGCCGCGGAACACGGAGTGTCCCCGCAACGTATCAGCCAGTTGGAGAGCTCCGCACGCAAGCAGCTCGACGCGAAACTCGCCGCCAGCGGGCCGGTGACCGAGTTGCGGGACAGTGTGCGCGCCAGGATTCAGCCGGTGGCGGCCCTGTCCCGGCTGCTGGAGGACTTCCCGGTGCTACGCGAACGCGTCGAGAGCCTCGGAAAACCGTTCTGGTACGTGCTCGACAAACTCGACGACGAGTTCGAGGTCGTCGACGGCTGGGCGCTCGCGCCCAACGTCAAGGCAACCCGGAGCCGGACGGAGCTGCTGCTGGAGGACAGCACCGACCGGCACGGCGTCGTTGCGCTCGACGAACTCGGCGCGCTGCTAGCGGAGTTCGGGATGGGCCTCGACGAGCTCCGGAACTGGCTCGTGTGGTGCGGATACGAGATCATCGACGGTCACGTGCTGACGAGGACCGCCACGCTGGGCGACCGGGCCGCGGCGCTGCTGTCCATCACCGGCGAACCCATGACGGCGAAGTCCATCGCGGAGCGACTGGAGGTCGCGAACCTAGGCGGGCTGGCGAACCGGCTCTCCGACGACCGCCGGTTCAAGCGCGTCGACCGGGGAACGTGGGCGCTGAGTGAGTGGGAGTTCGAGGAGTACACCACGATCCGCGACCAGATCGGCCAGATCATCGACCGCAACGCCGGAAGTGTTCCACTCAACGCGCTCGTCGGGGAACTGACCACTCGTTTCCGGGAGATCTCGGAAACGAGTATCAGGACTTTCGCGGCAGCAGCCCCCTTCCAGACCCGCGGCGGGATCGTCAGCCGCAGCACCAGCGGGCCCGCCCGCAGGAAAGGCCCCGCTCAGACACGGAAGGTGTTCCGCCACGACAGCGGCTGGGCCTACCGGATCGTGATCACCTCGGACCACCTCCGGGGTTCCGGCTTCACCGTCCCGGTCGGGCTGGCGATGGCACTGAGCCTGGCCCCGGAACAGACGGTGGAATTCTCCTCACAGCTGGGACTCCAGTCCGTCCGATGGTCGGGACCTCAGCCGCAGTGTGCGAGTATCCGCCGGTTCCTGGAGAAGGAGGACATCGGAGTAGGTGCGACCGTCTTCCTACTGTTCTCCGACGACCGCCGGTTCCGGTTGGTCGAGGCCGGCTCGGCCGAGGTCGAACCGCTCGGCGAGGCGCTGCGGCTGATCGGGCTGGGCAGCGACCGCGATCGTCCCGCCGACGTCGAGCGTGCGCTGGCGACCGCGGTCTGTTTCCCGCCCGACTCCACCCGGGATCAGCTCGTCACTGCGTACCGGGAACGCGGTGACGACGATGTGGCGGCACTGCTGGAGCAGGCATGGAGTGAACCCACCCTGTGATTGTGGTTACGGGCCCGCGAACGGTCAGGCTCCCGGCAACGGACCTGGTCACTCGCGGGCCCGACGCTCATTCCAGGACAGCAACTCCGCTGCCCTCAGCACATTCCGGAGATTCAAGCGTCACGCCGCATAAAGGAGTTCCCTGCTTTTCCAGCACCGACTACCTGAAGTGCGGAACGCGGACGCTGGTGGCGCTCACGGGACCGACCGGACGGCCGAGGACGCCTTCCGGCTCCTCCTGCAGAGCGAAGTGGTCGACGTCCGGGCCGGTACCGAAACCGACCAACACATCAAGCCGACGCACGACAATGACGACTCGGCACGCACGCACCTCACCGGCGCGATCACACCTCGTACGTCGCCGTCACCGGCGCGTGGTCGGACCACCGAGCCTCGTAGCTGTCCGCGCGCTCCACCACCAGCGACGTGCACCGCTGCGCCAGGCCCGGCGTCGCGACGTGGTAGTCGATCCGCCAGCCGGCGTCGTTGTCGAACGCCTTGCCTCGGTACGACCACCACGTGTACGGGCCGGGACCCTCGGGGTCGAGGTGGCGCTGCACGTCCACGTAGCCCGCCTCGTCGAACACCCGGCTCAACCAGGCCCGTTCCTCGGGAAGGAAGCCCGCGTTCTTGCGGTTGGCCTTCCAGTTCTTCAGGTCGATCTCGGCGTGGGCAATGTTCCAGTCGCCGCACACCAGCACTTCCCGGTCGTCCGAGGCGGCCTTGTCGCGCAGCGCCACCAGATACGGCAGGAACGCGGCCATGAACCGCTCCTTCTCCTCCTGCCTCGGAGTGCCGACCTCACCGCTGGGCAGGTACAGACTCGCGACGACCACGCCCGGCAGCCACATCTCGACGTAACGACCGCTGTCCTCGAACTCAGCCTCCCCAAAGCCGACGCGCACGCTGTCGGGCTCGACCCGGCTGTAGAGGGAGACCCCGTTGCGCCCCTTCGTCGCACACGGCGCGTGGACGGTGTGCCAACCCTCGGGGTCCCGGAGTTCGGCCGGCAACACGCTCGGCTCGGCCCGCACCTCCTGGCACGCGACGACGTCGGCGGAGGTGGCGGCGAACCACTCCGTGAACCCCTTCTTGGCCGCGGCCCTCAGGCCGTTGACGTTGACTGTGGAGACGGTGAGCACGCGGGCAGGCTACCTCCGGACGGCTCGGTGCCGCCCCTCGGACACTCGGCGCATGGCTGAACTCACGGACGCGCGAGGTGCGCCGAGATCAGTCGCAGTCGGCGCCGTCCACCGGCTCCAGGTAGTCGTCGGAGGCCCACTTCTCGTCGCCGATCCTGCGGAAGCCGTCGCGGGTGTCGGTGGTGGCCTCGATCTCGTCGTCCTGACGCAGCCGGTCGACGATCTCGTGGTCGGTGCTCGGGCCCGAGCGCACGTTGAGGACGTCGGCGGTGACGACGACCGTGCAGCTCTCCTGCCCGCCCGGCGCACCGCCACTCTCGGCGTCCGATCTGCGCTGTTCCGAACCGGTCGTGTAGATGATCGCCAGGCCCAGGACGACGCCCACGATGATGAATACGCGTTTCACGACGACCAGCACTCCTCGCGTGGCGACACGACTGCGTGCAGATTAGGCAGTTCTCGGCCACGGGGACAGGCCCGTGCGGAGGAACCGCGATCACCATCGAGTCGACCGACGATCACGGAGCGTGAGAGACATCTCCGTGGATGTAGCGCCGGGGGTCCGCGTCGAAGGCGCCCGCACAACCGTCGCAGCAGAAGTAGTACCGGCGTCCCTCGTACCCCGACTGGGGCGTGGTGGGGCTGACCGCCACCGTCATGCCGCACACGGGGTCGATGGCCTCGGTGACCTCGCCCGCTTCCCCCGCTGCGCCTTCGGCCTTCGGGGGCGCGGCCCGCTCGGAGCGAACCGCGAGCACCTCCGCGTACACCGACAGCGCGATCTCGTGCGGCGTGCGCGCGCCGATGTCGAGCCCGGCGGGGGTGTGCACTCGCTCGATGCCGGGTTCGCCGAGGTCGGCGAGCACGGCACGCCCTCGCCGGGGACTCGCCACGAGGCCGACGTAGCCGACCCCGGCCCGCAACGCGGCAGTGAGGACCCGCTGCTCGTCCCTCCCGTGGGAAGCGACCACGACGGCCTCCGTGTCGGCGGGGAACTCGGGGTCCGCCGAGCACGGCCGCACGTCGTAGCCGAGTGTCTCCCCCACCTCTCGCAGGGCCCTCGCGATGGGCGAGTCCCCGAACACCGCCACGAGTGGGGGTGGCAGCTGCGGTTCCAGGAAGAGGTCGACCGCACCACCGGACAGGCACGGATTCGCCACGGTGATCAGCCCCTCCTCCTCGGCCTGCTCGACCCGCGCGGCGTCGGGGGTGATCCGCAGCATGGTGGGCCGCCCGGAGGCCAACACGCGGAGTCCCTGGAGCCGCACGGTGGACTCCGTGCACACCCCACCGACGAACCCCTCCACGGTGCCGTCGGCCAGCACGAGGGCGCAGTCGCCCGGCCTCGCGCTGGTGGGGCGGCGCGCCCGCACGACCGTGGCCAGCACGAACGGCGCACGCCGATCCCGCAGCTCCTCCGCGTGCGCGAACAGGGCACGCTCCCACGAGCCACTCATGTGATCGCCAGGTCCGTGCGCAGGGGTCGGCCCTGCATGGCCCGCCACACCACGGCGGGAGTGGCCGGCATGTCCACGTGACGCACGCCGTACGGCTTCAGGGCGTCCACGACGGCGTTGATCACGGCGGCGGGCGAGCCGACCGTGGCCGACTCCCCGACCCCTTTGGCACCGATCGGGTGGTGCGGCGAGGGCGTCACCGTCTGGCCGAGTCGCCACGACGGGCACTCCATCGTGGTCGGCAGGAGGTAGTCCATGAAGGAGCCACCGAGGTGGTTGCCGTCGGAGTCGAACGCCATCACCTGCATGAGCGCCATGCCGATCCCGTCGGCGAGTCCACCGTGGATCTGCCCCTCGACGATCATCGGGTTGATACGGACGCCGCAGTCGTCCACGGCCACGAAGTCGCGGACCTTCACCTGGGCGGTGTCGGGGTCGACGTCCACCACGCACACGTACGCGCCGAACGGATACGTCAGGTTGGGTGGGTTGTAGACGGTCTCGGCGTCGAGGTGCCCTTCCACGCCCTCCGGCAGTTCGAGGTCGGAGTGCGCGGCCATCGCGATCTCGGCGATGGTCTTTCCGGAGGTGGGATCGCCGGTGACGAAGAACCGGCCCTTCTCCCACTCCAGGTCGTCCGGGTCGACCTCCAGCATCGCCGAGGCCACCAGCCGAGCCCGCTCGCGCACCTTGCGCGCCACGACGGCCGCCGCCGCGCCCGACACCGGCGTCGACCGCGAACCGTAGGTGCCCAGTCCGTACGGGGTCTGGTCGGTGTCGCCGTGCACCACGTCGATGTCCTCGGGCGGGATTCCCAACTCCTCGGCCACGATCTGCGCGAAGGTCGTCTCGTGCCCCTGCCCCTGGGTCTGCACCGACAACCGCAGCACCGCCTTGCCCGTGGGGTGCACCCGCAGCTCGGCGCCGTCGGCCATGCCGAGCCCCATGATGTCCATGTGCTTGCGCGGCCCCGCGCCCACGGCCTCGGTGAAGAAGCTGACACCGATCCCCATGAGCTCACCGCGTTCCCGACGCTGCCGTTGCTCCTCGCGAAGCTCGTCGTAGTGGGCCATCTCCAGTGCCGTGCGCAACGCGCGCGGGTAGTCGCCGGAGTCGTACTCCCACCCGGTGCTGCTGCGGTACGGGAACTGCTCCGGCCGCAGCAGGTTCCGCATCCGCAGCTCGGCCGGGTCCATGTCAAGCTCGCGGGCGAGCACGTCCACCATGCGCTCCACGAGATAGACGGCCTCGGTGATGCGGAACGAACAGGCGTAGGCGACCCCGCCCGGAGCCTTGTTGGTGTAGACGCCGGTGACCCGGCAGTGCGCGGCCCGAAGGTCGTAGGACCCGGTGAACACGCCGAAGAACCCGGCGGGGAACTTGCTCGGCTGGGCGGTGCCGTTGAACGCGCCGTGGTCGGCCAGCACCTTCACGCGTAGGCCGAGGATCGTGCCGTCGCGGGTGGCCGCGATCTCGCCGTGCATGTGGTAGTCGCGGGCGAACGAGGTGCTCATGAGGTTCTCGGAGCGGTCCTCCACCCACTTGACGGGCTTGCCGGTGACGATCGAACTCACCACCGCGCACACGTAACCGGGGTAGATGCCGACCTTGTTGCCGAAGCCGCCGCCGATGTCGGGGGAGATCACGCGGATCTTGTGTTCCGGCAGGCCCGCCACCAGCGCGTACAGGGTGCGGTGCGCGTGCGGGGCCTGCGTCGTGGTCCACACGGTGAGCTTGCCGGTGACCGGGTCCATGTCCGCCACGGCACCGCACGTCTCCATCGGCGCGGGATGCACGCGTGGGTACAGCATGTCCTGCGTGGCCACGACGTCCGCGCTCGCGAACACGGCGTCGGTGGCGGCGGCGTCACCGGTCTCCCAGTCGAAGACGCGGTTGTCGGTGCGGCCCTCGACGTCGTCGCGGATCACGGGGGCGTCGTCGTCGAGCGCGCGGGTGGCGTCGACGACGGGGGTCAACGGCTCGTACTCGACGTCGATGAGCTCCAGCGCGTCGCGCGCCGCGTAGCGGTCCTCGGCCACCACGAACGCGACCTCCTGGCCTTGGAACCGCACCTTGTCCGTGGCGAGGACGGCCTGGACGTCGTGGGACAGCGTGGGCATCCACGCTAGGTTCAGGCCCTCCAGGGTTCGGCCGGTGATGACGGCGCGCACCTTCGGGTGGGCCTGGGCCGCACTGGTGTCGAGGGAGACGATGCGGGCGTGGGCGTGAGGGCTGCGCAGCACCGCGCCGTACAGCATTCCGGGGAGGGTGATGTCGTCCACGTAGCGCCCGTGGCCGCGCAGGAACCGTTCGTCCTCCTTCCGCGGCATACTGCCGTGTCCGACGGGGGTCGACCGCTGCGACGGGATGTCCGTAGTGGTCATGCCTGCACCTCCGAGTCCGACCGGGTTCGCGGGGCGGACGTGCCGGCCCGCTGATCGGGGATCGCGTCGGGGACGGCGTGGGCGGCGGTCTCGTGTTCGGCGGCCCATCGCACGGAACGCACGATGTTCTCGTAGCCGGTGCAGCGGCACAGCTGGCCCGACAACGCCTCGCGGATCTCCTCATCCGACGGCGTCGGGTTGCGGTCGAGCAGCCAGCGGGCGGTCATCATCATGCCGGGCGTGCAGAACCCGCACTGGAGTCCGTGTTCGGCGCGGAACCCCTGCTGCACCGGGTCGAGCCCGTCGGAGGTCTCCAACCCCTCGACGGTACGGATCTCGTGCCGGTCGGCCATCACCGCGAGCACGGTGCACGACTTCACGGGCACGCCGTCCATGAGCACCACGCACGCGCCGCAGTTCGACGTGTCGCAGCCCCAGTGCGTACCGGTGAGTCCGAGCTCGTCGCGCAGGAAGTGCACGAGCAGCAGCCGAGGCTCCACGGTGCGCGTGTAGGGCTGGCCGTTGACGGTGACGGTGATCTCCATGTCACGACTCCTCGTGGTTGCCGTGGCCGCGCCACCGGGCGGCGGCGGTGCGGAGCACGCGCGTGGTGAGCGTGGCGGCGAGATGGCGCTTGTAGTCGACGGGGCCGCGCTGGTCAGCGATCGGGGAGCAGTGTTCGGCGGCGATGGTGCCCGCCTCGACGAAACGCTCCTCGGTGGCGGGCCCGCCGACGAGGTACGCCTCCGCCTCCGGGGCGCCGAACGAGGGCGCACCGACGGCGGTCAGCCCGATGCCCGCCCGGGCGACGTGCCCATCATCGAGCCGCAACGCCGCTCCCGCCGACGCCACGGCCCAGTCACCCGAGCGACGCTCCACCTTCGCGTACGCCGACGCGGACGAGTGGATCGGCACGCGAACGCCCACCAGCAACTCGCCGTCGTCGAGCACGGTGGAGTAGGGGCCCGTGAAGAACTGCCGCACCGGCACGGCACGATCACCGTCCAGCCCGCGGATCAACGCGACCGCGTCGAGGGCCACGAACACGGCGGCGAGATCCTCCGACGGATCGGCCTGGCACAGCGAACCGCCCACCGTGCCGCGGTTACGGACGGCAGGGTCGGCGATGACCCGCTCAGCGTCGTGCAGGATTGGGAAGTGCTCGCCGATCACGGGCGAGTCGAGCAGTTCCGCGTGGCGGACGAGCGCCCCGATCGTCACCGAGTCGCGGTCGACACCGATGCGGGCCAGTTCGTGGACGTCGTTGATGTCGATCAACGTCTCCGGCTGGGCGAGCCGCAGTTTCATCATGGGGATGAGCGAGTGCCCCCCGGCCACCACCATGCTGTCGTCGCCGTAGGCGGCGAGGAGTTCGAGCGCGTGCTCGACGCTCGTGGCCTTCTCGTACTGGAACTGCGCGGGCACCTGCATACCGCTCAGGCTCGATCCGGGTGAACACGGTGGCAACGGCGCTATAAGCGACTCCTTATGCGGGCGAGAGGTAGCCTCGAATCGTGTCCGGCGTCACTCGACCGGGGCGCATGACACTCGGTCAGCTCAGCGCCTTCGTCCTCGTGGCACGGCTGGGGTCGGTGACCGGCGCCGCGCGGGCGCTCGGGGTCAGCGAACCCGCGGTGTCGCAGGCTCTGGCTGCCTTGCGCCAGCATCACGGCGACCGGCTCCTGGTGCGGTCGGCCCAGGGCATGACGCTCACCCCCGCCGGACGTCGGCTGTTGCCGATCGCGTCGCGCATGGTGGAGCTGGGCGTCGACGCCGACACGGCCGTACGACGGGCCGGCGGCGCGCCGGAACCGCTGCGGGTGGCGGTGACGAGCACCGTCGCCGAGTTCGTCGCCGGCCCGCTGCTGGAGGCGTTCAGCGCTCGCTGCGGCGACACGGTCGAGGTGTCGTCGGGCCTGGCCACCACCGAACAGATGGGGGTGCTGGTGAGTCACCGGCTCGCCGACGCCGCGTTGGGGCCCGCGCTGGAGGACGCGGAGTTGGACAGCGTCCCCGTGTTCCGCTGCGCGCTCGTGGCGGTCGGTCCCCCGGACCCTCGGCCGCCGGGCGAGCCCGCGAGCTGGCGATGGACGGTCGGCCCCTCGGGCGCGGACCCCGACAGCGACGTGACCCGGCTGCTGCGGCGCCTGCGGGTGCCGGACGAGCGCATCCAGGTGTATCCCAACGAGACCAGCGCGTGGTCGGCCGCCGCGGGCGGCGCCGGGGTGTCGGTGGCCGTGGAACACCTCGTGGCTCCCCTGCTGAGACGGCGCGAACTCGCGGTGCTGCCCACCTCGGTCACTCCGTTGCCGGTGTGCTGGCACGTCACCACCCCGGCCCGGCAGCGCTGTTCGGCCGCCGCCGCGTCATTGCGCTACTTCCTCGGCACTCCGGCTGCCATGCAGCTCATGCGCTCGCCCGACAGCGGGGTGCCGCCGTCCCGGTTCCGCCCGCCCGTCCACGTGACGATCTGGTCGTGACGGCGGCTCACGACACGGCCGTGACCGGCTGCCGCAGGATCGTGCGCAGCTTCTCGGGTGCGACCTTGCGTGCGTCGCCGAGGTAGATCTCGTGGTGCTTGCCGGTCGGACGAAGCCCGTTGTCGGGCAGGAACTCGTGGTGCAGCCGGGCCAGTACCTCGGCCTCGGCGTCGTAGGGGCCGACGTGCAGGGTTTGCACGCACCGCCCCTCGGACAGCGTCTCCAGCCGTACTTCGCGCAGCCGCCGGGGCGGTTCCTTGGACTTTCCGGCCGCGAGCTCCTCGACCGCCTCGACGAACATCCCCTCGTCGATCCAGTCGGGCACCATGATCATGAGTGTCCAGTCCCAACGCGTCTTGTCGCGCGCGGTCGTGAACGCGGACATGTCGTCGGCCCACCACAGCCCCTCCAGGGGCATGACGACGTAGTCGCGCCCGGCGCGCTTGCTCGCGAACTTGAGCCGGTAGGCCAGGGGGTAGAGCGCCTCGATCGCCTCGACGTAGGCGGGAGAGGTGTTGGGGTCGCCGTGCCCGTCGATCATCAGGTAACGCAGGTCGGGCACGTCGACGACGCGGAACCGGCCTCGGGGAGCGCGATAGCAGTCGAGTTCCCGCTTGAAGTCGATCTTCTCGGTGGCGGTCATCGGCGACTCCCGGACATCGGTGGGCGCTGAGCCACGCCCCTTCGCCCCCATCGTCCGGACACGGGTGACAAAGCGCGCAGGCCCGCGCCTCGGCACGCCTCGCGCAGCCGATCGTCGTAGGTGACCGGGACGTCCGCGTCGAGCAGCAGAGCCGAAGCGAGGGGGAGCGCGTCGAGCGACCGAAGCACCGAGGGCCCGATTCGACGCGACGAGGAGGCAGCCGTCGGCGTGCCAGCGGTCGATCGCCTCCACCGGGGCGTCGGACTCCGGCTCCACGAAGATGCGCTTAGGTACCGAGGTGGCACCGATTCGGTACCGAAGCGCCGTCGTCGTTCGAGCTCAGACGTCCTCCGCCGCCGTGGCCCGCTCGCGCAACACCTCGACGAGCCGGTCGGCGTCCGGCGCCCCGACGACGAGCAAACGCCCCTCGGTGGCGTGCACCTTCGCCGCCGGCCCCGCGGCGAACACGAACGCCGCCGCGCCTCCGCCGAGGGGCCGGTACCCGAACCCGCCGAAGTCCATCGGAGCCGCCCGAGTCAGCTCCACCGAGGTGATCTCCACCAGAGGAAGCCGCTTACGAAACCACGGCCCGACAGCGAGCGTGAGCGCGTGGTCGTCGACCGTGATGCGACCGCGCGCGCCCACCAAGGGCAGCGTCATCAGAACAGCGGCGGTCGGGATGAGCTTGGCCCATACCGGACCTTCTTCCAGCCAGGCGAATACGGCCCCGACAAGGCAGGCAACGAAGAGGACGAACAGCAGTCGGTCCAGCCACCGCGGCGGCGCGACCGTGGTCTCGTAGTGCATTCCGCTCCCGAACGTCGGTGGGTGCCGAGCCGCACCCTTCGCCCCCATCATCCGGACACGGGTGCCAAAGCGCGCAGGCCCGCGCCTCGGCACGCCTCGCGCAGCCGATCGTCGTAGGTGACCGGGACGTCCGCGTCGAGCAGCAGAGCCGAAGCGAGGTGGAGCGCGTCGCGGCACCGACGCTCGTACGGAGCCCGAGTCTCGGAGCAGGTCCGAAGGGTGAGCTCGTCACTCGGCTCGCGGTCGCACGTAGCGGAGTGCACCCCGCTCCGGCACGGCGACCACGGGCCCGGACTCGTGTCGCTCGACCCTGGCACCGAACTTCTCCCGGAGCGCGGCGAATTCGGGCCGATGCGGATCGAACGGCGTCCTCGCGGCCTCCCGTTCCTCCGCGACGGCCCGCGCGAGACGTCCCGCCTCACCGAAACCGGACACCGTCAACACGGTCAGCGAGCTGATGGCCCCGCCCCGGGGGTAGTGGGACACCACGTCGACCCGACTGCGCACGCACCGGGTGAGCCGCAACAGCCACAGCACCACGCCGGCGACCACCTGGGCACAGAACTCCACGACCGCGCAGGGCAGCAGCACCAGCCACCCCACTACCACGGCGACCAACCACACCAGGCCCGCGAGTCCTCGGGCGATCTCCCCCGCGAACTCCGCCACGGCCCCGAGGAACGACTCCGATGAGACCGTCTTCCTCCCGCGCCGTTCCCACCGGGACGGCCCTCGCGGCACGGGCACGGTCACCCCGTAACGGAGGTAGCCGCGGAACGGGATGTTGATCGGTTGGACCACCCTGCGCCACGGTGACCACCGGCGCGCGACCGTCCAGCGCCTCCCGGTCTTGTCCGTGATCTTCACGAGGTCATTCAAACGCGAAAGGCCCCGACCGGAGGACCGGCCGGGGCCTTGATACGGGGGTCCGTCAGCCCTGGGCGATCTTGGCGGCCAGGTTGCGGTCCAGCGTCGCGAGGAACTCCTCGGTGGTCTGGTACGGCGTGTCGTTGCCGACCAGCAGCGCGAGGTCCTTCGTCATCTTGCCGCTCTCGACAGTTTCGATGACGACCTTCTCCAGCGTGTTGGCGAAGCCGATCAGCTCGGAGTTGTTGTCGAGCTTGCCACGGTGCTCCAACCCGCGCGTCCACGCGAAGATCGACGCGATCGGGTTGGTGGAGGTGGGCTTGCCCTGCTGGTGCTGACGGTAGTGGCGGGTCACCGTGCCGTGCGCGGCCTCGGCCTCCACCGTGCGACCGTCCGGCGTGCGCAGCACCGAGGTCATCAGGCCCAGCGAGCCGAAGCCCTGCGCCACGGTGTCGGACTGCACGTCACCGTCGTAGTTCTTGCAGGCCCAGACGTAGCCGCCTTCCCACTTCAGGGCGGCCGCCACCATGTCGTCGATGAGCCGGTGCTCGTAGGTCAGCCCCTTGGCCTCGAAGTCCGCCTTGAACTCGTTCTCGTAGATCTCGGCGAAGACGTCCTTGAACATGCCGTCGTAGGCCTTGAGGATGGTGTTCTTCGTCGACATGTACACCGGCATGCCGCGGTCGAGGCCGTACTGCAGCGAGGCACGGGCGAAGTCCTCGATCGACTTGCGGAAGTTGTACATGCCCATCGCGACACCGCCGCCCTCGGGGAAGTTGGCGACCTCCATCTCGATGGGGTCGCCGCCGTCCTCGGGCGTGTAGGTGATGGTCACCTTGCCGGGACCGGGCACCTTGAAGTCGCTGGCCTTGTACTGGTCACCGTGCGCGTGACGGCCGATGATGATCGGCTTGGTCCAGCCGGGTACGAGCCTGGGGATGTTGGAGATGATGATCGGCTCGCGGAAGACGACACCACCGAGGATGTTGCGGATGGTGCCGTTGGGGCTGCGCCACATCTTCTTGAGGCCGAACTCCTCGACGCGGGCCTCGTCGGGGGTGATGGTGGCGCACTTGACGCCGACACCATGCTTCTTGATCGCGTTCGCCGCGTCGACCGTGATCTGGTCGTCCGTGCGGTCCCGCTCCTCGATGCCCAGGTCGTAGTACTCGAGGTTGATGTCGAGGTACGGGTGGATGAGCTTGTCCTTGATGAACTTCCAGATGATGCGGGTCATCTCATCGCCGTCGAGTTCGACGACGGTGCCCTCGACCTTGATCTTGGCCATGAGCGGGAACGCTCCTCTCGCGGGTCTTCGCGGTTCGTCAGCACTTAGCGGTACAAGCGTACTGGTAGATGTGTGTCACGTGGCCGCGCACTGGGCTACCCAGCGGTAATATCGGGTTTTCGAACGAGCCCCCAGGCTATCCCGCACAAGCGAGGGGTCGAGGTTCGCCGCGGGCCAGCGACTCGCCCGCCACCCCTTGCGCTTCTACTCTCGAAAGTGCGGAGGTGGTATGCGATGCATGCATCCGTGGGAGACACGATCCGCGTCCACGGGCGCACCGTCGGCGCGGGCGAACAACAGGGCGAGATCATCGAGGTCCGGGGAGAACACGGGGAGCCGCCCTATCTCGTGCGCTTCTCCGACGGTCACGAGGGGCTGCTGTTCCCCGGCCCCGACTGCGAGGTCGAAGCACACGCCGAATAGCGCTCACGCGCCAACCCTGACCCCGAACCCCGGTCGCGTCGCGGCCGGGGTTCTGCGTATCCGAAGCAGAAAGCCGTGTTCCCGAAAAATAAACCCAATGGTGGCCGGGATCACTCCAATGCGGGATGACACGCCGGGCCCGGGTCGTTGAAACTAGACGTCAGATAGATCCGGCGACGACGAAGTCAGGGGAGTCGATCCGACCCCCGCTGGTTCTATTCTCTTTCGGCGTAGTTCTTGATCGATTCAGTCTCGAATCGTCACGCCCGTACCGACCTCTTTCCCCACGTCCCGAAGGGAGCCTTGTGCCCATCGCACTGCTCGCACTCGCGATTGGTGCCTTCGGTATCGGTACCACCGAATTCGTCATGATGGGTGTGCTGCCCGAGATCGCTCACGACCTCGGTGTCTCCATTCCCACCGCCGGTAACTTCATCACCGCCTACGCTCTGGGCGTCGTGGTCGGCGCACCGCTGCTCACCGCCGTCGCGGTACGGCTGTCGCGCAAGACGATGCTGCTGGCCATGATGAGCGTCTTCACGCTCAGCAACGCCCTGTTCGCCTTCGCCCCCACGCCCGAGGTGGGCGTTCTGTTCCGGTTCCTCGCCGGACTCCCCCACGGCGCCTTCTTCGGAGCCGGAGCTGTCGTCGCGGCCTCCCTCGCCGGCCCCAAGCGCAGGGCCAAGGCCGTGTCCATGATGTTCCTCGGCCTCACGCTGGCCAACGTCATCGGAGTGCCCGCGGGTACCTTCCTCAGCCAGCAGGTCGGCTGGAGGGCGACGTTCGGTGTCGTCGCGCTGATCGGTGTCATCGCACTCGGCGCGATCGCCAAGCTCGTCCCCCAGCAGCGTCGGAAGACGAACACCTCCCTGCGCGGCGAGCTGGGCGCGTTCCGCAAGCCCCAGGTGTGGTTCGCGCTCGCCATCGTCACGTTCGGTCTCGGCGGCGGTTTCGCCAGCCTGAGCTACGTCTCCCCCGTGCTCACGGACGTGTCCGGTTACGACGCCACCAGCGTCACGCTGCTGCTGTCGCTGGCCGGCCTCGGTATGACCGTGGGCAACGTGCTCGGTGGCAGGCTCGCCGACCGCTTCCCCCTGCCCGGCCTGTACGGTGCGCTCACCGCCCTCGCGGTCGTGCTGCTGACGTTCACCCTCACGGCGAACAGCAAGATCGGCGCCGCCATCACGCTGTTCCTGGTCGGCATGACGTCGTTCATGGTCGGCCCCATGATGCAGGCCCGCATCATGGAGAAGGCCGGTGGCGCACAGTCGATGGTGTCCGCCGCCGTGCAGTCGGCGTTCAACATCGCCAACTCCATCGGTGCCTACCTCGGAGGCCTCGCCATCGCCGGTGGCTTCGGCCTCGTCTCCCCCAACGTGGTGGGCGCCATGCTGGCCGTCGTCGGCCTCACGCTGACCGTGGCGTCCAGCATCTTCGATCGCAAGCGGACCCCCGCCCCCGCACGCGCGGTCGAGGAGAACGAGCTCGACGCCGAGCTCCCTCGGGAATCCCGACCCGAACCCGTCACGGCGTGATCCCCCGCTGACGTCGTGAATCGCCGCCAAGGGGCGTTTCGGCCATCCCCCCGTCATGGCCGAGACGCCCCTTGTGGCGTCTCGGGGGTGGTTTCCGGAAAGACCCAACGTCGGAACGCCCAGAAGCGCCACGCCATCGCCAGTGCCACCCCCAGCACCGAACCGCTGAGGAAGTCGGCCACCTCCTGGGTCAGCAGGTCGACGTGAGGGCGTTGCAGCCCGACAACGTAACGCGAGACGTACAGCGGGATCACGTTGACCACCAACGCCACGGCGCTGACGGCGAAGAACAACGCCGCTTCGTGCGGACGCTGGTGGCCGCCCCGCTCCCGGAACGACCACTCGCGGTTGAGCACGTACGACACGATCGTCGCCACCAGGATTCCGACGCCCTTCGCTGTCGTCGGATGCCCCTCCAGCACGGTGAGCTTCAGCAGGTACCAGACGGCGTTGTCGACGACGAACGTGAAAGCCCCGACGGTGGCGAACCGGACCAGCTCGGCCCTGCTACCCGACACCTTCTCGCCCACTCTCGCACCGGCTCAGCGCAACGGCCCCCCGGTGATCGTGAGTGCGACGAACAGAATCAACAGCCCGAGCCCCGCGTAACTGAGCACGTCGACGGTACGTGTTCGGATGGCCAGCAACGCCAGGTTGCGATGCGCGAGAGCCGCCCGCAGCACCGCCGCCACCAGCAGTGCGCCCCCGATGAGCACCGCGCCCTCCCGCCAGTGATACATCGCGATGCGCAGCAGGCCGAACCCGACCAGCGCCAGGACGACGACGAACGGCAGATACTCGACCAGCGCGCTTCCCCGCCGGCGAGGCTTGCGGGTCTCCACGGCGGTGCTCACGACCGGACGGCGCGCTCGGCTGCCTCGACGACGTTGGACACCAGCATCGCCCGCGTCATGGGACCGACCCCGCCGGGGTTCGGCGCGACGAAGCCGGCGACCTCCTCCACGCCCGGCGCCACGTCCCCGGTCAGCTTGCCGTCGACGCGGGAGACCCCCACGTCGAGGACGGCGGCACCCGGCTTGACCATGTCGGCGGTGATGAGGCCCGGCGAACCGGCCGCCGCGACGACGACGTCCGCCCGGCGCACCTCCGCCGCCAGGTCGCGCGTACCCGTGTGGCACAGGGTGACGGTGGCGTTCACGTCGCGGCGGGTCAGCAGCAGCCCCAACGTCCGGCCCACGGTGATGCCGCGGCCCACGACGGTCACCTGAGCCCCCTGCAACGGCACGTCGTGGCGACGCAGCAGTTCGAGGATGCCCAGCGGCGTGCACGGCAGGAAGCCGGGTTCGTTCAGCACGAGCCTGCCGAGGCTCAGCGGCGCGAGTCCGTCGGCGTCCTTGGCCGGGTCGATGCGTTCGAGAGCGGCCCCCGCGTCGAGGTGCTTCGGCAGGGGCAACTGCACGATGTAGCCGGTGCAGGCGGGATCGGCGTTGAGTTCGTCGATCACGGCGTGCAGGTCGTCCTGCGAGATGTCCGCGGGCAGATCCCGACGGATGGAGTTCACCCCGACCTTCGCGCAGTCGGCGTGCTTCATCTTCACGTAGGCGTGGGAGCCGGGGTCGTCCCCCACGAGCACGGTCGCCAGCCCCGGGGTACGGCCCTGCTCGCGCAACGCGGACACCCTGGGGGCCAACTCCGCGAAGATCGCGTCCTTGGTCGCCTTGCCGTCGAGAATCGTCGCCGTCACGGCGCCGATTCTTTCAAAGGCCCCCTCTCACCTCGTCGACCGCCCACCGCCGCGACCACCACGGCGACGAGCGCCACCCCGCATCCGGCCAAGGTCGAGGGGCTGACGCCCCCTCCCGTGGCGGGGACCACCAGATCGAGCACCACCGAGCCGAGGAGCTGCCCCGCCACCGAGGCCAGTCCGAACAGCAGCACCCCCGTCCACGAGACGAGCACCGCCGCCACCGCAATGAACACCACCCCGAGCAGGCCGCCGAGGTAGAGCACCGGCTCGTCGGGCAACGCGTTCGGCAGGTGGTCGGAGACCACCACCGACACCACCCACGCCACAACCAGCGCGGTGGTCCCGACCGTGAAGTTCACCAGGGTCGCGGTGAGCGGGCTACCCGCCGCCGCCCCGACCCGGCCGTTGAACGCCTGCTGCACCGCCATGCCCACGCCGGCGGCCAGGGGCAGCACCAGCGCCCACACGCGATCGGCCTCGGCGTCGAGCAGGTCACCTCCCACGGCGACACCGACCGCCACCACCATGATCACCGCACCGAGGACACGGGGCCAGGTCACCGCCCGCACCCCGGCGGGGCCCAACCCGAGCCGGTCCACGGCGAGACTGCTCACTGTCTGGCCCGCCACCACCCCGACGGTGAACATGGCGACGCCGATCAACACCACCGTCACCGACTGCCCCAGCACGTAGGTCGCACCGGCGAGCCCGCCGAGGAAGTGCCACGGCCGCAACACGTGGGACCGCAGCGCCGACCGGACCCGGCCGAAACCGGCCCGCATCCGGAACGAGAAGGGCAGGGTGAGGAACAACAGCACCAGGCCACCACCGAACGAGATCACCGCGGCGAGGACGGCGTCGTCGAGCCGCCTGCCCAGTTCACCGTTGACCCGACTCTGCACCGACATGCCGACTCCCGCGACGACGGCGATGCCGAGGCCCAGTAGCTCACGACGTCGGCCACCCAACCGGAATGACACCTTCGAGGGGCGGTCCGGGATCGCGTGAGCGCGTTCAGTAGCCATTGGGCTCCATTGTCGGTCGCTGTCCCGTTCCGAGGTTGCTTCAATCCGGTGAAATGTGGCGCTCCGCACTCGGCCTCGCGGCCCGTTGTCCGTAAGTTGTCGGGAGGATCGCGACGATCTGCACATGTGCCGTGCATCGGCGGCGTTCATTGGCCAAGATGTTGGCGTGGCTCTACCGACCCAGCTGAACGCAACCGAGCAGGACACCCTGGTCAAGCAGATCGGTCTTTCCTTGCTGCGGGCTGCCCCGCGCGACTGGCGCCGGGTGACCGTCGAGTATCGCGCCGTGGGGAGGTACCACGAACTAACGGGCGAAATCGAACTCTCCGACGGAACCACCCAGGAGTGGGTCGCCACCCACGACATCGCCGGGCTGTTCGGGCGGTTGCGCTCGGGCATGTACCGCGAGGGACGGGGCACCTGGTTCAACGCCCGTTACCAGCTCGACCACCCGTCGAGCTACAACCTGGAGTACGACCGGGAGGAGCCCACCTGGGACCTGGCTCCGCCGCCCCAGGCGTACGCCGACGAACTGCGCATGTTCCCCCGCTCCGAGGAGAACGTGCCCGACTGGCTCATGCGTCGCATGGCGGGTCTGGGGCCCGAACGACCGGGACCGCGCTTCCGCATGGCGCGGATCTTCGACGGCACGGGCGCCGGTGGCCGCCCCGTCGTCAATCGCCCGGAACTGGACGTCGAGGAGCAGGACAGGCTGCTCGACTACCTCGACGGTGCCCCCGTGGTGGTGCCCGGACGGGGGTACGACCTGGACCGGCTCGCGGCCAACGCCGAGAGCACCGTGCCCATCGCGTTCCACAGCGACGGGACGTGGATCTGGCCCGCGGCCGTCAACTACTACCTGCGCGAGTACGGGGTCTCCCCCGAGCCGGAGCTCGTGCAGCACATCCGCGCGAACGGCTTCACCATCCCCGACGTGCCCGACGCCGTGCGGCAGGCGGCGGCCACGTACGTCTCGCGGGGGGCCCCGCCTCCGCCACAGCAGCAGCGGCCCGCTCCGCCGCCGCCCGAACCGGAGCAGCACTCCGACCAGGCCGAGGCCGCCCAGCACGCACCCGCCGAGCAGCGGCCCGAGCCTCAACAGTCGTACGAGCCGGAGGCTCCCGAGAGCGACGCCGAACGCACCCGTATCGCCACGCCGGTGCCCACTCCGCCGGGGGACTTCGAACCCGAGCGGCAGGAGCCCGAGGAGCCCGAGGACCCGCGTCTGCGGGAAAGCGACGCCGAACGCACCCGTATCGCCGCTCCTCCGCGGTTCGCCGAGGACGAGGCGACCCCCGAGGCCCGTTACGAGGAACCCGAGCACAGTCGGTACGAGCAACCCGAGCGTCACGCCGAGGAACGCCACCACGCCGAGGAGCACTACGAGGACGAGGGCTACGAGCGTCGGGAGTACGAGGACGAGGGCTACGAGGAGAGCGAGCACCCCGAACACCCGGCGCAGCCCGACCACTCCGCCGACGCCGAGACCACGTTCACCCCGGCGGCGGTGCTCGACGACGGCCCGCCCACGACGATCACCCCGGCGCAGCCCCCGGCCGGCGCCCCGGCTCCTCCGGAACCCGAGCGCGAGCGGCCTCACGCTCCCGAACCCGTCGCTTCCCAGCGCCCGGACGAGCAGGCCCCCGCGCCCGCCTACGACGACGGCCCGCCCACCGAGTACTCGCCCGGCCCCCTGGTGTACGACGAGCCGATCCTGGAGGAACTCCATGAGCGGCTCGGCGAGCTGGACGTGCCCGTCACGGCGTACCGAATCGGCGAACCGGCCGAGCGAGGCTGGGCGCTGGAGGAGGTCGGCGAGGGCTGGCGCGTCGGCTGGTACGAGGACAAGCAACTGACCAGCCCGGCGATGTTCGGCGACGTGGCGGACGCGGCGGCGTTCATGCTCGGCAAGCTGCTGCTCGCCCCCGAGGGCGTCGCGCAGGAGGCTCGTCCGCAGCCGGTCTCCGAGGGCACGCCGCCTCCGCCCGCACCGCCGCAGCGGGTGACCGCGACGCTGCCTCCCGAGGTCGCCACGGGCGCGCGCCCGCCCGCGCCTCAGCCTCCCCCACAGGATCTGCAGGGCGAGCAGCGTGGGCCCACCCCGCCCAGGGAGGAGCCCCGCAGGCAGCCGGCGCCTCCGCCTCCCATGCCTCAGGGTCAGGGCGGCCCCACGCCCCCGCCGCCGACCCCGGCCGCACCTCCTCGCCGCGAGCCGCAGGCCTCCCAGAACGGCCAGGCTCAGGGTGCGCAGGGAGGCAAGGGCAACCAATGGCCCATCCAGCCTCTGCCGGGCGAGCCGCCGCTCACGCTCTTCCGGGGCAAGGAGATGCGCGAGCTGCCCGTGGGCAGCGAGCTCGACCGCTTCGGCTCACCGAACGGCAACCTCACCTACGCCGCGGGAACGCCGTTCGAGGAACGCTCGCTGGTGCCCGAGTGGGTCAACCGCCCGTACCACGTGTACCGGGTGCAGCGGCCCCTCCGCGTGCTCGCCGGGGTCGCCATTCCGTGGTTCAACCAGCCCGGCGGTGGCGCGGCCTACCTGCTGCCCGCGTCGATCGAGGACCTGCTCGCCGACGGCGACCTGATCGAGCTGGAGCCCGGCGAACCGCCGGTGGACTGACGGAGTGGACTGACAAAGGGGCCGAGCGGCCTCGAAACGGGCGGTGACCGCCGGGAACTCCGCGCCGGGGTGGGAACCGACATCGGTCGGCACGACTCCACCCGAGTTCCTCGGCGGCCACCAACCCGGCCACGGTGTGCCCCCCCCACCGCGGCCCCGAGAGCCTGCGCCGGATGAGTTGGCCGACCGGTCGGCAGGCGTTGGTTCGCATCACGAAAGACAACCATCGAACTGATGTTCGATGATCTCAGTAAAGAATCAGCGCTTTCGCACTGTCAAGCAACGCCACCGATTCCGGTGACACGGGAACCGTCGTCCGCGATCGCGTCGGACTCACCGGTGCGCCGAGGCGACCTCGGCGCACCGGACGACGTCAGTGGGTGAAGTGCCGGGTGCCGGTGAAGTAGACGGTGGCGCCCACGGCCTCGGCCGCGGCGATCACCTCGGCGTCCCGCACGGACCCTCCGGGCTGCACCACCGCACGCACTCCCGCCTCCAACAGGACCTCCAGACCGTCTGGGAAGGGGAAGAACGCGTCCGAGGCCGCCACCGAGTTCTTCACGCGGTCCCCGGCCCGGCTCACCGCCAGTCGGGCCGCGTCGACCCGGTTGACCTGGCCCATGCCGACGCCCACGGTGGCCCGCTCGTGCGCGAGCAGGATGGCGTTCGACTTCACCGACCGGATGGCCCGCCACGCGAACGCCAGGTCGGCCAAGGTGTCGGCGTTGACGGCCTCGCCGGTGGCGAGCGTCCAGTTGGCCGGGTCGTCGCCCTCGGCGTCGATGCGGTCGGCGGTCTGCACCAGCACGCCACCGGAGATCGGGCGCAGTTCGGTGGTGTCCGACCACGCCTGTTCCGGCAACTTCAGCAGGCGAATGTTCTTCTTCCGTCGCAGCACTTCCAGAGCGTCGTCGTCGAAGTCGGGAGCGAGGACGACCTCGGTGAACACGTCGGCGATCTGCTCGGCGAGTTCGAGGGTCACCGGCCGGTTGGCCGCGATGACCCCGCCGTAGGCGGACACGGAGTCGCACGCGTGCGCCTTCCGGTGTGCCTCGGCGATATCCACTCCCACCGCGATGCCGCACGGGTTGGCGTGCTTGATGATCGCCACGGCGGGCTCGTCGAAGTCGAACGCCGCACGACGCGCCGCGTCGGTGTCGACGTAGTTGTTGTACGACATCTCCTTGCCGTGCAACTGCTCGGCGAACGCGAGGCCCGCCGGAGTGGAGCCTCGGTAGAGCGCCGCGCGCTGGTGCGGGTTCTCCCCGTAACGCAGCACGGCGTGACGCTGCCACGTGGCCCCGAGGAAGTCGGGGAACCCGCTCTCGCCAGCCTCGGTGTCGGGCGCGTACTCACTTGCGAACCAGGAGGCCACCGCCGCGTCGTAGGCCGCCGTGTGCGCGAACGCCTGCGCGGCGAGCCGCCGCCGCTCCGCGAGATCGAAGCCGCCTTCCCGTACCCGTTCGAGCACCCAGTCGTACCGCGACGGGTCCACGACCACCGCGACGCTCGCGTGGTTCTTCGCCGCCGCACGCACCATCGCGGGGCCGCCGATGTCGATGTTCTCGACGCACTCCTCGGGTCCCGCGCCGGAGGCGACCGTGCTCTCGAACGGGTAGAGGTTCACCACGAGCAGGTCGAACGGCGCGATGTCCAGCGACCGCAACTGCTCGACGTGCTCCTCGCGCGTCGTGTCGGCGAGCAGTCCGGCATGCACCCGCGGGTGCAGCGTCTTGACCCTGCCGTCGAACGACTCGGGAAACCCGGTGACCTCCTCGACGGGCGTCACGGGCACCCCGGCGTCGGCGATGACCCGCGCGGTGCCTCCCGTGGAGACGATCTCCACACCGGCCGCATGCAGTCCCGTCGCCAGTTCCAGCAGGCCGCTCTTGTCGGACACGCCGATCAACGCTCGCCGCACGGGCCGCTGTCCCACCGGGGTCCGCTCGCTCACGAGAACCTCACCTTCCGTCCGTCCACCGTGCACCCCGCACGGCCGAGTTTTGCGATGACCTCCACGAGGAGCCTGCGCTCGACCGTCTTGATGCGCTCGTGCAAGGTCGCCTCGTCGTCCCGGGGCTCCACGACCACGGCCTCCTGCGCGATGATCGGCCCGGTGTCCACACCCGCGTCCACGAAGTGCACCGTGGACCCGGTGACCTTGACGCCGAGCTCCAACGCGTCGGCCACGGCACGAATGCCCGGAAACGCGGGAAGCAAAGCCGGGTGCGTGTTGATCACCCGGTTGGGAAAGCGGGCCAGGAACCGCGGCCCGAGGATCTTGAGGAAACCGGCGGAGACCACGAGGTCGGGTCGGTAAGCGGCGACGGCGTCGGTGAGCGCCTCGTCCCACGCCGCTCGATCGGGGTAGTCGGAGACCTTCACGGTGAAGGAGGGCACGCCCGCGCGTTCGGCTCGGTCGAGGGCCTGCACTCCCTCACGGTCGGTTCCCACGGCCACGACCTTGGCCGGGTAGGACTCCTCTGCCGCCGCGTCGAGCACGGCCTGCAACAAGGTTCCCGAACCGGAGGCGAGGACCACCGTCCTCGCCTGCGCCGGAAGTCGCAACCGGATAGCCAGTGGGTTCTCCTCGCCGGGATGCGCCGCCTGCGCGGCAACTGAGCTGGTGCCCCCAACCCTAAAGGCCCCGCCGCCGCCTTGAGCGTCGAGGGGTGCGACCGGAGCGTCCCTTTCCGCCCGTCAGCCACGCCACCACGCCGCCCGGTACGACGACGAAGCCGAAAGCCGTGAGGGAGAACACCTCGGCGCGCAGTGTCACGGGGCCGTACATGCCGCCACCGAGTGCGCCCCCGGTGAACGCGGCCACCACCACCGCGCAGAACGCGCACACCACCCCCGCCACGACCACCGCGCGCAGTCTCGCGCCCACTAACGCGTCGACGTCGCGGAGGGACCAGCCCACCACGACCCCGACGACCGCCGGCGCCACCAGCAACAACGGCCACCACGAGCCGTACTCGCCGGGCAGCCCCGCCAGCAACGGCACCGCGGGTACCGGTCCGGGAGTCATCGCGAACGCGCTCACCGACACCTGTCCCAGCGTGAAACCCCCACCGGTGAGCACACTCGCCGCGAGCACCACCGCGTTGGGCAGGTACACGAGCGACAACAGCAGCATGCCCACCGCACTGCCCAGTTCCGGAGCGAAGGCGTCGAACAGCTCGCCGAGGGTGGACCACGCGGCCACCGTCGCCACTCCGAAGAGGAGGAACCCCGCCCCGACAAGGGCGCAGAAAGCGATCAACCCGACCCGTATCGCCCGGACCGCCAGAGGGTCGAGGCGGTCCAGCCACTCGTCCGACGCCGCGGCCACTCCCAGCAGCGCCGCCACGGCGGCCAGGGCCGGAGGCAACACGACCGACTCGGGAAACCGGGCCTCGACGGCCGCACCGATGGACACCCCGGCGAACGCGACGGCGGTGAGCGCGTGCGCGCCCGTCGCCACACCCACCACCGGCAGGGCGCGAGCGAGGAACCCCGCACGCCTCCCGTCGAGGTCGTCGAGCCGACGGGAGGCCGATGTCGACGCCCGGAACACGGAGAAAGCGACGACGAGCGTGGGCAGCAACGGCAAGATCCCCAGCGGCGCTCCGCCGATGTCGAGCGGCACCTGGTAGGCGGCCAACCACGCGGAACAAGCCGCGGACAGCACCACCGTCGCGGAGAACTCGGCTCGCGGCGCGAGGGCCGTCACGACCACCAACAGGCTCGCCACCAGCGCGTACCCGATGACGATCGGACCGATCGCGGCACCGAGGAGCACCCGGACGCGGTCGAACCCCACGTCACTCTCAGCCACAGCCGGTCTGCCCATGAGGGGCACCCTCGCACCTGTCGTGAGTCATGAGGGTGAGCCACGCCGCCACCGTCGACGCAGTGGGACGGGACTCACCCTCATGAGGCACCTTCGCGGTGGTCAGCTTCCGGAAGGCGTCGAACCGCCCTGCTGGCCGGGCTGTTCCGACTGGGAGCTCGACTCACCCGACGGCTGCTGGAAGAACTGGCCGTGCTGCGGCGCGTACGTGGTGGGCTGCTGCTGCACCGGCTGCGCGAACTTCGTGGGCTGCGAGCTGCTGTCCGACGCGGAACCCTGCTGACCGGGCTGGCCGGGCTGCCCCGGCTGCCCCGGCTGCCCCTGCTGGCCGGGCTGGCCCTGCGGAGCGGCCCCGAATGGCGACTGCGCCTGGTGAGGCTGGCTGAATCCCCCGGTCTGCGGGGCGAAGCCCTGGCCGAACGGCTGCGACTGAGGCTTCTTGATGGCTCCGGACTCGAGGAGATACGCGGTGACCGCGACACCCAGCTGCGCGAGACCGAAGATCAGCACGAGAATGCCACCCACTCCCAGGTTGCTGACCTGGAAGACGGTGAAGAGAAACGCCAGAACGGCCCCCGCCGACAGCACCGCGGGCCATGTTCCCGGCTTCGACTCCCCCGGAAGCAGGCCCGCAAGGGCGGCGGCACCTCCGATGAACAACAGAGCGGGCACCCAACCGAAAGGAGTTTCGAAGAAGCTGGCCCCCTCGACGACATTCGCGAAGCCGAGGAAGAGGTTCAACACCCCGAGGCCCCCCGTGGCCAGCTGGAGGATCTTCGGTAGCGGCAACGACGGCCGTCCGGCGGACGGCATGCCCGGATACGGCTGATGCGACTGCTGCGGGCCCTGGCTCGGGAATCCACCCGGCGTGCCGCTCGGGAAGGTCATCCGTGTTCTCCTGTCGTCTCGAGCTCGAAATGCGCGGTCGGCCAACGGCACGGCGCGGACATACTCCCCACAGTTCCGTGCCACGCGTTTCGAAGTGCCGACTTCTCGCCCACTCTTCGACGCGGGAAGACCGCGTACGGTTTCGTTGTCCGCTGCCTTTTTACACAGCTGCCCGGAAACGACGAACGGGGCCGGGCACAATCGCGTGCCCGGCCCCGTCGTTCGAGACGGTCGTGTCTCAAAGCGCCTTGTACAACTCGCGCGCGAGCTCGGCGGTCTCGGTGGGGGTCTTGCCGACCTTCACACCGGCGGCTTCGAGCGCCTCCTTCTTGGCCGCCGCGGTCCCGGACGAACCGGAGACGATCGCGCCGGCGTGGCCCATCGTCTTGCCCTCGGGCGCCGTGAACCCGGCGACGTAGCCGACGACGGGCTTGGTGACGTTGGCCTTGATGTACTCGGCGGCCCGCTCCTCCGCGTCGCCACCGATCTCACCGATCATGACGATGAGGTCGGTCTCCGGGTCGGCCTGGAACGCCTCCAGCGCGTCGATGTGCGTGGTACCGATGATCGGGTCACCACCGATGCCGATGGCGGTCGAGAAGCCGATGTCCCGCAGCTCGTACATCATCTGGTAGGTCAGCGTGCCCGACTTCGACACCAGGCCGATGCGGCCGGGGCCGGTGATGTCGGCCGGGATGATGCCCGCGTTGGACTGTCCGGGCGAGATGATGCCGGGGCAGTTCGGGCCGATGATCCGCGTCTTGTTGCCCTTGGCGCACGCGTGCGCCCAGAAGGTGGCCGAGTCGTGCACCGGGATGCCCTCGGTGATCACGACGGCGAGCGGGATCTCGGCGTCGATGGCCTCGATGACCGCGTCCTTGGCGAACTTCGGCGGCACGAAGATCACGCTGACGTCGGCGCCCGTCTCCTTCATGGCCTCGGCGACCGTGCCGAAGACGGTGAGGTCCTTGCCGTTGATGGTGACGGTCTGGCCCGCCTTACGGGCGTTCACGCCACCCACGATGTTCGAGCCCGCCGCCAACATCTTGGTGGCGTGCTTGGTGCCCTCGGACCCGGTCAGGCCCTGGACGATGATCTTGGATTCGCTGTTCAGGAAAATCGACATGTCTTTCACGCACCTGCCGAAGCCAACTCGGCGGCTTTGTCGGCCGCGCTGTCCATGGTGTCCACCAGCGTCACGAGCGGGTGCGCCGCCTCGGTGAGGATGCGGCGGCCCTCCTCGACGTTGTTGCCGTCGAGCCGCACGACGAGCGGCTTGGTGGCGTCGTCACCCAGGATCTTCAGCGCCTCGACGATGCCGTTGGCCACCGCGTCGCACGCGGTGATGCCACCGAAGACGTTCACGAACACGCTCTTGACGTCGGGGTCACCCAGGATGACGTCGAGACCGGCGGCCATGACCTCCGCGGAGGCACCGCCACCGATGTCCAGGAAGTTCGCGGGGCGCACGCCGCCGTGCCGCTCACCGGCGTAGGCCACGACGTCCAGCGTGGACATCACCAGTCCGGCACCGTTGCCGATGATGCCGACCTGACCGTCCAGCTTCACGTAGTTGAGGCCCTTGGCCTTCGCCTTGGCCTCCAGCGGGTCCTCCGCCTCGACGTCGACGAAGTCGGCGTGCTTCGGCTGCCGGAAGGCCGCGTTGTCGTCGAGCGTCACCTTGCCGTCGAGGGCGATGATCTCGTCCTTCGGGTCCCGCACCAGCGGGTTCACCTCGACGAGGGTGGCGTCCTCGGCGACGAACGTCTCCCACAGCTTGACGATCACCTCGGCGGCCTTCTCCCGAATCGCCTCGGGGAAGTTGGCCTTGGTGACGATCTCGCGCGCCTTGTCGAGGTCGACACCGGTGAGGGGGTTCACCGGGACCTTCGCCAGCGCCTCGGGACGCTCGGCGGCGAGCTGCTCGATCTCCATGCCGCCCTCGGCGGAGGCCATGGCCAGGAACGTACGGTTGGCGCGGTCGAGCAGGAACGAGAAGTAATACTCCTCAGCAATCTCGGATGCCTCGGTCACCAGCACCCGGCGCGTCACATGTCCCTTGATGTCCAGCCCGAGGATCGCTCGGGCCTTCTCCACCGCCTCGGCCGGGTCGGCGGCGAGCTTCACACCGCCGGCCTTACCCCGGCCACCCGTCTTAACCTGAGCCTTCACCACCACCTGGCCGCCGATCTCCTCGGCCGCCCGGCGGGCTTCCTCGGCCTCACCGACCACGGTTCCGGGCAGTACCGGAACGCCGTGGTCAGCGAAAAGCTCCTTCGCCTGATACTCGTAGAGGTCCACTACTTTCGTCTCCTGACGACACGCCAATGCGGTTTCGTAAACCGTGCGGTTTCATAAACCGTGCTGCCGGACGCCGTTGACCCTATCGAGCTGCCCGGCGGAGACGCCGCTCACGTCGGGTGAACTCGGTCACCGCACCCCTTCTGAGCTGGGAGGTGTGGCGTAAATCGCGCCGACCGACGCCTCGTCCGACACCATCGGGTGACACGGGGACACGAATTCGACGCCGGCTTTCGGTCACGCCCGACGGCGTCCGCGTACGGCGATCACCACGCACCCGGCGAGAGCCACGACCGCGGCGAGCGAGAACCACAGTCCGAGCCCCGCGGACGCTCCCTCGATCTCACCACCGACCAGGGGCACCGTGGCCGCTCGAAGACCCACCACACAGGCCGCTCCGGCGAGCAACGCCACCGCCCGCGCGGGTCGGCTCCGCGCCGCGAGCACGCAGCCGCCCACCACGGTGAGCACCGCCACGGCGAGTCCCCAAGTCGGCGGCCCCATGTTCGACCACAGCCCCGCCTCGACATAGCCCGGCGCCGTCACCGTCGGGGTCGCGAACGCGGCGACGGACAGCACCGCGGCCGCCGTCAGCGGGGTGAGCATGCCCAGCCCCACCGCCGTCACTCCGTTCGTGCCGCCGGAGCCGACCTCGTCCTCGTCGAGGTCCTCGCGCTCCACCAGACCCGCCACGACCGAGCAGCACGCGGTGACCACGGCTCCCACCATCGCCAGCCAGGTCCACAGCACACCGGGCCCCGAGGCGAGCGACCCCGCCGTCGGATACTCCGGAAGTTGTGCGAAAGGGCCGATTGACGGCGTGTACCCGCTGGTGAGCACCGTGTCCAGCACCGCGGCGGCGGCGAGTGGAACGCCCGCCCAGGCCATCGACACGGCGGGCCGCACCGCCGGGGCGAGCCGCTCGACCAGGAGGGCGGCGCCGAGCACGCCGAGCACGAGTCCGGCCACGAGCAACAGCCATCGCGCGGGACTCTGCGGCGTGGGGCCCTCTCCGCTCACCTCCACCTGCGGCAACGAAGCCCCCACCACGGCCAACGCGCCGGTCACCACCGCGAGCACTCCGGTGGCGACCTCCCACCGGCGCCGCCCCGGAACTCCGGCGTTCCCCGCCGGCACGCCGTCGGTCTTCCGAACGAGCCGTACGGAGCCGAGGACCGCCGGTGCCCCGAGCCCCACGGCTCCCAGAACCGCCAGCACCGACCCCGCGCCCACCTGAAGGGAAGGCATGACCAGGGCCGCCACCAGCCGGGGAAGCCCTATCGCCGCGAGCGAGAGCGCGAGCCCGGCCAGGCCGCCGCGCACCACGGCCGCCTCGCGACCGCCCGCCGCGAGCAGCGCCGCGCCGACGGGGAGCGCGAGCGCGCACAGCACGCCGCCCACGAGTTCCAGCCCCGGTCCCTCGAAGGCGTTCCGTGCGAGCAGGTACACGTCGTCCGAGCGGAACGGCGCCATCAACACTCCGCACGCCCCGACAAAAGCGGCGGGCAACGCGGCGAGGACGTATCGGCGCCGCCACGCCGCGACGGCGCCGTCGGGCTCCTCGGAGTCGAGCGGATCGGATTCCGCCCGTGTCCCACGCAGGACACCGAACGCCAGCAGCCCCGCGAGTGCCACGGCCACGTGCCCCGCGAGCAACGACCACAGCCCGAGCCGGGGCTCGGGCAAGGACAGATCGACGGGCAGGTACAGCTCCGGCCGGGAGACCACGGAGGGGTCCACGGCGAGTTGAAGATCGGCCACGGCCACACCGGGGGCGAGTACAGCGGCACCCACGAGGACGGCCGCGGCCGTCTCGTGACGGGAACGGGCGAGAAATGCCCAGGTCACCGCCACGGGCACGACGGCGAGCACGACGAGCAGCGGAGCGCTCGTGAACCCGTGACCAGCCCCTTCCAGCACCGGCGCGATCCCACCCGCGGCCCGCAGGAGGGCCCCGAGGAGCGCGATCACCAGGGCCACTCGCATCACCCCGTGGCCGGGGCCGCGCTCCGAAGCGCCGAGCGAGGCGCCCCCGGTCGGCGCGGCGGTCACGTCTCCGCGTCGCGGTCCGATGGTCCACCCCCGATGACGGGTCTACGGCACGCGGCGCCTCGGAGACGAGCCCGCACCGCGCGGAACTTCCGGCGACGAGGGTAGCGGGAAGGGCCCGTCTCGTCCGTGACGGCGGACCGCCGCAGATTCGAAGATCGAGACCACTTCGGCTCCGTTTCAAACCTCCGGTTGCCTAAATGTAACGCAGATCACACACAGTCGGTAAAACCCTCTCTACCTGTCGTCATGGGTTGATCAACGCGCCGAGTCGGCCCCCTCCGGCGCCCCGCCCGCGCTCCGAACCTTGCCCGGAGCGCCACCATTTCGTTACTGTCCCGCAGTCCCCATTACGGTCAGATCACGAACCACGAGCGGTCCCCGACACCGCTCAGCCGGGTCCCCCCGCCCGGTGGCTCGCGAGCTGACTCCCCCGAGTAACGGAAGGCGCTGTCTTGGCTCGACATCGCTCCCCCGACGGCCAAGGTCCTTCCCCGGCACTCGAAGAAGCACTGGACAGTGCTGTCGTCCGTGCCAGGGGTTCGCACCGGCTTCCCGCGCCCTCGTCGGCGCTGCGGGGCCGGGTGATGGTGGCCGCAGTGGCGGCGGGCGCGTTCGCCGCCGCAGCAGCAGGGCAGACACTCCAAGCCACGTCCGGTGGCGACTCCCCCGAACACCGGACCGACATCACTCCTCTGGCCAACGCCGACGACGCGAGCGCGGCCATGACCACCGGAGGCGGTGCCGGAGTCGGTGGCAACACCCGCGTAGGCGCACCGGTTCTGCTCCAGGTCTCCGAGAACACCACCGACGGCTCCGTCGAGGCCAAGAAGCTCACCGAGAGCGCCGAGCTCACCGAGGCTCGTCTCGAACGGGAGGCCGAGGAGCGCCGCAAGGCCGCCGAGGAGGCCGCTCGCCCCAAGTTCGTGCTTCCCGCACAGGGCGTGTTCACCTCCGGCTACGGCGCCCGCTGGGGCGCCACCCACTACGGCATCGACATCGCCAACAGCATCGGCACCCCGATCGTCGCCGCCGCCGACGGCACCGTGATCGACGCGGGCCCCGCCAGCGGCTTCGGTCTTTGGGTGCGCATCCAGCTCGACGACGGCACGATCCACGTCTACGGCCACATGGACAGCTTCTCCGTCTACGTGGGCCAGCGGGTCAAAGCCGGCGAGCAGATCGCCGTCATCGGCAACAGGGGCCAGTCCACCGGTCCTCACCTGCACTTCGAGGTCCACGAGAACGGCCAGAAGGTCGACCCGCAGGCCTGGCTCGCCGCGCGCGGCGTCTACATCTGACCACCACGTCGCCGAGTCGAGAGCTCGCCGCCCGGCGAGTTCCTCCACGACGTTCCACGCGGTCCGGGAGTTGAGCGACTCCCGGACCGCGTCGTGTGTCGCGCCCGTCCCCGAGCCGGACACCACCCCGGCTGCGGCGCGACCGACCATGACCACCCCCGTCGAACCCGTGTTCGAGGGAACGGTAGCGCGCGGGTCCGACAAAAACCGGCGCCCGCGCTCGCGGCCTACAGCTTCACCATGGGCACGTTGCCGATCAGCATGAGCCGAACGGTTCCCGCGCTGCCGAAGTCGATGGTGGCCGTGGCCCTCGGCCCCGAGCCCTCGGTGGCCACCACGGTGCCCAGCCCGTACTTGTCGTGGTTGACCCGGTCGCCCACGTCGAGCTTGAGCGCCACCTTGTTCTTCCAACTGTCGCCGCGCCTGGACGGGAACCCACCGAACGACGTGGTGCGCATCCCGCCCGCCGCGAGCCCGGCCTGCGCCGAGTCGGACCCGATCCCCGGCCTGCGACCCCAGGTGGTCGCCGCGCGAGGCGCACCCGTCTCCCTCGCCGGTTGTTGCCTGCGCCAGTCGAGGAGCCGCTCCGGGATGTCGTCGAGGAACCGGGAGGCCGGATTGCTCATCGGCTGCCCCCAGGCGGTGCGCACGAGCGCCCTCGACACGTAGAGCCTGCGCTGGGCCCGTGTGATGGCCACGTAGGCGAGCCTGCGCTCCTCCGCCAGTTCCTTCGGCTCACCGAGGGCCCGCAGGTGCGGGAACACCCCGTCCTCCCAGCCGGTGCAGAACACCACCGGGTACTCCAGCCCCTTGGCCGTGTGCACGGTCATCAGCGTGACCACGCCCTGGTCGTCGCCCTCACCGGCCTCTCCGTCCGGCGACGGGACGGAGTCGGCGTCGGCGACCAGCGACACCCGCTCCAGGAAAGCCGGCAGCGAACCCGGCTCCGGGACCCCGGCCTCCTCGGCGTCCCCGGCGTCCGACTCCGCCCGCACGGTTCGCGCGAACTCCGTGAACTCCCTGGCCACCGTGACGAGTTCGTCGAGGTTCTCCAACCGCGAGGCGTCCTGCGGATCCTTCGACTCCTCCAGCTCGGCGCGATACCCGGTGCGGTCGAGCACCGCTTCCAGCACCTCGGCGACGTCCGCGCCCTCGTCCACGAGTTCCCGCAGACCATCGATGAGCTCCAGGAAACCGCTGATCGCCTTCTGCGACCGCGGGTTCAGCAGGGGCACCCGCCCCGCGACGGCGTCGCGCAACGCGGCGGCGAACGAAATGCGTTCCCGCTCGGCATGGGTGGCGACCACGGCCTCGGCCCGGTCGCCGATACCGCGCTTGGGCACGTTGAGGATGCGGCGCAGGCTCACCGTGTCGTCGGGATTGGCGAGCACCCGCAGGTAGGCGAGCGCATCCCGGACCTCCTTGCGCTCGTAGAAGCGAACACCGCCGACGACCCGGTACGGCAACCCGAGCCGGATGAAGATCTCCTCGAACACCCGCGACTGGTTGTTGGTCCGGTAGAAGACGGCGACGTCCGAGTACGTCGCCTCGCCCCGGTCGACCAGCGCGTCGATCTCCCTAGCCACGAAGGCGGCCTCGTCGTGCTCGTTGTCGGCCACGTAGCCCACGATGGGCTCGCCGTCACCCGCGTCGGTCCAAAGCCGCTTGTCGCGTCGGCCCGGATTGCGCGCGATCACCGCGTTGGCGGCCGACAGGATCGTCTGGGTCGACCGGTAGTTCTGCTCCAGCAGGATGGTGTGCGCGTCGGGGAAGTCGCGTTCGAACTCCTCGATGTTGCGGATGGTCGCCCCGCGGAAGGCGTAGATCGACTGGTCGGCGTCACCGACGACGCACAGCTCCGAGGGCTCCAGCCCGGTCTCGGTCGGTTCGGTGCCGACGAGCTCCCGAACCAGCGTGTACTGCGCATGGTTGGTGTCCTGGTACTCGTCGACGAGCACGTGCCGGAACCGCCGCCGGTAGTGCTCGGCCACGTCGGGAAACACCTGGAACAGCTCGACGGTCCTCATGATGAGGTCGTCGAAGTCCATCGCCCCGGCCTGCGCGAGCCTGCGCTGGTACTCGCGGTACGCCTCCGCCGCCTTGCGCTCGAAGTCGCTCGCCGCCGCGTCGGCCGCCGCGTCGGGGTCGACGAGTTCGTTCTTCCAGTTCGACACGTGCGTGGCGAGTGCCCGCGCGGGATACCGCTTGGGATCGAGATCTAGGTCCCGTCCCACCAGCGTCATCAGCCGCCTGCTGTCGTCGGCGTCGTAGATGGAGAAGTGGGACGTCATCTCCAGCTTCTTGGCCTCGCGTCGCAGCAGGCGCACGCACATCGAGTGGAACGTCGACACCCACATCGCCCCCGCCCGGCGGCCGACCAGGTCCACGACCCGGTCCCGCATCTCGGCGGCGGCCTTGTTGGTGAAGGTGATCGCCAGGATCTGGCCGGGGTGCACGTTCCTCTCGGCCAGCAGGTAGGCGATCCTGCGGGTCAACACCCGGGTCTTGCCGGAACCCGCCCCGGCGACGACGAGCAGGGGACGGCCTCGGTGTTCCACGGCCGCCCGCTGCGCGGGGTTCAGGTCGTCCAGCAGTTCGGCGTGCGTGGCGGGGGACGCCGAAACACCGGCTCCACCGTGGCCCGCGGGGTCGGGAAGAAGATCGAACAGGGTGTTCATGGTGAGTGAGCGCACCTAACGACGTGCCTAGTGGGCTGACCGTGCGAAGACGCTACTCGATGACACCGGCGGCGGCCGGATCGCCCACGGCACGGTCCGGGGTCGCACCGCGTGTACCGGGCGAGGTCACGACCCAGCGCCCGCGGCGGCTGCCCGGCCCGGAAAGGAACGGACGTGTCGATGCTAGTCGCCGCTCCCGAACCCTCGACCGCCGTGACCCACACCACCCGCCGACCCCGAGGGCTCACCGTGTGGCATACTCGGCGACGTGCGGCACGACGCGTTTCGATTTTTCTACGGGAACCGGACTCCGGCTCCCGTGATCGCGTAGTGTCACAAGTCGTCACGAAAGCCTCGGAGTCCACCGGACCCGGGGCTTTCGTCGTCTCGGGACGGACCGGCTCCACGAGCGAGAAGGGGTCACGATGAACGCCCAGACTCACGACACCGACGAAGCAGGCCGGACCGAAACGACCACCGCGGAGGAGATCGACGAACTCCGCAAGGAGATCGACTGGCTCGACGCGGAGATCCTCAGGCTGGTGAAGCGCCGCGCCGAGGTGTCGAAGAAGATCGGGGCGGCCCGGATGGCCGCGGGCGGGCCCCGCATCGTCTACAACCGCGAGATGGACGTCCTCGCTCGGTACCGGGAGTTGGGCCCCGAGGGCAGGCAGCTCGCGATGGCGCTGCTCAACCTCGGCCGGGGACGCCTGGGACGCTGAGTCGCCCCGTCGGCCACCGCCGGTACCGCCCGATTTCAGGGATCTCCCCGACCCGGGGTTCCGCGAGTCGACGGCACACTAGTGTCATGGACATCATCAACATCATCGCCGTCGTGGCCTCGATCGCGAGCCTGCTCGCCGCGCTCGCGCACGCCGGTTACCTGGCCATGTTGAACAGCGCGGCGAACAGGCGGGCGGGAGGCGGCCCCATCGCCGACTACGTGCGGTCGCGGTGGCCGATCGCGGGAGGCAGTGTCGCGGGTGCCGTCGTGGCACTGCTGTTCACCGCCGGTGGAACCACGATGGACATCCTGGCGGTGCTGCTCGCCGCGGGGTCCGGCGCGGTGGCGACCAAGGCCCTGCAGTCGACCCAGGCGCGCTATCGCAGCGGTGGGTGACCGATCGGCGGTGACGTCGGCATCCGTCCCGCCGGTGCGCACGACCGAGTGATTCGGCCGGTCGTCGGCGTTCCCGGCCCACCGCCGGGGCCAAAAACTCCTACCCTGCTTCAGGTGAGCGCGAAGGGTGTCGCGGACCTCGCAGTCCCCCGAACCGCATGTGCGGGATCACATGCCGGTACGCGAACGCGCGACATCCTTCGTCCCGACCCGGCCACGACGACACCGTCCGGTGCGGTGGCAGCAACGGGAGGAGGCGTCCACCCGGCATGAACGACACATCCGACGTTCCCCATGAGCTCGGCCGAGCCACCGACATCGACGACACCGAACCGGTTTCGGTCGTCGATCCCGTAACCTCGTGGGACGAGCCCGACCACGGGCCGGACACCGCCCCGGTCCCCGTCCTTCCAGCTCCCGAGCACCGGCACCGACCGGCTCCGGGAACATGGACCCCACCCACGGCCGACGGCGGGGGCGCTTCCCACGCCCGCACCGAACCGATCCCCCGGATCACCTCACCGATCGCGGCCGACGCCGAGTTCACCTCCGAAAGCGGCGTCCTCCCCGTGACGGACGACGAGTCCGCCCCCGAGAAACCCGTCACCCGGCGCAGACGAGTGCTGCTGACCACTCCGACGGGCGGAGCGCACGCGGCGGACGAGGAGAACGGTCGCCACCGAGCAGCCCGGCCCCGTGGCCTCGGCAAGTTCAACCTCGGATCGGTGCCCGCGTCGGTCACCCCGCCACGCACGTGGCGCAAGGCGGCGTGGTTCGCCAGCGCGGCTTCCGGCGCCGCCGTCGCGGCGATGCTGCTGGTGGGCACGGCGCTGGTGAGTGAGCCCTCCGAGAGCACCAGGGCCTTGGAGACCTGGCCGGACAACAGCTCGCGGCAACCCACGCTGCCGGGCGGCGGCGACGAGGACGCCCCGCGTTCCGGCCCCACGTCCGACGCCGAGAAGGACGACAACGGCCACGAGACGGACACCCCCGTCGGAACCGTCCCCACCACGCACCGGGAGAGCGGTTTCGCACCCACCTCGGGCCCCGGCGACGAAACCGGCGAACCCGGCGGTTACGACACCCCCGTCGTCGACGCCGGTGAGGGACCGGAAAGTGGGATCGGCGAGTCCGAGCCCGCCCCTGCCGCACCCTCGAAACCGCCGGTCACACCGGCCCCCACGGGGAGGGCCCCGGTGGTTCTGTGGGCACCGTACGACAGTGGCACGTTGGCACAGGTCTCCCAGGACTACTTCAATCTCGTCACCGAGGACCCGGCCGCCGCGCATGCCCTGACCACGGGCGAGCTCGCCGCCCTTGGCCCCGAGGGTCTCGCCGCGAAGTACGCCGACGTCGCCTACTTCGAGGTACGGGAAGTCTACGTCGACCCCCACGAGGGCTACACGCTCAACACGCTCGACGTCACGTACGTGGACGGCACGAGCGAACGGCAGACCCGCAAGCTCGTGTTCTCGGAGGACGAGCTGATCGAGGCTGACACGCTGTGACGACGTCCGTGTGGTCAGAGCCCGATCGTGTCCCCGCGAGGTGCCGCACTGGCCCCTCCACCCTCGCCGAAGCGCACGTTTTCACCCATTCGCTTGCACGTGCAAGTCGGTGAACGGTTGAAAATTACTCTGCTCGGGTGACACGAAGCGCCGTTCGTCGTCCACGCCGTGCCCTCCACCGACAAACCCTGGTAAACGGCTCAACGAACGAGTTGTCTGGGTCGCGGAAGTCCACACATCGAACGGCAGGACAGCGGCCACACACCGACGCAGGCGAGGGCAGGCAGTGCACGACCGGCGCCACCAGGGGCAGGAGCCGACGGTCGTCGTCGACGACCCGACCGATCCGAACCCTCCGAGCGAGACCTTCGACAGACATGACGCGTCAGCCGGCGACCCTTCGGGCGAGCTCGGCGGGGTGGGTACCGCCCTCGTCGAGGAGCCCGAGAGTTTGTTCGCCCGCAGAGCCAAGCTGATAGCCCTGCTGTTGGCCGCGACCGCCGTCGTGGTGTCGGTGGTGGTGGCGGCCGTGCTCGCGAACGACGAGGAGCCGCCGGGCAAGGGACAGACCACGGAGCCCTCCGGCATCACCGGTGCCGCCGCGCTCGACGAATTCCCACTTCCCGGGACTTTCCGCTCTCCGGAACCAACCGAGCGGCCGCCCGCGGCGTCTACACCATGAACCCGTACCACGGGCCACCGTCGAGGACCACGCGAGTTTTCCGGAGTGCGGTGACGTTCCGCAGCCAGTCATCAACCATGCGGTGTTGCGGTTCGTCCACACCCTGTAAGCTCATCGGCCTTGTGAGCCCGTTACCGTGGCCCTCGATCGGGGTGTGAGCCTTTTCCCCGAGCGTGCCCCCCGTGTGTGCGTAGGGTGATCAGCCTAGTCTGTCGTGGGTCGGTCTCGGTAAGCCGGCACACGAACTCCGGTATGTGCGAGCCCGAAGGAGGTCGCGTGAGCGACGAGGGTCGCCTGGTCGCCGGCCGCTACCGTGTCATCAAGCGGATCGGGACCGGTGCCATGGGTGCCGTCTGGCAGGCGCACGACGACGTGCTGCACAGAACGGTCGCGATCAAACAACTCCTGCTCCAGCCCGGCCTCGACGAGAACGAGGCCGAGGACGCACGGCAGCGCACCATGCGCGAGGGGCGGATCGCGGCACGACTGCACCACCCGAACGCCATCACCGTGTTCGACGTGGTGACGGACGACAACGGTCAGCCGTGCCTGATCATGGAGTACCTGCCGTCGACCAGCCTCGCTCAGGAGCTCCAGAACCGGAAGACACTGCCGCCCGTCGAAGTGGCCAGGATCGGTGCTCAGGTCGCGGCCGCACTCAAGGAGGCGCACGCCGTCGGCATCGTCCACCGGGACATCAAGCCGGGCAACATCCTGCTCGCCGACAACGGGGTCGTGAAGATCACCGACTTCGGCATCTCGCGGGCGAAGGACGACGTCACGGTCACCAAGACCGGCATGATCGCGGGCACTCCCGCCTACCTCGCCCCCGAGGTCGCCATCGGAGGCGAGCCGGGCCCCGCCTCCGACGTCTTCTCCCTCGGCTCCACGCTGTACGCCGCGTCGGAGGGACAGCCGCCGTTCGGATTGAGCGAGAACACCCTGGGCCTGCTCCACGCCGTGGCCGCGGGGCAGATCAACCCGCCTCGGCGGTCCGGCCCCCTGACCAGTGTGCTCGCCGTGATGCTGCACCCCGACGTGGCACATCGGCCCACGGCGGCGCAGTGCGAGGAGCTGCTGGCCGCCGTCGCCCGTGGGGAGACGCCGCTCGGCGGCCCCGACGACCCCACTCACGCACACCCCAGGCCCGGTGGCGGCACCGCCGTGCTGGGAGCCGCCGGCGCGGGAGCGGCCGGTGGGGCCGCGGGTGCGGTCGCCGCCAACCACGCGGACGGCCGGACCTCCCGGCTCGACGGTGACTACGAGGACTACGGGGACTACGACAGCTACGGCGACTACGACGGCTACGAGGACGACTACGACGACCGCTATCCGGCCGACGAGTACTACGACGAGGGTGCCCCTACGACGGCACGACCCCGCGAGCCCTACGACGACTACGACGGCTACGACCGTACGTCGGTCGCCCCCGGCCCCCAGCCCACCCGCGCCGTCCCCGCCGACGCAGCGGCGTACGACGATCGCTACGACGACCGTTACGACGATCGCTACGACGAGCGAGACCGCGACTACGACGCGCCCCCGTCCGCCCCGGAGGAGACCGAGGAGAAGGGCAACTGGAAGATCCCCGCGATGATCGGCGCCGTCGTGGTGATCGGGATGGCGACGTTCGTCATTTGGATATTCGGCAGCGGCGGTGGCGACGACTCCACCGAGCAGCCCGGTGACCAGCGGCCCGTGGGCACCACGCAGTCCTGGCCGAGTTCGACGAGTTCGTCGAGCGAGCCCACGACGACCACCTCCGAGGAGCCGGTGGAGAACAACCCGGTGCCGACGGACTCCGACCCCGGTGATGCCCCGATCCAGGACGCCCCGCTCCCGACTGACGAGGAGAGCTGGGACATCACGACCACCGACCTCCGCCCCACGGACAATCTGCCGACCTCCACACCGGACGACAGCGACACCAACCCGCCCGGCGGAGGGGACGGGAGCGACGATCCCGACCCCGGACAACCGGACTCGCCCAGCCCCGAGGAACCGTCGGGCACAGAAGAGACCACATAGTGACCACAGCAGCTTCGTTGATGTGCGTTTGACTGGCATCGCGATACAAGGGGTTGTGTGAAGAACACCGAAGGCGCTCTCGTCGGTGAGCGGTACAGGCTCGACCAGCCGATCGGCCGAGGCCGGGCCGGCATCGTGTGGCTGGCCTTCGACACGTTGCTGCACCGCACGGTCGCGGCCAAACCGATGTATCTCGACCCGGCAAAAGACCCCGACGAGGCGCGGCGGACGGCGCTGGCCGCGGCGAAACTCGCCATGCAGGTGGTCCACCCGAGCGCCGTGACGGTGTACGACGCACTGCAGGACGGCGACGAGGTATGGCTCGTCATGGAGTACGTGCCGTCGCGCAACATGGCCGACTTCCTGGCCGAGCACGGCACACTCACCCCGGAACAGGCCGGTTACCTGGGTGCGGCACTCGGGGCGGCACTCTCCGCCGCGCACGGTGCGGGAGTGGTGCACGGCGCCGTGGAACCCGGCAACGTGCTGCTGGCCGACGACGGCGGTGTCAAGCTCACCGACATCGGCATCCACGGTGGCGATCCCGACCCCGCCTACCTCGCGCCCGAGGTCAAGCGCGGCGCGGCGCCCACCTCCCAGTCCGACGCGTACTCGCTCGGCGCCACCCTGTTCAAGGCAGTGGAGGGGACTCCGCCCCTCGGTCCCGACGGCGAGGGCGCACCCGTGGTGCCCTCGCGCAGCGGACCGTTGACGGCGGCCCTGGAGAAACTGTTGCGCACCGACCCCGAGCTACGGCCGACGCTGGCGGACACGGTCACCGCGCTCCGCGCCGTGAGCAAGGGCAGGCAGGCCGGGTTCGTGCCACCGACCGCACCGGCCATGCCCACGGTCCCGCTCATGCCGCGACCCCCACGGGTGCCACCGGCCTCCGCCGGTCCCTCGAAGACCTCGGTCCCCGCGGCCTCGGACCCGGCACCGTCGGCGCGGCGAATCCTGCTGTGGGCACTCGCGGCCCTCGTCGTCGTGCTGGCCGTGATCGCGGTCGTCGTGGTCCTCTAGGCCCGGTCGCCGCCGTCCTCCGTCCGGTGGGCGGATGACACCCAATGGTCTGAACCCAGGTTTCCCGTCTCGGTCGGTCGGCAAGCAAGGGGTGGGAACCGCAGTGTCGTTCGGGCCACCCGGCTCGCGCGCATCGCCGCTCCCCTCGTGTGCCGGCCGAACCGAAAGCAGCGGACAATGCGTCTTTCCGTCGTCGTCCCGTGCTACAACGAGGAAACCTGCCTGCCCCGCCTGAGAGCGGCGTTGCTGCACGTACTGCCGCCGCTGGCCGAGGACTTCGAGGTCATCCTCGTGGACGACGGCAGCACCGACGACACGCTCGGACAGCTTCGCGCCATGTCGCGATCGGACTCGCGGTTCCGATACCTGTCGCTCAGCCGCAACTTCGGCAAGGAAGCGGCCATGCTGGCGGGGCTGAAGCACGCGGCGGGTGACCTGGTGGCCATCCTCGACGCCGATCTGCAGCATCCACCGGAGCTGCTGGGGGACATGGTGGCCCTCATCGACAAGGGGTACGACCAGGTGGTCGCCCGGCGGACCCGAACGGGAGAAGCGCGGGTCCGGACGGCGGCGTCTCGGGCGTACTACCGAATGATGAACCGGCTCGTCGACGTCGAACTCACCGACGGGGTGGGCGACTTCAGGCTGTTGACCAGGCGCGCGGTGGACGCTCTGCTGTCGCTGGAGGAACGCAATCGATTCTCCAAGGGCCTGTTCTCCTGGATCGGCTTCGACACGGCCGTGGTGGACTACGAGAACGTCGCGAGGACCGACGGCGAGAGCAAGTGGTCGATGCGATCCCTGATCAACTACGGCATCGACGGCATCCTGTCGTTCAACCACCGGCCGTTGCGGCTCGCCGTGTACCTCGGCGCGCTGTGCACGGCCGCCGCGTTCGGCTACGCGTTGTGGCTCGTCATCGGTGCCCTGCTCCACGGCACCACGGCCCCCGGCTACGTCACGATCATGTGCGGCATCATCGGGTTCGGCGGGATGCAGCTGCTGCTGATGGGGGTTTTGGGCGAGTACCTGGGCCGGATCTACCACGAGACGAAACAGCGCCCGCACTTCCTCGTGAAGGAGACCAGCCACACCACCGCGCCGGAGGCACCGTGCGTGGACGACTAGTGCGGTTCGCCGCCGTCGGTGTGGTGAACACGGCGACGTACCTGGGCCTCTACCTGCTGTTGCGGCTCGTCCTGGGTTACCTGCTGGCACACGTCGTCGCGTTCGTCCTGGCGATGGTGGGGTCGTACTTCCTCAACTGCCGCTTCACGTTCCGCACTCGTCCCCGCCTGCGGACGTTCCTGCTGTTCCCCCTCTCCAACGTCACGAACTTCGTGGTGACCTCGGCAGGGCTGTACCTGCTCGTGAACGTGTTCGCAGTCGACGAGAGGATCGCCCCCCTGATCGCGGCCTCGGTCGCGATCCCCGTGACCTTCCTCGTGGCCCAGTACATCCTCACGGAGCGGCGCACTCGCCCGCGCTGGGCCGAGCACGCCACGGAGGTCCGCTCATGACGACCACCACGACCGCCGCTCCCCACGTCCGACCCGACGACGCCGCACCCCCTCCCCGACCCCGCCGGACGACGGGATTCTGGACGGCTACCGGGGTGTGCGTGGCGGTGGCGTTGCTCGCGCAACTCCCGCTCGTCCGCAACCGCATCTTCTACTTCTGGGACGACAGCGCCGCCCAGTTCCTCCCGATGTGGCGCCGCCTGGGCGAGCGGATCGCGGAAGGGCAGTGGCCCCCGTTGCTCGACGTCGACTCCTGGATGGGTGGCAACCTCGCGGCCGAGGCCCTGTTCGGCGTCTACAACCCGGTCAACGTCGCGAACTACCTTCTGGTGGCGGCGCTGCCCGACCTCGCCGTCGCCGCGGTGCTGGTCAAGACCGAGTTCCTGGTGTTGCTCGCGCTCGGGGTGTACCTGCTGTGCCGCGAGTACGGGGCGGCCCGACCCGCCGCCGCGGCCCTCGCCGTGGCACTGCCGTTCGCGGGTTACGTGCTCTACTTCGACGCCGGCTCCTGGGCCTCCGGGCTGATCGCGTTCGCGTACGTGCCGCATGTGTGGTGGACGGCCCGCCGGGCGGCGCGCGGCGGCATCAATCCCCTGTGGGCGTTCGGGGCCGCCGCGCTCGCCGTGACGGCGGGCAACCCCTACGGCGCGCTCGGGGTCGCGGTCGTCCACCTGGGCCTGCTCGTGGAATTCGCGGTACGCCGCAAGGGCAGGGGCACCGTGGTGATACTCGGGTTGGGTACCTGCGCCGCCCTCCTCGTGCCGTTGGTGTTCCTGCCCCTGCTGGCGAGCTCCTCGGTGACCTGGCGCAGCGACACGACCGTGGTCAACGACGGTTTCCTCGTACCGGGGCTGACCGACTTGCTCGCGTCGAGTACCCCCACCCACCTGCCCTACATCGGGGTCTTCGGGGGCACCGGACTCGCCGTTCCCGCCGCGTACTTCGCGTGGTTCGTGCTTCCGCTGGTGCCCTGGTTGAACTGGCGGGTGGTACGGCAACGCTGGCGACTGCTGCTCGCGCCCCTGGTGGTGGCGGCGGTGTTCGCGGTCGCGGCGCTCGGACCGTCGAAGCTGTGGTTGTTCCGCTGGCCCATCCGGCATCTGGAGTACTGCTTCCTCGCGGCCGCGGTCGTGCTCGCCGTGACGCTGTCGGCGGGACTGCGCACCGACCGCCCGCGCCCGCGCTGCGTGGCGACGGCGGCGATCGTCGCGCTCGGCGTGTACCTGGCCTGGGCCGCCACCCCCGAGAACTGGCCGTGGCACGTGGGCGGCGGGGTGCTGGTGGCCGGGCTCACCGCGGTTGTCCTCACTCGGTACCGCGTCACGAGCGGAACCCGGTTAGCCGTCCTGCTGTGTGCGGGCACGGCCGTCGTCCTCGGCTACCAACTCGCGATGGCGCCCAAGAACACCAACGTCTCCCAGCTCTACTACCCCCACTCGGTGGCCGAGCTGGAGGCCCGGTTCGCCGACCGCTACCCCGGCGAGGTCATGCAGATCGCCGACCTGACCACGGCGGAGCAGACGCTCGGACTGCACCCGGACGGGGCGTGGCGCTACTTCCTGTTCGGCAACGTCTACGCCGCGGCGGGAGTGGAGTCGCTGGTGTCCTACACCGGCCTCGGCTTCCTCGACTTCATCGACACCTTCTGTCTCAACAACTCCGGCTCCACCACCTGCCCCGAGGCGTGGGACGCGCTGTGGCGTCCCACCGAGTTCGACGGCGCGCCTCTCGCGGACCTGCTCGGCGTCACCACGGTGGTGGTGCAAAACGCGCTCGTGCCCGAGACGAAGACGGCGGAACCGCCTGCGGGCTGGCGGGTGGGCGAACGCGACGAGGTGGTGACCGTGTTGCGCCGCCAGGCACCGCCACAATGGCCGAACTCGACCCTGACGTGGGCCTCACCGGGACTGGACGTCACCGACGCCACCACCGTCCACGGCGCCACGGGCGCCACCGGGGAGACCGTGCGCTTCACCGCCACCGGCTCCACCGAACACCGGCTCGTGTTCGCGCGGCTGGCCTGGCCCGGCTACCGCGCCACCGTGAACGGCGTCGCCGTGCCGGTGGAGACGACACCGGCCGGACTGGTCACCGTGACACTGCCCGAGGGCACGCACACCGGACTGTTGGAGCTGGACTGGAGCCCGCCGGGCCAGTCGGTGGGCGTGGCGTCGGCCGGTCTCGGGATTCTCGGCGCGCTGGCGCTGGCCGGGTTCGTGGCCCGCCGGGGTCAGACGAGCCGCCTGTCGGAGGCCCAGCGCGAAAGCTCGTAGCGGTTGGACAACTGCGTCTTGCGCAACACGCTCGACACGTGGGTCTCCACGGTCTTCACCGAGATGAACAGCTCCGAGGCGATCTCCTTGTACGCGTAGCCGCGCGCGAGCAACCGCAGCACGTCCCGCTCCCTCGGGGTCAGCAAGTCGAGGTCGGGGTCGTTGATGGGCTCGGCGCCGGGACGGTCGGCGAACGCGTCGAGCACGAACCCGGCCAGGCGCGGCGAGAACACCGCGTCGCCGTCGGCCACCCGCAGCACCGCACGCACCAGCTCGCGCGAGGAGATCGTCTTGGTGACGTACCCGCGCGCGCCCGCACGGATCACCGCGATCACATCCTCGGCGGCGTCGGAGACCGACAACGCGAGAAACACCACGTCGGGCAGCTCGGGCCGCACCTTGCGCAACACCTCGGCCCCACCGCCGTCGGGCATGTGGACGTCGAGCAGCACCACCCGTGGCCGGGTCCGGCGGATTCCGGCCACGGCCTCGTTCACCGACCCCGCCTCGCCGACCACCCGGACCTCGTCGCTCACCGACTCCAGCTCCGTGCGGGCTCCCGCTCGGAACAACGCGTGGTCGTCGACGAGGAACACCGTCACGGGTCGTTCCTGCTCGGCTGTGCTCACTTCGCCCCCTGCGCGCTCCTGTCCGCGGCCCTACGCGGCATCTCCAACTGCACCTCGGTGCCCTCGCCCGGCGCGGTACGCAACCGGTACTTGCCACCGTTACGCTCCATCCTGCCCTTGATGGAGTCCGCGAGGCCATGCCGGTCCTCCGGAACGGCGTCCGGATCGAAGCCCTTCCCCCGGTCCCGCACGAACACCGTCACCGCGTCGTTCTCGACCTCCGCGTACACGCTGACTTCCTCGACCCCCGCATGCTTGGCCGCGTTCACGATGGCCTCACGGGCCGCCTGGATCAACGCGCCCAGCCGGTCGTCGACCTCGACCTCGCCCCCGACGACCACATGCTGCACCGAGATCGCGAAGGTGTCCTCCACCTCACCGCAGGCCGTGGCCAACGCCTCGGACAGGCTCGTGGTCTCCCGCGTGTTCTCCGCCGTGCTCCGCTTCGCGCCGTAGCCGGACGGCCCGTACAGCCACTGCCGCAACTGCCGCTCCTGACTTCGGGCCAGCCGCGCCACCTCACGCGGCATGTCGGCCTGCTTCTGAATCAGCGCCAGCGTCTGCAACACCGAGTCGTGCAGGTGGGCGGCGATCTCGGCACGCTCCTCGGTGCGAATCCTCGCCCGGCGTTCCTCACCGAGGTCCCGGATCAACCGCAGCCAGAACGGCACCGTCAGCACCGCGACCCCGATCAGCGTCGCCAGCACCGCGATCAGTGCGAACTGCACCTGGTCGAAGCTGCCGCCGCGGAAGACCAGCACACCGATGCCGGTGGCCACCAGCGCCCCGCCCGCGAGCACCCGGACGATCGGGCGGACCCCACCGCCGCCGAGCACCCCCGCCACGCCGGAGCGGGCGCCGTCCCGCCACCGCCTGCGCTGCGACTCGTCAGCCTCGCGCCACACCACCGCGGCACCGACGAGCGCCACGGCGACCGGCACCCCCACCCAGCCGCTGAACAGGCCGGTGATGGCACCGCCCGCGAAGGTCAGGCCGACGCCCAGCGCGATGAGCCCGAACGCCTGCTGCCGTTCCTTGGACGACTCGGGAGCGGCCGGCTCTTCCCCCTTGCTCTGCGGAACGAACACCCACAGCAGCCCGTAGGCGAACAGTCCTACCCCGCCGAACGCTGAGAGCACCGCGAACGTCGCCCGGACCCAGAGGACGTTGACGCCGAGGTGGTCGGCGAGCCCTCCGGCGACACCGGCGAGCGCCCGGCCCGTACGGCGCCGGTACATCTTCGGCGGCTCGTCGAGCTCCCCCGCTGAGGGAAGACGCCTTCCGCCGGCAGATGTCACGGACACACCCGCCTCGCTCGCGGCCCCCGTCCGCGAGGGCATCGACTCGGACGCCCCGTTCTCGGGCGGCTCCCGCGTCTCCTCGGCCCCCGGTTCGCCGGTCACCTGCTCCTCCACACAGCCATCGTCACACGGTCGGACCCCGAGGTCATCGGGGAAACCCCTGAGAGCATCCCGGACCCCCTGGCCCGCCCCCGAGGAAGGATCAGGGTTACTCCCCGATGTCCGCGGCGGGGGAGTCGAGCATGCTGTTCGCATGAACACGACGGACTCCGCGAAGCGCATCGAAGGCTTCGAGGACACGGTGAAGGACTTCTGGGTCTCCCGACCCCGGCGTCCACACCACGGCCGCAAGTTGGCGGGAGTGGCGTCCGGTATCGGATACCGCTACGGCATCGACCCGACCGTCGTACGAGTGGCGTTCGTCGTGTTGACGGTGTTCGGGGGAATCGGGCTCGCCGTCTATCTGCTCGGTTGGCTGCTCCTCCCCGGCGAGGGGGACGAGGTGTCGGGGATCGAGAGCCTCTTCGGGCAGGGACAGAGTTCGATGCCGAAGGGGTTCGCACTCGCGCTGGGCGTGGTGCTCGTCCCGATGTGGCTGTGGAGCTTTTCGGGGAGCTGGTTCGACGGGGGCGCTTTCTTCGGGCTGGCGCTCGTTGTGGCGGCGCTTTATCTGCTGCACCGCAGCAGGGGGCACCTCCGCCGCCCGACGCCCACCGTCCCCGCTGCGGGGACAGCGGGAACCACCACGGTCACCGGGGACACGGGCGTGTGGGGACGACCCGTGTCGTCGGCGCCGCCGACCTGGGATCCGCTCGGGGCCGATCCCCTGGGCTGGCGGTTGCCGGACGAGACCTCCCCCGCCCCGTCGCCGCAGTCGGAGCCGCCCGCACCACCCCGCCGGAAGTCCAAGGTGGGAATCGCGGTGATGGGTTTGGCGCTGGCCGTCGGCGGAGCGGGGGCGGCGCTCGCCGCGGAGGGCGTGCCGTGGTTCACCCCGGCGCACGTCGTGGGTCTGGTACTCGCGGTGCTGGGCCTCGGCATGGTCGTCGGTTCGTTCCGGCGAGGAGGCCGGGGGCTGGTGTGGCTGGCGGTCCCGCTGTCGCTCGCGGGTCTCGTGCTCAGTGTGGTTCCGCTGCCCCACGTCGGGGGTGGGTTCGGCGACCTCGAGACCACACCGGCGTCGGCCGAGCAGGTACTGCCCGTCTACGAGCGCACGGCGGGCGACCTTCTGATCGACTTGACCCGGCTCTCCGGTACCGACCGGGTGACCACCACCGTGCGCGTCGGCGTGGGCAACCTCGCGGTGATCGTTCCGCCCGACGCCGACGTCCGGTACAACTGCGAGGCCGGAGTCGGCACCATGGAATGCCTCGGGCAAGAACGCACGGGCATCCGGATTCCCGAGCTTCGCGGCGTCGACTACGGCGTCGACGGCGAAGGTGGACCCCGGATCACGCTGACCGCTCAGACCGGAGCGGGGAATGTGGAGGTACTCCGTGGCTGACGACGGCCGAAAGTCCGCGCCACGCACGTGGGACCTGTTCTCCCTGCTCGCGGGCATCGCGACGCTGTTCGTCTCGTTCTACATCCTCACCGACGCCCACACCTGGCTCGGGGAGGTGGCCCTGCGCTGGCTGTTGGCGGGCGGAGCCGTCGCCGTGGGAGTGCTCATGCTGGTGTCGTCGATGCGGCCCCGGAAACGCGAACGCTGACGGCTCCGGTCGGCTAGACGAACAGATCCGCCACGATCAGCCCGAGCCCCACGACCGTGCTCGCCACCGTGCCGATCGCCAGGAACTTGTGCCGCCGGACCCGCAGCTGCCGCAGCTCCTCCTCCGTGCGGGTGGAGATGATGAAGTGACCCTTCTCCCTCGGCTTGCCGATCACGAGGGGGCCGATGCGGTCGTGGACCTCGCCGAGGATGTACAGCCGCTGGCCGGGGCGGATGACCCACTCCTTGTAGTCGTAGCCGATGGTGCTGTCACCCCGACCGAACAACGCGGGCAGCTTGATGCCGAACAGCTCGATGCTGCCCTGCTGGCCCCGATGGGGCTCGAACCGGCTGACGGTCTGCTCCACCCCGTCGGGGTTGGTGCCGTTCGGGTCGACCCCGATCGTGCGGCCCTCGTCGTCGATCAGCGCGTAGCCCTCGTGCGAGGTGTGCTCGGCGACCCGTTCGGTGCGCTTGCGCCGGTACCGCTTGCCGTCCCGGTACTCGATCACCTCGTAGTGCCGGTCGATGCGGTAGCGGTACCAGACGCACTCCACCTTCGACAGCTCAGCCGTCAGCGGTCCCTCGGGCCTGGGATGCGCGGCGCCCACGACCTCGGCCGTCTTACGGAACGCGCCCTTGCCTCCGAGCTCGTCGGAGGCGGCGCGATACCGCTCCAGTTCGGGGATCGAGAACGTCTCAGTGCCGATCATGGCGTGCAGTTCGTCGCGCGTGTGCTTCATGTAGAAGAAGGCAGCGACCGCGACAACCAGCAACACCACGCCCGCGATCCACACTGCTACCAACCCCCAGGTCCCGTGTCGTTCACTCCCACTCGATGGTCCCCGGTGGCTTGCTGGTCACGTCCAGCACCACCCGGTTCACCTCGGCTACCTCGTTGGTGATCCGTGTGGAGATCCGTTCGAGCACGTCGTAGGGTAGCCGAGCCCAGTCGGCGGTCATGGCGTCTTCGCTGGAAACGGGACGCAACACCACGGGGTGCCCGTACGTGCGGCCGTCGCCCTGCACCCCGACGCTGCGGACATCGGCGAGCAGCACCACGGGGCACTGCCAGATGTCGGAGTCGAGTCCGGCGGCGCTGAGTTCCTCACGCGCGATCGCGTCCGCGGCCCGCAGCGTCTCCAACCGCTCGGAGGTCACCGCGCCGATGATGCGGATGGCGAGGCCGGGGCCGGGGAAGGGCTGCCGGTGCACGATGGTCTCGGGCAGCCCGAGTTCGAGCCCCACCCTGCGCACCTCGTCCTTGAACAGCAGGCGCAGCGGCTCCACGAGCGTGAACTGGAGGTCGTCGGGCAGCCCACCCACGTTGTGGTGGCTCTTGATGTTCGAGGTGCCCGCGCCGCCCCCGGACTCCACCACGTCCGGGTACAGCGTCCCCTGCACCAGGAACTCCACGTCGCCCTGAGCCTTGACCTCACGCGCGGCCTGCTCGAAGACGCGGATGAACTCCCGGCCGATGATCTTGCGCTTCTGCTCGGGGTCGGTGACACCGTCGAGCGCCGTGAGGAACCGATCAGCGGCGTCCACGGTGACGAGCTTCACCCCCGTGGCCGCCACGAAGTCGCGCTCCACCTGAGCCCGCTCCCCCGCACGCAACAGGCCGTGGTCGACGAAGACACAGGTGAGGCGATCCCCGATCGCGCGCTGCACCAGGGCCGCGGCCACCGCCGAGTCCACGCCACCGGACAGGCCGCAGATCGCGTGCCCGTCCCCCACCTGCGCGCGGATGCGCTCCACCTGGTCGTCCACGATCGACGCCGTGGTCCACCTCGGGCGGATACCGGCGATGTCGTGCAGGAACCGGCGCAGCACCTCCTGGCCGTGCGGGGAGTGCGCCACCTCGGGGTGGTACTGGACCCCGGCGAGCTTGCGCTCGACGTTCTCGAACCCCGCCACCGGCGCGCCGTCGCTGCCCGCCGTGACGGCGAAGCCCTCGGGGGCCTTCGTGACGCAGTCACCGTGGCTCATCCACACCGGGTGCCGGGTGGGAAGGTCCTCGTGCAAGGCCCCACCGGTGACCCCGAGCTCCGTGCGACCGAACTCCCGCGTGCCCGTGTGCTCCACGGTGCCGCCCAGCGCCTTCGCCATGGCCTGGAAGCCGTAGCAGATCCCGAACACGGGGACACCCGCGTCGAACAGCGCCGGGTCGACGCCGGGCGCGCCCTCCTCGTACACGCTCGCGGGTCCACCCGACAGGATGATGGCGGACGGGTTGCGCTCGAGGAGCTCGTCCACGGGGGTCGTGTGGGGAACGACCTCCGAATACACCTGCGCCTCGCGGACCCGTCGGGCGATGAGCTGCGCGTACTGCGCACCGTAGTCCACCACGAGCACGGGGCCATCTGACACTGTCGGACTCCTCAACGTTCACTGCGACGAAAGTCTGCCTCCATCGTCGCAGGCCGACCGACGAGCGATTCTCCCAGGTGGCGGTTACGGTCACGCGCATGGAGCCGATGGAGGCCGTCACCCCGCGCCCCCGCCCCGTGTGGATCGACGGAGTCCCCGAGGACGGGAGCGAGAAACGCCCCGTGATCCACCCCTACGACGGCACCGAGGTCGCCACCGTCTCCCTGCCCGACGCGGCACAGGTGGAGCGCGCGGTGGCGGGCGCGGCGCATTTCGCGGGCGAAAAACGGTCGGCGGGCGCGCCCACCGCCGGTCACACGCTCGACCGGATGGCGACCGAGGTGGAGAAGCGGGGTGAGGAGTTCGCCGAACTCCTCACCGCCGAGTCCGCCGCCCCGCTGACCCAGACCGCCGCGGAGGTGCGACTCGCCGTGGCGACGTTGCGGCACGCGGCACGTTTCGCGGGCCAAATGCGGTCGACGGCGGCCGGTCCGGGCCTTTCCGCGGGTTCCTCGGCGGGCGAGATCGTGCTGACCCGCCGGGCGCCGCGCGGCGCGGCGCTCGGCATCGTCACGCCACACCGGCCGTTGGTGAGCGCGGCCGGGGCCGTCGCCGCCGCCCTCGTCGTGGACACCTCGGTGGTGCTCACACCCACTCCTCGCGCACCGCTGTCCACCCTCGCACTCGCCGAGGTGTTGGCCGACACCCTCGCCTCCGAACCGGGACCGCCCCGACCGTTCTCGGTGTTGCCCCTGGAGACCCCCGACCTGCTCGCCGACGACCCCCGGCTGTGTCCCCTCACCTCTCCCACCGGGCACTCCCGCGCCGTCGTGCTGCCCGACTGGCCCGACCTCGACGCCGCAGCGGCGGCCGTCGCCGCGTCCGTCGCCGACTGGGCGGGCAGATGCCACCCACCGGTGCGGCACGTCGTGGCGCACGCCGAGTGCGCGGAGCCGTTCGTCACCGCTCTCGCCGCGGCGCTGCGGGCACAACCCACGGGCGAGCCCTACGACACCGCCGTCACGGTGGGCCCGCTGGCCGACGCCGACACCGCTCGCCGGGCGTTGGCCCCGGTGACCGAGGCGGTCTCCCGAGGCGCGACCGTCGTCACCGGTGGCGAGCACTCGGGGCCCTTCGTACTCCCGACCCTGGTGACCGGCGTCTCCCCCGAGGAGTCGCCTCACCGAGGGGTCCTCGGCCCCGTCGTGACGCTGTCGGTGGCGTCCACCGTCGAGGAAGCCCTGTCCACGGGCTTGTCGCCGGAGCCAGGGGCCCGTCACGTCGCCGTGTTCACCAGGGACCTCGACCTGGCACTACGCGCGGCGGAGAGCACCGTCGCCGATCGGCTCGTGATCGGCGACGTGCCCCGGCATCGCCCCGACGACGTCCACGCCGTCGTCCGTGCCCTCGGTCGCGAGGTCGTCACCGTGCTGGCCGGGCGCGGCGCCCACTGACTCAGGCGTTCCCGCGTCGCGGCACCAACCGCAAAGCGGCCGGGGCGTGAGCCGGAACGGCGGGGGCCTTCGGCGGCACCGGATCGACGCGCCGGTACGGCTCCCCCTGGACGGGCCGCGGGTCCTCCTCACCCTTGTTGGGCCAGAGCGAGAAAGCCCGCTCGGCCTGCGCGGCGATGGTGAGCGACGGGTTCACCCCGAGATTGGCGGTGATGGCGGCGCCGTCGACGACGTGCAGGTTCGGGTAGTTGAAAACCCGGTGGTACGGGTCGATGACCCCGTTGGAGGGGTCGGTGCCGATGGGTGCGCCCCCGATGAAGTGCGCCGTGAGCGGGATGTCGAACACCTCGCTCCACGTCCCGCCCGCGATGCCGCCGATGTACTCGGCCGTCCGCTGGTTGGCCTCGTAACCCGCGGGGATGAACGTGGGGTTCGGGTTGCCGTGCCCCTGCCGGGACGTGTACCGGCGCCGCCCGAACAAGCCCTTCTTCGTGTACGTGGTGATGGAGTTGTCCAGGCTCTGCATCACCAGCAGGATCACCGTGCGCTCACTCCACCGACGGCCGTTCATCAGTTTGAGTGTCTGGACGGGGTGTTTGCGCACGAACTGCAGCACCTGCTTCCACCTGGGCACCTCCGAGGAGCCGTCGGTGGCGATCGTCTGCAGCAGGCTCATGGCATTGCTGCCCTTGCCGTACCGCACCGGCTCGATGTGGGTGTCGGGGTCGGGGTGGAACGACGACGTGATGGCCACCCCGCGGCTGTAGTCGTGCTCCGGGTCGACGGTGGTGCGGCCGGCCCCGATGATGGCCTCGGAGTTGGTGCGGGTCAGCTCGCCCAGCCGTTCGGACAGGCGCGGCAGCACGCCCTTGTCACGCATGTCGTGCAACAGACGCTGGGTACCCCACGTACCCGCGGCGAAGACGACGTGGGTGGCGGTGAGAGTGGTGCGGAAACGCCGCGACACGGTCCCCGTCTTCCGAACGTCCACCTCGTACGTGCCGTCGCCTCGGGGACGAACCGCCGTCGCCGTGGTCAGCGGAATCACCTTCGCGCCGCGCTGCTCGGCGAGGTACAGGTAGTTCTTCACGAGCGTGTTCTTCGCGCCGACCCGGCAGCCGGTCATGCACGACCCGCACTCGGTGCAGCCGGTGCGGTCGGGGCCCACTCCCCCGAAGTAGGGGTCGGGCACCCGCTTGCCGGGTTCGCCGAAGTACACGCCGACGGGCGTCGGGTGGTAGGTGTCGGCCACCCCCATGTCGGCGGCCACCTTGCGCATCACCTCGTCGGACGGCGTCACCGTGGGGTTGGTGACCACCCCGAGCATCCGGCTCGCCTGGTCGTAGTGGGGGGCGAGTTCCGACTCCCAGTCGGTGATGTGGGCCCACTGCCGGTCGGTGTAGAAGGGCCGCAGCGGCCGGTACAGCGTGTTCGCGTACACCAGCGAACCACCGCCCACCCCCGCTCCCGCCAACACCATGACGTCCTTGAGCAGATGGATGCGCTGGATACCGAAGCAGCCCAGAGCCGGTGCCCACAGGTAGCGGCGGAGATCCCAGGACGTGGAGGCGAACTCGTCGTCGGCGAAGCGGCGGCCCGCCTCGACGACAGCGACTCGGTAGCCCTTCTCCGTCAATCGCAGCGCGGCCACGCTGCCGCCGAAGCCCGACCCGATGACCACGACGTCGTAGTCAACGCGATAGGTGTTACGCCCAGTCACAGGAAAGTAGGGTAGACGGGAGCCCCGTTTCTGACCAGAGGTAAGTTACCGCCCGGTTTCGTTCCGGAGTCAGGGCCGAACGGAGAGCTCGACCTTCTGGAACTCCTTCAGGTCGGAGTAACCCGTCTTCGCCAGCGCCCTGCGCAGAGCACCAAAGAGGTTCACCGTGCCCTCCGGGTCGGACGACGGGCCGTGCAGCAACGTCTTCAGATCCACGTCGTGGCTCGGCCCCTCGGCGACCCGCGAACGCGGCAACGACGGGTGCGCCGCGGCCGCCGTCCAGTACAGCCCCTTACCCGGAGCCTCGCGCGTCACGGCGAGCGGCGCACCGAGCATGACGGCGTCGGCCCCGCACGCGATGGCCTTCGCGATGTCACCGCTGCACGTCATCCCACCGTCGGCGATCACATGCACGTACCGACCCCCGGTCTCATCGAGGTAGTCGCGACGCGCGGCGGCCGCGTCGATCACGGCGGTGGCCATCGGCACGCCGATACCGAGCACACGGTCGGTGCTGGTCACTCCCGGCGTGTGGCCGTGCCCCACGATCACGCCCGCGGCTCCCGTCCGCATGAGGTGCATGGCCGTGCGGTAGTCGCTGACCCCACCCGCGATCACGGGCACGTCGAGGTCGGCGATGAACTCCTTGAGGTTCAGCGGGTTGTCGTCACGGGCCACGTGCTCGGCCGACACGATCGTGCCCTGCACCACCAGCACCTCGACGCCCGCGCTCAACAGCACCGGGGTCAGCTCGGCCGCGTGCTGGGGGCTGACCCTGGCGGCCACCGTCACACCGGAGTCACGCACGGTGCGCACGGCCTCGGTGAGCAGCTCGTTCTGGATCGGCGCCGAGTGCAACTCCTGCAGCAACGCACCCAGTTCGGCCCAGTCGGCCCCCTTACGGGCGAGGTCCACGACCCTCGCGAGGGCCTTCTCCGCGTCGGCGTGCCTCGCCCACACGCCTTCGGCGTTGAGCACGCCCAGACCGCCGAGCTTGCCGATCGACACCGCCGTGTCCGGCGACACCACGGCGTCGGTGGGGTGGGTGACGAGGGGCAGGTCGAACCGGTACGCATCGATCTGCCAGGCGGTGGAGACGACCTTCGACGACCGCGTGCGTCGCGAGGGCACGATGTCGATGTCGTCGAAGTCATACGACCGCCGGGCCGTCCGGCCCATACCGATCTCGACCAGGTCCCGCACGTGATATCCCTTCTGCTTTTCGACCGTGAGGTCGCCGTGAACGCCGACGGAGCGCGAACTAGCGAGCGGTGTAGTTCGGGGACTCCACGGTCATCGTGACGTCGTGGGGATGGCTCTCCTTGAGCCCCGCCGAAGTGATGCGCACGAGCTGGGCTCGCTGCAACTCGGGGATGGTCGCGGCACCGGCGTAGCCCATGCCCGACCGCAGACCCCCCACGAGCTGGTGGATCACCCCGGCCAGCGGACCCCGGAACGGAATCCGCCCCTCGATGCCCTCGGGCACGAGCTTGTCCTCGGAGAGCACGTCGTCCTGCGCGTAGCGGTCCTTCGAGTACGACCGGTTACCACCGCGCGACGCCATCGCCCCGAGCGAACCCATACCCCGGTACGTCTTGTACTGCTTGCCGTTGACGAGGATCAGCTCACCCGGCGCCTCGGCGGTGCCCGCGAGCAGGCTGCCCAGCATCACCGACGACGCGCCCGCCGCGATGGCCTTGACGATGTCGCCGGAGTACTGGATGCCGCCGTCCCCGATCACGGGAACCCCGGCGGGCCGGCACGCCTTGTCGGCCTCGTAGATGGCGGAGATCTGCGGAACCCCCACACCGGCCACCACACGCGTGGTGCAGATGGAGCCGGGGCCGACGCCGACCTTGACGGCGTCCGCGCCCGCGTCCACGAGCGCCTGGGCACCCGCCCGCGTGGCGACGTTGCCGCCCACGACGTCGACGGTGCTGCCGAGCTCCTTCTTCAGCCGAGCCACCATGTCGAGCACGCCGCGGGAGTGCCCGTGGGCCGTGTCGACCATGAGCACGTCCACGCCCGCGTCGGCCAGGGCCATGGCCCGCTGGAACCCGTCCTCGCCCACGCCCACGGCCGCGCCCACGACGAGCCTGCCGTCGGGGTCCTTGGTGGCGTTCGGGTACTGCTCGGTCTTGACGAAGTCCTTCACCGTGATGAGGCCGCGCAGCTTGCCGTCACCGTCGACGATGGGCAGCTTCTCGACCTTGTGACGGCGCAGCAGCCCCAGCGCCGCGTCCGCGGTGACACCCACCTGTGCCGTCACCAGCGGCGCCTTGGTCATCACCTCGCGCACGGGCTTGCTGTAGTCCACCTCGAACCGCATGTCGCGGTTGGTGATGATGCCCACCAACGTGCCGGAGGAGTCCGTCACCGGCACCCCCGAGATGCGGAACCGCGCGCACAGGGCGTCCACCTCGGCGAGCGTGTCGTCCGGCGAGCACGTCACCGGATCGGTGACCATGCCGGCCTCCGAACGCTTCACCACCTCCACGGCCTGCGCCTGCTCCTCGATCGGCAGGTTCCGCTGCAACACGCCCAGACCGCCCTGCCGAGCCATGGCGATGGCCATCCGGGCTTCGGTGACCGTGTCCATGGCCGCCGACACCACGGGGATGTTGAGCCGGACGTTGCGCGTCAGGTTGGTGCTCGTGTCCACGCCGCTCGGGATCACGTCCGACTCGGCCGGGAGAAGAAGCACGTCATCGAACGTCAGACCCAGCATCGCGAACTTGTCCGGGGCTCCACCGGTCTCCTCCGACTCGGAGGACAGCAGACCTGCGGGCACGGTGTCATTCGTCATGGGTGGAGCTGACCTTCCTCGGCAGGATGAAACCGTCCATGAATATGCGGACCTGTTAGCGATGGTATCTGGACGTCCCCCAGGGATGGCCCGGTACCGTGCTGGATCGTGCCACACGAAGTGTTGCCTCCGGACCCGTTCGCCGACGACCCGAACGACCCCGCGAAGGAGTTCGCCGCTCTCGACGAGCCCGCTGCCGAGCCGATGAGCCCGGAAGAGCGCTCCGAGCTGCTGGCGGACCTCTCGGACCTCACGGTTTACCAGGCGTTGCTGGAGCCTCGGGGCATCAGGGGGATCGTCGTGGACTGCGCCGAGTGTGAGCAGCCGCACTACCACGACTGGCATCTGCTCCGGGCGAGTCTCGAACAACTACTGACGGACGGGCACATGCGTCCGCACGAGCCGGCCTTCGATCCGGACCCCGCGCTCTACGTCACCTGGGACTACTGCCGGGGGTTCGCCGACGGCATCACGGCCACGGAAAACGCCCACTGACCCGCGCCCCGTCCACGGGCCGGGTCAGTGGGCGTTCCACCCGTCGGTCAGTTCGTCTCGTTCGTGCTGTCCTTCGAGTCCCTCGAGGTCGAGGTATCGGACCGGCTGTCGGTCTCCTCGTCGCTCGGGCTCCCGGGAGTCGTGGTGGGCGGCGTGGGCTCCGTCGACGGTGAGGGCTCCGTCGGGGGGATCGAGGACGTGCCGTCGAGTTCGGGCGGCACGCTGTGCAGCGACGACTCCGGCGAGCTGTCCGACGGCGTCGACGTGATCGACCCGTCGTTCCGGGACGTGGTCTCCGACGACGAAGTCGGTGGCTGCGGAGCCGACTCCTCCGGCTGGTCGAGCTGCGCCAACAGTTCCGTGTGACGGGCGCGCAGCTTCGCGAGCTCGTCCTCACCCGTGACACCCTGGAGCGCCTGCTCGGCCTCCTCCAGCGCCCGGCGCGCGTCCTCGTAGCGCTCCTGGGCGATGGCCAGCCGCGCCGCGTCGAGGTCCGTACGCACGGACGCCGCCGCCTCCACCGACCGCGCGTGGTCGGCGTACAGCACCTTGCTGAGTCCCCACAGCGTGTCGCCGGGCTGCGCGTCGCGAGCCGCGAGCGCCGTTCCGGTGAACCCGATGGCCAGCACCGCGGCGGCCGCCGCGACGGGAACCAACACGCGCCGCCGCTTTCCGCCACGGGCGTTGTGCGCGGCGACGGCCGTCTTCACGGTGGTGACGGCCGAGGACGTATCGATGAGTTCGGGGATGGCCTCGCTGTCCACGTCCCGCCGCCACGCCAGCAGCAGCGCGCTCAGTTCGTGGTCACCGAGCCCGTCGGCGACACGGGAATCCGCCCCGCCGAGCGCGTCGAGCAGGGCGTCGTCCGCCTGAACGGCGGAAAGATCGGTCAACTCGACGTCGGCGGCCTCGACATCGGAGGCCTCGGCGTCCGCGGAACGCTGGGTGTCCGACACGTCCGAGGAGTTCACGGAGCCGTGGGACGACGTGCCACCGTCCCGGCTCTCGGCCTCGAAGCCGGTTTCATGGTTGTCGCCGTCAACACCGTCGCGTTCCGTCATCAGACCACCTCCTCAGCGGCCAGCGCCTTGCGTAGCCGCGCGAGGGCGCGATGCTGGGCGACCCTGACCGCCCCGGGCGTCGATCCGACGGCCTCCGCGGTCTCCTCCGCGGACAGCCCCACGACGACCCGCAACACCACGATCTCGCGTTGTTTGTCCGGCAGTACCTGCAACAACTGCGACATCCGTTCGTTCAGCTCGCCCTGCAGAGCGCGCTGCTCCGGGCCTATGTCGCCTTCGATCTCGTCCGGGACCTCGGCCACCGGCTCGGCGCGATTGCGGGACGCGGCCCGATGGGCATCGGCGACCTTGTGCTGAGCGATCCCGTAGACGAACGCCAGGAAGGGGCGGCCCTGGTCACGGTACGAAGGCAACGCCGTGAGCACCGCGAGACACACCTCCTGGGCTACGTCGTCTGCCGAAGCGAACGATCGTTCCTGCCTGCCAACTCTGGCGCGGCAGTACCGCACCACCAGGGGACGGATAGCGGCCAGTAGCCGCTCGACCGCTTGAGGGTCTCCCTCTACAGCGGCGGCGACCGACTCGTCCAGCCCATCCCCCACGTTGGCCATCGCAGACAACAGTCCCGGTGTTACGTCTAGGCGTGCAAAAACAACGGCGTGCGGCTGTCGAAACCGTCGCCACCACGCCGGTGACACCTACCGTACCTTCCGGTACCGCTCGATTTCGTTGACGGTCGCTCAGGAGTCCTCTCCGCAACGCAACCTGCGACAACGAACCCTACCGCACTGGTCAACATTCCAACGATCATCGACTTCCCGGCGACGCGATGGTCGGCCACAACGTGACACGCCACACCGGCGTGACCGGCGTGGCGTGTTCGGTGATCAGAGGCGCTGTGTAAGGGGCGGTACCGACCATTCAGGAGACGAGACCGCGTCGGAAACCGTGCGCCACGGCCTGGGCCCGGTCGCGCACACCGAGCTTGCGGAACAGCCGCCGCGCATGGGTCTTCACAGTGTCTTCGGACAGATAGAGCTCCCGGCCGATCTGCCCGTTGCTCTTGCCCTGGCTCATACCCCGGAGCACCTGGAGTTCGCGCTCGGTGAGCTGAACACCGGGGTCGGAGGGCTGACGAGGTGCGGGCACCGACGTGCTCGCGAGTGTGTGAGCAAGCGCGGCGACGAGTTCCGGGCGGGAGGCGTCCCACCTCAGGTACCCACGGGCTCCGCCGGCGATCGCCGCGGCAATGCTGCCCGCGTCGTCCGGAGCGCCGAACACGATCACGTTGGCCTGCGGGTTGGCCGAGACCAACCGCCGCGTGGCTTCCACACCGGTCGGCACAGCACGCTGCGTGCCCACGAGCACGACGTCGACCGGCTGCCGGGAATACCGGGCGAGCAACTCGTCACCGTGCGCTACACAGTCGATGCGACTGACGCCGGGAACAGCGGACATCACGCGCGTGAGCCCTTCACGGACACTGCGTCGGTCATCGCAGATCAAGACCGTCGTCACAGGGGTTCCTTCCTGCAGCCGGGTGACATTCCTCTTCCCCTATCGGACGCTTTAGGTGTCACCTTGACACGATCCGGTGGCTTTTTTTGGAGGAATCTTCGCCCGGATGTCGGCATAGCCCATATCTCCCTGGAAACGGCCTAGATCGGCACCCATAGCGAGTCACGTGCCAAGCGACGTCCCACCGGATCGGTTGAGGCGAGTAACACACTCAACTCAGTAGTAACTCTGGAGCGATTCCAAAAAGCGCGTTCCGGTTCTAGATCGGCAAGAAGGAGAAGAGCGGGCCATATCAGTGATCGCCAACCGTTTCTCTCGACCACCGACAATGCCTCCGAGGCGAGTTGTCGCGCGCGTTTAGCCCCTTCTCGCTCCCCGGTCGCCACCAATGCCGCCGCGAGCACCAAAGACGATTTTGCGATATGCCGCTGGGCGCCGCGGTGCTCCGCGGTTGCCAAAGCGTGTTTCGCGGGCGAAATCGCATCGGCCGCCCGCCCGGACGCGAGGGCGAGCTCGGCCCGCACCCACCCCAACCGGGTCTCGGCGCGCCAGCAGCCGCTCGCGGCGACCACCGCCCCGGCCCGGGTCAGCAACACTTCCGAAGCGGCCAGCCTCCCCAGCCCGAGGTGATCCGCCGCCAGCCCGAGCAGCGCGTCGGCCAGCGCACCCGCACCGTCCAGCCCGTCGGGGTCGTCACGGCGCCCTCGTGACCCGGCCGTTTCCTCCGCCTCGACCGCCCTGCGCAGCGCGAGGCCGTCGAGACGCAACGCCGCGGCGTGTCCACCGAGTTGCCGCCGATGGGAGGCCAGCGCCGACGCGGCCAGTGAGGCGACCACGGCGTCCCGATGACGGCTCAGGGGCTCCAGCAGGGCCGTCGCCGCCGCGTACCGTCCGCACGCCCCGCACACCACTCCCTCGAGCCAGCGCCCCATCGGATCGACCCCTTCGGCCCCGCCGTCCGACACCGGCTCCTCGACACCCCGACTTCCACCGAACGCGGCGGTTCGCAGCACTTTTTCGACGATCGGCACGCCCTCATCGTGACCCGGACGAGTCGCCAACAGTACAGCGGGTACACCAAAAATCAGCTAGAAAATACGACCGGATCACCTAGTGAAACTCGCCTGAGTGAGACCGCTGAACCATTTTTGGGCGGTGTGTCACCGATCACAGTCGCCTGGCACGCCTATCGGCTGATTCCACTGACAGGCCTTGAACATTCGCCGGAAGGGCTTCTAGCGTTACGGCCGTTGCACCAAATGGAGTAGTCGCACTACGACAACTGCACAATCCGGCCGCGTGGTGCCGGATATCGGAGGCGGTCACGAATGGCAGACACGCGCAGACTCCCCGGCCCAAACGCGGATGTTTGGGACTGGCAACTCGAGGGGGCTTGCCGCGGGATGGACAGTGGTTCGTTCTTCCATCCCGATGGGGAGAGAGGACCGGCACGAGCGAGGAGGGAGGCGCGAGCGAAGGCCATCTGCCACACCTGCCCGGTGCTTGAGATGTGCCGTGAACACGCGCTCGCCGTCCACGAGCCGTACGGAATCTGGGGCGGGCTTTCCGAGTCCGAACGGGAAGCCATCATCCGTGCCCGGAAGCGGCAGCTCACGCTGACCGCGCGCTGATGAGCGCTCGCGGGACGTTCCCCTCCCGCGCCACGGTCGCCGTCCGTCGAACTGGGTGAGAAAAGGACGGGCGGCACACGAACGGGGCGACACTCCGACGCGAGTGCCGCCCCGTTCGCCGTTTACGTCGCCGCTCTACCGCTTCAGTGAGCGTGGCCGTGGCCCGACGCGTCGCCCTCGTCCTCAGGCTTCTCCACCACCGAGCTCTCGGTGGTGAGCACCAGGCGGGCGATCGACGCCGCGTTGGCCACCGCGGAGCGCGTGACCTTCACCGGGTCGATGATGCCGGCGCCGAGCAGGTCGGTGATCTCACCGGTGGCGGCGTTGAAGCCCTCGCCCCACTTCTGCTCCTGCACCTTCGACACGATGACGGCGCCCTCGTGGCCCGCGTTGGTGGCGATCCAGAACAGCGGCGCGGTCAGCGCGTCGCGGACGATCTTGACACCGGTGGCCTCGTCGCCGGTCAGACCGAGGTCGTCGAGCTCCTTGGCGATGTGCGCCAGAGCCGAACCACCACCGGGGACGATGCCCTCCTCGACCGCGGCCTTGGTGGAGGCCACCGCGTCCTCGATGCGGTGCTTGCGCTCGTTGAGCTCCGTCTCCGTGGCCGCGCCGACGCGGATCACCGCGACACCGCCGCCGAGCTTGGCGAGCCGCTCCTGGAGCTTCTCGCGGTCCCAGTCGGAGTCGGTGGTCTCGATCTCCTTGCGGATCTGGGCAATGCGGGCCTGGATGTCCTCCTTCGTGCCCGCGCCGTCCACGATCGTGGTGGTGTCCTTGGTGACCTCGATGCGCCGGGCCTTGCCCAGCACCTCGAGACCGACCTCGGAGAGCTTGAGACCGACCTCGCTGGAGACCACCTGCGCGCCCGTGACGACGGCGAGGTCGTCCATGAACGCCTTGCGACGGTCGCCGAAGAACGGAGCCTTGACCGCCGCGGCGGTGAGCGTCTTACGCAGCGAGTTGACCACCAGGGTGGACAGGGCCTCGCCCTCGACGTCCTCCGCGATGATGAGCAGCGGCTTCTTCTGCTCGGCGACCTTCTCCAGCAGCGGGAGCAGGTCGGCCAACGCCGAGATCTTCTCACGGTGGAGCAGCACGTAGGCGTCCTCCAGGATCGCCCGCTGCTCCTCCGGGTTGGTGGCGAAGTGCGCCGACAGGTAGCCCTTGTCGAACTGCACGCCCTCGGTGATGTCGAGTTCGGTGGCGAGCGTGGAGGACTCCTCCACCGTGATGACGCCGTCCTCACCGACCTTCTCCACCGCTTCGCCCAGCAGCGCGCCGATGGTGGCGTCACGCGAGGTGACGGTGCCGACCTGGGCGATGTTGTCGCGGCCCTTCACCGGGGTGGCCTTGGACTTGAGCAACTCGACGACCTTGTCGGCCGCCGCCTCGATGCCCCGGCCGAGAGCCGTGGGGTTGGCACCCGCCGCGACGTTGCGCAGGCCGACCTTCACCAGCGCCTGCGCGAGCACGGTTGAGGTGGTGGTGCCGTCGCCGACCACGTCGTTGGTCTTGGTGGCGACGTTCTTCGCCAGCTGGGCGCCGAGGTTCTCGAACGGGTCGTCCAGCTCGATCTCGCGGGCCACGGTGACACCGTCCAGGGTGACGGTGGGGCCCCCGAACTTCTTGTCGAGCACGACGTGACGGCCACGCGGGCCGAGCGTGACCTTCACCGCGTTGGCGAGCTTGTCCACCCCGCGCTCAAGTGCCCGACGAGCGTCCTCGTCGAAGTTGATCTGCTTAGCCATGAGAAAACCTCTCTCGGAGAAGCGCGAAACGCCCCGGTACCCCGGCGTGTGCGGGGGCCCGGGGCGTTTCGACGCGAGGCGGTCGTCAGTTGATGACGGCCAGCACGTCGCGCGCGGACAGGATCAAGTACTCCTCACCGTTGTACTTGACCTCGGTGCCGCCGTACTTGGAGTAGATGACGACGTCGCCTTCCTTGACATCCATGGGGATGCGGTTGCCCTTGTCGTCGATACGGCCCGGACCCACGGCCAGGACCTTGCCCTCCTGGGGCTTCTCCTTGGCGGTGTCGGGAATGACGAGACCGGAGGCCGTCGTCTCCTCGGCCTCGCTCGCCTGGACAAGGATCTTGTCCTCGAGCGGCTTGATGTTCACGCTCACCGGTGTGACCTCCACGGGTCTTCCAAAGCGTTGGCAGGTACCTAGTTGGGTACGGCTCCTACCACCCCGCCGTCGCGGGTGCCGGGGCGTGTGCGGTGCCGTGCGATTAGCACTCTATCCATCCGAGTGCTAGCCGCGCAACCAGGGTAACCTGCCCCACTCCTCGCTGGTCAGCAGCGTCACAGCCGGGTCGGCGGCGGCACGGACGAGCCGGTGTTCACCCGGTGCTCACCCGTTCGGCGGGAGAAAGTCACCCCTCCTCGGCAAGCTGTGCGGGTCCGGCTGATCGACACCACGTTGGGAGACGATCCATGCCCGCATCCGGTGAGAAGCACACGTCACCACTCGTGCCGAGCCGTCGTCAGGTGCTGCTCGGCGGAGCCGCGCTGGGAGCCACCGCGCTCACGGCGGGTCCCCTAGTCGCTCTCGGCCCCTCCGCCCGAGCCACCACCACCCGCGGCGCGGGCGCGCCCCTCCGCGGGGACGTCTTCACCCTCGGCGTCGCCTCCGGCGAACCCGACCACCACAGCGTCGTGCTGTGGACCCGACTGGCACCCGACCCGCTCGCCGAGGACGGTCTGGGAGGTCTGGGCCGTCGTGCCGTCACCGTGGAGTGGGAGCTCGCCCGCGACGAACGGTTTCGCCACGTCGTTCGGCGCGGCGTCGAGACGACGGACGCCGAGGCCGGATACGCGGTCCACGTCGAGGTCGCGGGCCTCGCCCCCGGATGGGAGTACCACTACCGATTCCGCTGCGGCCGGTTCCTCTCCCCCACGGGCCGCACCCGCACCGCTCCCGCCCCCGGTGTCCTCGGTGGGGGAATGGTGATGGCCTTCGCCTCCTGCGCGCAGTACGAGCACGGATACTTCACCGCCTACCGGCACCTGGCCGAGGACGAACCCGACCTGGTGCTCCACCTCGGCGACTACATCTACGAGTACCAGCCGAATTCCTACGTCTCTCCGGACGGCAACGTCCGCGACCACCGGGGTCCGGAGACCGAGACGCTCGCGAACTACCGGCAGCGCTACGCGCAGTACCGCACCGACGCCGACCTCCGGGCCGCCCACGCCGTCGCACCGTGGCTCGTGGTGCCCGACGACCACGAGGTCGACAACAACTGGGCGGGCGACGCGTACGAAAAGCCCGAGATCCCGCAGCCCCGCTTCCTGGAACGCCGCGCCAACGCCTTCCGCGCGTACTACGAGAACATGCCGCTGCGCCGTCGCAACCGCCCGCGAGGCGCACACATCCGGCTCTACCGCACCGTGGCCTGGGGCTCGCTGGTGAACTTCCACATGCTCGACACCCGCCAGTACCGCGACGACCAGGCGTGCGACGACGGCTGGAAGATCTGCGAGGACGCCGTGGACCCCGCCCGCACCATCACCGGAGACGAGCAGGAACGCTGGCTGCTCGGGCAGTTCCGACGCTCCCGTGCGCGCTGGGACCTGCTCGGCCAGCAGGTGTTCTTCGCACACCGGGTCAACGACTCCGGCGCGGTGAGCATGGACGCCTGGGACGGCTATCGCGGCTCCAGGGACCGCATCAGCGAGGGCTGGGTGGCCGCGGGCGTGCGTAACCCGGTGGTGCTCACCGGCGACGTGCACACCCACTGGGCCAACGAGCTGAAGGCCGACTACGCGGACCCCGACAGTCCCGTAATCGGCACCGAGCTGGTCACCAGCTCGATCACCTCGGGTGGCAACGGGGCCGACTCCGACCCCGCCGAACACCCCGACCTGCAACGCAACCCGCACATCAAGTTCCGCAGCAACCAGCGCGGCTACGTCCGCACCCACATCTCGCGCGACGAGGTGCGGGCGGACTTCCGCGTCGTCGACTACGTGACCGAGCCCGGCGCGCCGGTGCGCACCCGAGCGTCGTTCGTGATCGCCGACCGTCACCCCGGCCTGACCGAGGTGACCCCGCGCTGATCGTGGTGGAAGCGGACGTTCGGCGTTCCCCCCGCGCAACGGCCGGAGCGCCGAACGTCCGCGCGGGTCACACGCAGACGGTGCTGACCGGCAACGCCGGGTCCGCCGACAGGTCGAGCGGGCTCGGCGCGACTCCGGCGGCCACGAGGTGGGCCCCCAACGCGGCGATCATCGCGCCGTTGTCCGTGCACAGCCGGGGCCTCGGCACACGTAGCTCGATGCCCGCCTCCGCGCAGCGCTGTGCCGCCAGGGCCGACAACCGGGAGTTCGCGGCCACCCCACCCGAGATCACCAGCGTGCCGATGCCGGACTCGGTGGCCGCTCGCACGGCCTTGGCGGTCAGGACGTCGGCGACCGCCTCCTGGAACGACGCGGCGACGTCGGCGACCGGGATGTCCTCACCGCGCGCCTGCGCGCCCTCCACCCATCGAGCCACCGCCGTCTTCAGTCCCGAGAAGGAGAAGTCGAACGCTGGGTCCCGAGGTCCGGTCATGCCCCGAGGGAACGCGATCGCCTTCGGATTCCCCTCCTTGGCAGCCTTGTCGATCGGCGGGCCACCCGGATACGGGAGCTCCAGCACCCGAGCGACCTTGTCGTACGCCTCGCCCGCCGCGTCGTCTACTGTGGACCCTATCTCGGTGATCTTTCCGGCGATGTCGTCGATCCGCAGCAACTGGGTGTGCCCACCGGAAACGAGCAACGCCAACGACGGCGTGGGCAGCGGGCCGTGCTGAAGGGTGTCGACGGCGATGTGGCCCGCGAGGTGGTTCACGCCGTACAGCGGGACGTCCAACGCCGCCGCGTACGCCTTCGCCGCGGAGACCCCCACCAGCAGCGCGCCCGCGAGTCCGGGGCCGGCCGTCACCGCGATGGCGTCCACGTCGGACAAGGTGAGGTTCGCGGCGTCGAACGCCCTGCGCACCGTGGGAACCATCGCCTCCAGGTGGGCTCGGCTCGCGACCTCGGGCACCACACCACCGAATCGCGCGTGCTGGTCCACGCTGCTGGCGACCTCGTCGGCGAGCAGTTCGACGGTGCCGTCGTCGTGCAACCGGACGAGTCCCACCCCCGTCTCGTCGCACGAGCTCTCCACGCCCATGATGATCCTGGGCATCAGCCTGCAACCTCCTGCGTGCGGCGGGCGGGCCGCACCATCGTGTACGCGTCGGCGCCCGAGGGCTGGTAGTACCGCCTGCGCAGGCCGACGCGCTCGAATCCGTGTCGTTCGTACAGCGCGATGGCGGTGTCGTTGTCGGTACGCACCTCCAGCACCACCGGGGCGCTCAACTCGTCGGCGCGGGCGAGCAAGGCGCGCAACAGCGCGGTGCCGATGCCCTTGCCCTGGTGGTCGGGGTGAACCGCGATCGTGTGCAGGCCCGTCTCCCAGTCGCCGGGCGTGCCCATCACGGCGAGTCCCGCGTAGCCGACCAGCCTGCCCTCATCGTCGAGCGCGGCCAGGTAGTGGCCGCCCGCGTCGAGCTCGGCGTGGAAGGCCGCGGCGCTCCACGGACTGTCGCCGGAGAACAGCATCCGCTCGATCTCCACGCACGCTCGAATGTGACGCCGCTGCAACGGTTCGAGCCTCACGGCGTCGTCACCCGCTTCCGCGCGCCCGGCACCGTGGCGTCGGGGCGGCGCAGGTAGAGGGGCGTCAACGGCCCCGGCTCGGCGCCGGAGAGGACCGTGGGCGCGGCCACCCGAGCGAGCCCGGCGGGGCTCGGGGTCGCGTACTCGACACGGCGCGGGGTGGCGTCGAGCTCGGCGGGCTTCGACACCTCGGGCCCGCCCGTCCTGCGCCCGTCGGCGTCGTAGGCCGCCCAGTACACCTCACGGCGACGCGCGTCGGTGACGACGAAGAACGGTTCGGTGACCTCCCCCGCGCCCACCGCGTCGGCGGCGATCGCGTCGAGGCTGCACACCGGGTACGCGGGCACGTCGAGGCTGTGCGCCAGCGCGGCGGCCGTGACGATGCCCGCCCGCAACCCGGTGAACGGGCCCGGACCGACCCCACACACCACCGCGGAGATGTCACGCAGCGTCACTCCCGCGCGGCCCACGGCGTCGAGCACGTGCGGGGTCAGCAGCTCGCCGTGCGCGCGGGCGTCGTGGGTGACGCGCTCGGCGAGCACGGTGGCCGACTGCTGCTCCAGGTCGACGACACCGGCCGTGACAGCGGGGGTGGCGGTGTCGATGGCGAGTACAAGCACGCTTCGAGCCTACGACCGGCGGGAGCGGGGCGGCCCGCCCACCACGTTCTGCCCGCGAAACGTGGCCGAGACCGCCGAACCGACCGCAATCAGCCCGCGAAACGTGGCGACACGGCCACCCGACCCCCGGCGGAGGCCATGCCGAGCCAGGTGTGAGGGTTGCCCTCCCAGCACCAGCCCAGTTTGGGCGCGTTCCGGCTGATCCAGAGTGCGGGCACTCGGCGGTCACCGCACCGCGAGCCGCCGAGCATGTAGCACTTGTTCTTCACGAGCACCTCCGGGAACAGCGTCAACAGCGCGATTCCCTCCTCGATGGTGAGCACCGTGCGTTCCCGGTCGGCCACCACGCGCATGGCGTCGGCGGGCACGACCCCGCAGAACTCCTCCCCGCGGTCGACGTCGAGCAGCAGGTAGGCACGGGAGTTCGGCAGGCTCACCGGGTCCGGCGCCACGAACCGTTCGAGTGCGCCCTCCTCGAAGGAGCGGTCCACGAAGCCGGGCTTGTCCTTTCCTCGCAGCGTCGTGCGCGGCATGGTTTCCTCGATCGGCACCAACTGCCGCGTCACCACCAGCGCGAACGCCACACGTCCACGCTCCGGGTCGTGCTCCCCGGTCACGAGGGAGGCCACCGCCTCGCGCAGCGGCGCCAGCTCGCGCACGAACCGCTCGGCCGTCGTCCCCGCGAGTTCGGGATATCCCAGCGCGATCAGTCGGGCGACCTGTCGATCGAACTCCGTCACGGTGTCGAAAGCGACGCCTGTCATCGAAGACTCCGGGTGATTCGAGGGATGCGGTCGGGTGAGTTCGGGGTTCAGGACTCGACGTCGATCCGCGCCAGCGCACCGCTCTCCAGCGCGACCCAGACGGCCCCGTCGGGGCCCACGGCGATGCCGTGGGGTTCGCTGTGCCGCTCGGAAAGCGCGTACACCTCGACGGTGCCGTCCGAGGTGATCGCCCCGACGCGTCCCGTGCCCCATTCCGTGAACCAATGCCTGCCGTCCCCACCGGCGGTGATGGCGTGCGGCTTCGCGGCGCGGTCGGGCAGCGGGTACTCGGTGATCTCCCCGTCCGTCGTGATGCGCCCGATCTGTCCGGCCGCGATCTCGACGAACCACAGCGCACCGTCGTGGCCCACGGTGAGCCCCACCGGAGCCGCCGCCTCGGTGGGCAGTTCGTACCTCGTCACGGCGCCGTCGAGCGTCATGCGCCCGATGGCGTTCGCCCCGTTCAGCGTGACCCACAGCGCGCCGTCGGCTCCCGTGTCGACGACCGACGGGAACGCGCCGGGCCACGGCAGCGGGTACTCCGTGATCTCCCCGTCGGTGGTGATCCGGCCGATTCGGTCGGCGCCCAACTCGGTGAACCACAGCGCGTCCGGCCCCACCGTGAGCCCGTACGGACCGGATTCGGTCGTGGGCGGGGCGAACTCGGTGAGCTCGCCACCCGTGGTGATTCGGCCGATGCGGTGGCCTCGGTACTCCGTGAACCAGAGCGCCCCGTCCGGCCCGGCGACGATCACCGTGGGCTGACACTCCGGGTCCAGCGAGTGGAACGTGGGCTCCTCTCCCGGAATCATCCGCCCGATGCGCCCGGAGCGGGCCAGGGTGAACCACAACGCGCCGTCGGGCCCACCGGTGAGACCGTACGGCCCGGCGCCGCCCGTGTCGGCGACCACGGGATGTTCGGTGATGACGACCTCGGTCATGCCTTCTCCAGTCCATGGGTCGCTGCGATACGGGCGATCTCGGCCGGGGTGCCGGCCAGGATCGTGCGGACGTGCTCGGTGACGAGGTCGACCGGCCAGTCCCACCAAGCGGCGCGAAGCAGGAGCTCCACGTCGGAATCGTCGAAGCGGGACCGGATCGGCCGCGCGGGATTGCCGCCAACGATCGTGTAAGGCGGGACGTCGGCCGTCACCACCGCACCGGCGGCGACGATGGCGCCGTCGCCGATCCGCACACCGGGCATCATGGTCGCCCGGTAGCCGAACCAGACGTCGTTGCCGACGACGGTGTCGCCCTTGCTGGGCATGCCGGTGACGAGGTCGAGCGTCCGTTCCGCCCACTCGCCGCCGAACATCGTGAACGGATACGTGGACACCCCCATCGTGGGGTGCTCGGCCCCCGCCATCAGAAACGTCGTTCCCGAGGCGATAGCGCAGTACTTGCCGATGACCAGCCGTTCGGGCCCGTAGGCGTAGAGCACGTTGCGGGTCTCGAACTCCGTGGCGCCCTCCGGGTCGTCGTAGTAGGTGTACTCGCCCACGACGACGGTGGGCGAAGAGACCAGCGGCTTGAGGAAGACCACCCGCTCGTGCGCGCGCAACGGGTGGACAGTCATGGGATCGGGTGTCACGTGCCGCCTTCCTGGTAGGACCACAAACTTATACCCGACCAATTCTTGTGTCAAACATAAATTTATGCCGGACACATGTATGCTCGTGGACGTGAGCACGGAACACCCGAGTCTTCGAGAACTGAAGAAACGCCGGACCCGTGAGGAGATCTCGCGGCACGCCACCCGGCTCTTCCTGCGGCGCGGCTTCGACGACGTCACGATCGCCGAGATCGCCGCCGCCGCCGGCGTCTCCAAGATGACGGTCACCAACTACTTCCCGCGCAAGGAAGACCTGGCACTCGACCTCGGTGAGGTGTTCGTGCGGATACCGGCCGACGCGGTGCGCGAGCGGCGGCGAGGTGAGTCGGCACTCGCCGCGTTGAGGCGCGCCTACCTCCGGAAGGTGGCCGAGCGCGACCCGGTCATCGGGTTCTCGGGGCCCGAGTTCGCGCGGATGGTCACGGCGAGCTCGACACTGCTCACCCGCCTACGGCAGTTCCACGACGACCGCGAAACCTTGCTGGCGAAGACCCTCGCCGAGGAGACGGGCGTCCCCGCGAGTGACCTCACCCCGCGGGTCGCGGCCACGGTGTTCGGGGCCGTCCACCGGTTGCTCTTCGAGGAGACGCTGCGTCTCACCCTCCGGGAACTGGGCGACGACGCCATCGCGGAACGAATCACCCGCGACACGGAGACCGCCTTCGCCGCCCTCGAACCGTCGTTCGGCGACTACGCCGTCCGCACCTGACCGGGCGGGACAAACCACAATTAGCCCGCGAAACACATCGGCGGGGGTGCCTTTGGCCCGCTAACACGCCCCGACGAGGGAAACCGCGCCCGTCCCCGGCGCAATTAGCCCGCGAAACGCGCGGCGGCCACTCGCCGCTCCCACGCGCCATGCGGTTCGAGCGTCACCACGCGGACGTCGTCGGGACGCCGGTCGAGCCGCACCACGAGGTGGTCCTCGGCGAGCCGCTCGGCCATGCCCTCACCCCACTCGACCACGAGCGCGGCGCGGTCGAGCTCGGTGTCGAGGTCCAGGTCGTCGAGCTGGGCGAGATCACCCCCCAGCCGATAGGCGTCGACGTGCACGAGCGGCACTCCCGACTCACCCGCCGGATGCACCCTCGCGAGAACAAACGTCGGCGAGCTCACCCGCCCCGACACCCCCATGCCCTCGGCGATCCCCCTGGTCATCGTGGTCTTGCCCGCCCCGAGCGGCCCCGACAACAACACCAGGTCACCCGCCCTGAGCAGCCTGCCCAGCGCCCGGCCGAACTCCATGGCGTCGTCGGGGGTCGGCAGCTCGACACTCACCTGCGTCACCGGGTTCCTTCCTGCCTTTCGTGTCCTCGTCCTCACCGCACCCGACGCACCAGATCGGCGAGGTGCTCGTTCACCACGGCGTGGTGTTCGAGATGGACCATGTGTCCCCCGCCCTCGACACGTACCAGCTTCGCCCTCGGCAGCTCGGCGGCGATGCGCTCGGCGTGGACGAACGGCGTCAACCGGTCCGCGTCCCCACCGATCACCACCACCTCGGCGTGCTTCAACCCGGCCAGCGCGGCGTACCGGTTGTGACTGCCCAACGTGTCCACGAAGTGCGCGAGTTGCCGCACGGGAGTCTCCCGCAGCATCTCCAGCATGAAGTCCACCAGCTCGGAAGGCACGTCCCGGCTTCCGAAGGCCAGGCGGCGCACCGCCGCCCTGGTGAGCTGGCCTCCCGCCGCGCGCACGAACTCGACGAGCCCCGGCTGCCACTCCGCGAGCTCCCCCACCCCGCGCGTCAGCGGGTTGTACTTCGACAGCAGCGAGCGAGGCAGCCCCTGCGCACCCACCTCACCGGCGGCCGTGGCGATCAGCCCGACACCGCGTATCCGCTCACGGAACAGCTCGGGGCATGTCTGCGCCAGCTCCATGATCACCATGCCGCCCATCGAGTGCCCCAGCAGCACGACGGGCACGTCGGGCGCGACCGCCCGCAACACCGCGTGCAGGTCCACCGCGAGCTGTTCGATGGTGCTCTGCCGCGCGTCGGACGGAGCCGATTGTCCGTGGCCGCGGTGGTCGTAGTAAACGTGCTTCACACCCGGCAACGCTGCCTCCACGAACGCGCGCCGCTGGAAGAACCAACTGCGCCGGGACAACGCGAAGCCGTGCACGCCCACCACCACGAGGTCGGTCCGGCCGTCGGCCGACTCGACCTCTTCCACCGCGAGCGGGGCGCCGTCGTCGGCGGCCACGGTGGAAGTCCGGTCGGTGCGGGAGCCCACGAGCCGGCTCACGACGCAGTCGCCCTCCCCGGAACGGGACATCACACGCTGTCCCGAGGGGCGTCGACGTAGCGGCGACGCACCCGCGGCCGGTACATACCGGTGACGATCTCGTAGTCGATGGTGCCGATCGTCTCAGCCCACTCGGTAGCCGTGGGCATACCGTTCTCGCCCGTTCCGAACAACACGACCTCGGCACCGAGTTCGGGTTCGTCGTCCCCGCAGTCGACCACGAGCTGGTCCATGCACACGCGTCCGGCCACCGGCCGCCGCACCCCGTCGAGCCACACGCTCATCCGGCCCGACAACGTGCGAGGCACACCGTCCGCGTATCCCACCGGCACCAACGCGAGTGTCGTGTCGCGGCTCGCCGTCCACGTCCGCCCGTATGACACGGACTCGCCCGCGCTGATGCGTTTGGTCAACACGACGCTCGACCGGAACGTCATCGCGGGCCGCAGATCCTCCCGCTGCGGCACGGGGTTCAGGCCGTAGATGGCGATGCCCGGCCTGACCAGCTCGAAGTGCAGATCCGGTCGGGTGAGCGTGGCCGCCGAGTTGGCCAGGTGTCGCAGCGGCGACAGCCCGGCGTCGCGCATCACGTCGTACGCGGTGGCGAACCGCTTGGCCTGCGCGTCGATGGAGGGGTGTCCGGGCTCGTCGGCACACGCTAGGTGGGACCACATGCCGACCACCTCGACGTTCCCCTCCGCCGCCGCGGCCTTCACCAGCTCGGGCCACAGCTCCGCGGGACAGCCGTTGCGCGACAACCCGGTGTCGATCTTGAGGTGGATCCTGGCGCGGCGACCGACCTCTGCGGCCGCGGAGGCGATCCGGGCCAGCTCCCTCGTGGAACTCACCGAGACGTCGATGTCGTGCCGCACCGCGGGCACGTAGTCCACGTCGGGGGTGTCGAGCCAGCTCAGCATCCTGGTGGTGAACCCGGCCCGACGCAGGGCGAGGGCCTCGTCGAGCGAGGCCACTCCCAGCCAGGTGGCACCGGCCTCCAACGCGGCCCGCGCCACCCGGACCGCTCCGTGGCCGTAGCCGTCGGCCTTCACCACCGCCATCGTCTCCGCCCCGGACGCGGCGGCACGGGACGAGAGCAGCCGCACGTTGTGCCGCACGGCGGCGAGATCCACCACGACTTCGGCGCGGGGCAACGATGTAACGCTCACCGGGCCACCCCACAGCACATGATCAGGCCTTTCCTGTCCACGTCGGGGCGCCCGTGACGGCGCCCCGACTCACCCCGCCAATGTACCCATCGGGACGTCAGACCTCGTGCACCCGGCGACGGGCATCGGCGTGACGCGCCCTGATGCGTTCGCCCTCCTCGGCCTCCGTGCCCGTAGGTTCCGGCAGTCGCACCGCGATCTCGGTGTCCCACGCCGGGAGCTCGGGAGTGCCCGCGAGCGCCCACGCGGCCTGGCGGGCGGCGCCGATGGCGACGTGCTCGCGCGGCTGTGGAATCGCGACCGGGGTACCGAACACGATCGGCGCGATCGCGCGCACGCTCTCCGACTGGGCGGCCCCACCGATGAGCAGTACCCGCCGCACCGTGATGCCGTACTCACGAACGGCGTCCAGGCCGGCGGCGAGCCCGCACAACATTCCCTCGACGGCCGCGCGCGCGAGGTTCTCGGGAGTCATGTTGGTGCGACGCAGGCCGAACAGGGACCCGGCGGCGTCGGGCAGGTTGGGAGTGCGTTCGCCGTCGAGGTACGGCAGCAGGGTGAGTCCCCCGGCCCCCGGTTCGGCGCTCAACGCGAGCCGGTCGAATTCCTCGAGATCGACGTCGAGCATGCGGGCGGTGGCGGTGAGCACGCGCGCGGCGTTGAGCGTGCACGCCAGCGGGAGGTACCGGCCGGTGGCGTCGGCGAATCCGGCCACGGTACCGGTCGGGTCGGCCGCCGGGGTCTCGCTGACACCGAACACGGTTCCGCTCGTCCCGAGCGAGACCACCACGTCGCCGTCGCCCGCGTCCAGGGCCAGGGCGGCGGCCATGTTGTCACCGGTTCCCGCGGAGACGAGGACCCCGTCGGGGGTGTGTCCCGCCGCGGCCGAGGGCTCCAGCACGCGGGGCAGTTCCGGCTCACGTCCTCCGAAGGCATGGGTGAGGAAGTCCTTGCGGTAGACGTTCTTCGACGGCGAGAAGTACCCCGTGCCGGAGGCGTCCCCACGATCGGTGACCGGGTCCCCACCGGTGAGCCGCCACGTCAACCAGTCGTGGGGCAACATGACCCGCGCGACCCGGTCGGCCGCCTCGGGTTCGTGTTCGGCGAACCAGCGGAGCTTCGTGATCGTGAAGCTGGCGACCGGAACCGACCCCACCGCCTCGGCCCAGGCCTGCGGCCCGCCGAGTTCGTTCGTGAGGTCGGCGGCAGCGGTGGCCGAGCGGGTGTCATTCCACAGCAGAGCGGGACGGACGACGTCGCCGCGCTCGTCCACGGTCACCATGCCGTGCTGCTGGCCCGCGACGCCAATGGCGGACACGCCGTCCAGAAGTCCGTCGGTGGCGGACGTGAAGGCCGACCACCACTCCTTCGGATCGACCTCGGTGGCGTCCGGATGTTCGGCACGGCCACTGCGCACCACCGCGCCCGTGCGGGCATCGCACACCATCACCTTCGTCGACTGCGTGGACGAGTCGACTCCCGCCACCAGAACCTCGTTGTTGGTCATGGTCTATGAGCTTGACTCCTCCCCCACGCCCGCGTCCACGTTCGAAACAACTTTCGGTCCCCGGCCGAGCCGCCGACCGTGTTTTGCCCGCGAAACGTGCTCCACGGACCCCCGCTGACCACGTTTCGCGGGCTGAACGCGGCTCGTGGCCCCGCCCTCACCGCCGGACCGCGGGCTATAGTCGCGGCGGTCGACAGTCTCGGTGGCACGGAGGGTGGCATGGGCTACGCCCGATACGTCGCGATCGGGGACAGTCAGACCGAGGGGATCGGCGATCCCGACGGCGACGGCGGCTGGCGTGGTTTCGCCGACCGACTCGCCGACCGACTCGCCGCCTCCACCCCCGGTCTTCACTACGCCAACCTCGCCGTACGCGGGAAGCTCGCCCGCCAGGTGCGGGAGGAACAACTCGACGCCGCCCTCACCCTGCGCCCCGATCTCGTCACGGTGGTGGCCGGCATGAACGACCTCATCCGGCCCTCGTTCTCCGCCGAGGCCGTCGTGTCCGAACTCGACGGCATGTTCGCCGAGCTCACCGCGGCGGGCGCCCGCGTGGCGTCCCTCACGTTCCCCGACCTGACCCGGCTCTCCCCACTCCTGCGCCCGCTACGGCACCGCGTGCTGGACCTCAACGCGGGCATCCGCACCTCGGCTGCCCGACACGGCGTCATGCTCGTCGAGACGTTCGGGTACTCGGTGATCACCGATCCGAGACTGTGGAGTCCGGACCGCCTCCACGCCAGCCCCCTGGGGCACGCCCGCCTCGCCGCCGCGTTCGCCGAGGTACTCGCGCTGCCCGACAGTGACAACGCGTGGACGAAACCGCTGCCCGGCGCCCGCCGCCCCACCGCGGTGCGCACGGTGGCGAAGGAGGTGCGGTGGCTTACGTCATTCGCCGTGCCGTGGCTCTACCGCCGACTGCGCCGCCGCTCGACCGGCGAACACCTCACCCCGAAGCGACCGACACTGGTCCCGGTCAACCCACCAGCGAGCGAGCCTGCCTGATCGCCTCCGGCACGGCGGCCAGCACACCCGAGGCCGACGTCGGAACCCCGGCCGCCGCGAGCGCGCCCGCACGCGCGTGCACGTCGGCCGCGACCCCGGCGGCCAACCACGGGTCCAGCCCCGAGGCGAGCAGGGCACCGATCAGCCCGGACAACACGTCGCCCGACCCGGCCGTGGCGAGCCACGCCCCTCTCGGCCGGTTCACCAGTACTCGTCCGTCCGGATCGGCCACCAGGGTGCAGTGCCCCTTCAACAGCACCACCGCGCGGAACCGCCGGGCCGCCTCCCGCACGGCCGACACCCGGTCCGTCCCCGGCGCGGTACCCGTCAAACGCTCGAACTCCCCGTCGTGGGGGGTGAGCAGCAGCGGGGTGTCCGGGTCGCGGGCGTCGAGCACCTCCGGGTGCCGCGCGATGATCGTGATCGCGTCCGCGTCCGCACACACCGGCACCCCTTGGGAAAGCGCGTGCGCGACCACGTCACGGCCCTCGTGGCCCGTGCCGATGCCGGGGCCGACGACCCACGCCTGGACCCGCCCCGCATCGGTGATCGACCCGGTGGCCACGACCTCCGGCCAGTGCGATCGCACCACGTCGGCCGCCGGACCCGCGTAGCGCACCATGCCCGCCTTGGCGCGTACCGCGGCGGCGCTGGCCAGCACGGCCGCACCCGGATACGTCGACGACCCGGCGGCCACCCCGGTCACGCCTTGCGTGTACTTGTTGTCGTCCGGCCTCGGCATCGGCCACGCAGCGGCGACGTCGGCGGCATCAAGCTGGGACAGCTCGGGCTCCCCCAGCTCATCGGCCAGGCCGATGTCCACCAGGACGGTGTCACCGCAATGCTGGGGGTTCAGCACGTGCACGGGTTTGAGCGCACCGAACGTCACCGTGCACGTCGCTTGCACGGCCGGCCCGGTCACCGCCCCCGTGTCGGGATCGACCCCGCTGGGCAGGTCGACGGCGAGCACGGGCGCCGTGACCCGCTCGAACACCCCGGCGGCGTCAGGGCGCAGCGGTCCTCTGGCGGAGATCCCGACCACGCCGTCGATCACCAGGTCGGCGTGCTCGACGGCAGCGGCCTCGGGCGGGTCGACCCGCCCGCCCGCACGACGCAGGGCCGCGAGCCCGGCGGGGTGGGCCTTCTCCGGGCGCAGCAACACCGCGGTCACCGCGACCCCGCGACGCCGCAGGAAATACCCCGCCCACAACGCGTCGCCGCCGTTGTTCCCCGCGCCCACGACCAACACGACCCTGCGGCCCGACACCGCACCGGTGTGCTCGGCCAGCAACTCGGCGGCGCGCACGGACACCGCATACGCCGCCCGCCGCATCAACGCGCCCTCGGGCGTGCGTGCCAACAGCCGTTCCTCCGCTGACCGCACCTGGGCGGTGGTCCAGACGCCCCGCATGGTGCCGTTACTCGACCGTGACGGACTTGGCGAGGTTACGCGGCTTGTCCACGTCGTAGCCGCGGGCGCGCGCGATCTCGGCGGCCAGCACCTGCAACGGCACCGTGGACACGAGGGGCTGCAACAACGTCGGCACCGCGGGCACCTCGACGAGTTCGTCCGCGAACGGCCGCACCCGCTCGTCGCCCTCCTCGGCGATCACGATGGTGCGGGCACCACGCGCCTGGATCTCGCTGATGTTGGACACCATCTTCGCGTGCAGCACGCCGCGCCCCTTCGGCGACGGCATGACCACCACCACGGGAAGCCCGTCCTCAATCAGGGCGATCGGCCCGTGCTTCAACTCGCCCGCCGCGAAACCTTCCGCGTGCATGTAGGCGAGTTCCTTCAGCTTCAGGGCACCTTCGAGAGCCACGGGGAAACCGACGTGCCGTCCCAGGAACAACACCGCCCGCGAATCGGCCATGCGCCTGCCCAGCTCCCGCACCTGGTCCACAGTGGCCAGCACGGAGGAGACGGCAGCCGGCATGGCCTCCAGCTCCGCGAACTCGCGTGCTACCTCGTCCGGGTACTTCGTGCCGCGCGCCTGGGCGAGGGCGAGCCCCACCAGGTAGTTCGCCGCCACCTGCGCGAGGAACGCCTTCGTGGAGGCGACACCGATCTCCGGACCGGCGTGCGTGTAGAGCACCGCGTCGGACTCCCGAGGGATCTGCGCGCCATTGGTGTTGCAGACCGCGAGCACCCGCGCCTTCTGCTCCCTGGCGTGCCGCACGGCCTCCAACGTGTCCGCCGTCTCACCGGACTGTGACACGGCCACCACGAGGGTGTCCCGGTCGAGCACCGGGTCGCGGTAACGGAACTCGCTCGCCAGCTCCACCTCCACCGGCAGACGAGTCCAGTGTTCGATGGCGTACTTGGCGACGAGACCGGAGTGGTAGGCGGAGCCGCAGGCGACCACGAAGACCTTGTCGACGTCGCGGAGATCCTGGTCGGTCATGCGCTGCTCGTCGAGGACGATGCGACCGGACTGGAAGTGCCCGCGCAGCGTGTTGGCGAGCGCCTCGGGCTGTTCCTCGATCTCCTTGAGCATGAAGTACTCGTGGCCGCCCTTCTCCGCGGCCGAGAGATCCCAGTCCACCGTGAACGGCTTGCCCTCGGCGGGGTCGCCGTGGAAGTCGGTGATTTCGTAGCCGTCCCGGCTGATGGTCACGAGCTGGTCCTGACCGAGTTCCACGGCGTCGCGGGTGTGCTCGATGAAGGCGGCGACGTCGGACGCGACGAACGTCTCCCCCTCGCCGACCCCGACGACGAGCGGCGACGAGCGACGAGCCGCGACCACCAGGTCCGGCTGGTCGGAGTGGGTGACGACGAGTGTGAACGCGCCTTCGAGGCGACGACACACGGCGCGCACGCTGGCGGGCAGGTCCCCCGCGGTCTCACCGTGGTCGTAGGCGCGGGCGATCAGATGCGCCGTGGTCTCGGTGTCGGTGTCGCTGCTGAGCTCGACACCCGACTCCTCGAGTTCGGCGCGGAGCGCGGCGAAGTTCTCGATGATGCCGTTGTGCACCACGGCGACCCGGCCCGTGGAGTCGCGGTGTGGGTGGGAGTTCCGGTCCACCGGCGCCCCGTGGGTGGCCCACCGGGTGTGGCCCATACCGGCGGTACCCGCGAACTTGGTACGCCCGGTGGTGTCGAGCGCGGCCTCGAGGTTGGTCAACCGCCCCGCCTTGCGTTCGACGACCAGCTCACGGGCGTCCGTAAGGACAGCGACGCCCGCCGAGTCGTAGCCGCGGTACTCCATGCGGCGGAGGCCACCGAGAATCACGTCGAGTGCCTGCCGATGCCCGACATATCCCACGATTCCACACACGTCCACCAGCGTAACGACAGCGAGAACGGCCGCATCCCGGGTCCGGAGAGGGCCTCACTCCGCGAAAGCCCGCGCCTCGGTGGGTAACCCGCCCACCACGTTTCGCGGGCAGAAAGCGGTCACCACCGCACATTCCGCCGGCGAAACGGGCTTCGGGCGCCCCTGCCACGGCTATGAGGGTCGGCTAGTCTCCTCGCATGGCGAGCACGGCGAAGCGGTTACTCGATCAGTTGGCGTATCCGGGCCCGCACGACGTTCTACGCGGCGATCTCGCGCTCGTCGGACTTCCCGGTGTGGTGTTCACCCCACGATCCGGTCTCAACCTTCCCGCCGTCGCGTTCGGGCACGGCTGGCTCCAGTCGCCCGGCCGTTACCACGGGCTCCTGCGCCATCTCGCGAGCTGGGGCATCGTCACCGCCGCCCCCGCCACCCACCGTGGCGCACTGCCTTCGCACCGGCTGTTCGCCGCCGATCTTCGAACCACCCTCGACATCGTGACGAGCCTGCGGCTCGGCCCCGACGGCATCAGCGTCGACCCCACCAAGCTCGGGCTGGCCGGGCACTCGATCGGCGGAGGCGCCGCCGTTCTCGCCGCGACCTCCGACGAGGCGGGCACCCGGCCACGAGTCCGAGCCGTCGCCACGGTCTCGGCGGCCCAGACCATGCCGTCCGCCACCACGGCGGCCCTCGGGATCACCGCCTCCGGCCTACACCTCGCGAGCGAGGACGATCTCCTCGCCCCGCCGACCGGCAACGCCGAGGCGATCAGCAAGGCCTGGGCGGGCCCCGTGCAGCTCAGGCTGCTGCCGAAGATGACCCACCTCGGCGTGACCGAGGGCACACACTGGAGCCAGCTCCTCCTGCAGGGCAAATCCCAGCATTCCGTCCAACGACGAGTGCGTGCCCTGTTCACGGCGTTCTTCCTCGCCGAGCTCACCGGCGACGACACCTACCGCGAACTGCTGGACGGCGACCTCAAAGCCGCCCGTATCGCCTACGAGAACCGAGCGACCACGACGAACCCGGTGTCCTGACCCACCTCTCGCCCGAGGCCGCGGCGTGGAGTCCGATTACGGCTCCGCGCGGCCCGCCGACTCCCGAGGAAGTCGGCGGGCCGCGGAGAGGTTCCGACCGCTAGTCGTCCAACCACCTGGTGTTGGAGAAGTAGTCGTCGTCGCTTTCGTCGTCGTCACGCCGCGCCGGCCTGGTGCCTCGACGCCCGGCCTGTGGCGACGGTGCGGGAGCCGGCGGGGCCGGCGGCGGCGCGGACGGCCGCGGCGCGGGCGCGCGCGCCGGTTCCTGCTGCTCGTCCTCCTCGGCAGGGCCGAACTGGAAGGTCTCGTCTTGCGTCTCGCGCCGCTGAAGCCACTGATTGTTGGCGTTGGGGTCCTTCTCCTTCTCGGCCCTCGCCTTTTCGCGGCGTTCCGCCAACTCCTTCAGCCGCTGTTCAGTGGCCTTGTCCTGCTCCCGCACGCGTTGGGCGGCCTCTTCCGAGGACCGGCGTGCTCGCTCGACGATCGCCGCCGTGTTGGCATCGGCTTCGGCACGCAGCTGGGCAAACCGCTCAGCCAGTTTGCTCCCACTGGATGTCATCTACTACGCCTCCGCAGTTGAGCTTCACCGGCTGAACCGGACGGGCACGTCCGGCGCGCCTTCCAACGAACCGCTGATCCGCGACGACTCGAACGGCAACTCGAAGATGTTGCCGTCGATGCGGTAGGCGCGGGAGGTGCGCTCCTGGTCATCGCCCTGGCCACCACCAGCACCACCACCCATGGCGCCCATTCCTCCCATCATGCCCATGCCGCCTCCCGAGGCGGAGGAAGCCGACGCGGCGTTGCCCTGCGGCACCCCGGTGGGCGCCTCCCCTCCGGGCGCGGAAGCAAGACCCGCCCCCGACGGCGAGGACTGGTTCGACTGGTGTTGCGGTTCCTGCCCCACGTCCGAGAAGAGGTCGCTGCCACCACCGCCACCGCCGAAGCTGGAACCGCCACCACCGCTGACGGCCGCGGCGTGCGTGGCGGACGAGTCGGAACCCGTCTCAGCGGTGGAGGGACCATCGGTTCCACCACCGCCAGGGTCACCGGCGAAGTCACCCGCCGACCCGCCCGCGTGACCTCCGGCGACGCCGCCGGCAGCCACGGACTCGGTACCTCGCCCGGCGTCGGTGGTCGGCGTCTCACCGGACGTGGGCGCTCCACCACCGGAGCCGCCCGTCGGGGCTTCGCCACGAGGAGTGTCCGCGCCTCGCGTCCCGTACGACGACTCGGCCTCGGCCGGTTTCGTCTCGATCTCCTCGCCGAGCCCCTTGGCCTCGCCCTCGCCGAGCGTGTAGGTCACCGACTCGCCGTCGCCGTTCTCCACGGTGACGACGGTCGGCCCGTCGGGCCCGTCGGGCTGCTCAGCGGTGATCTTGAGGTCGCCGTCCTCGATGTGGATCTTTCCGTCGGGGCCGGGCCGGTACACCTTGTCACCTGCACTCTCCGACCCTTGCGGGCCGAAGTCGTCCCGCGCCCGGCCCTCGCCGTCGGCCTCCGCGCCCTCACCCTCGGTCTCACCGAAGTCGAGCTTGTACTCGCTGAGTTCTCCCGAACCGTCCTCGACGGAGATGTCCATGACACCGTCTTCGTCCGGCTCGGTCATGGTGAGTTTCTGGTCGCCCTGCTCCACCGTGAGCTTCCCGCCGTCGCCGGCGTCCTTGATCGGCTCGCCGGTCACCGGATCGATCGGATAGGGCTTGCCGGTCTCCGGGTCGATCTCCAGCTCTTCGTTCGTGACCGGGTTCTTGCCGATCGACTCCTCGGGCTTGAGGTCCTCGGGGTCGGGGACGTTGGCGCTGGGCATGCTCGCGCCCCCGCCGGGCGGCATTCCGCCGCCCCCACCCATGCCGCCACCGGGCATTCCGCCCATGCCGCCCCCGCCGGGTCCGCCGGGAACACCACTCGGATTGGTGGGAGTCTGCACCGAGCCGGAATCTCCCCCGCCCGCGTCCACGGCCTCGAACGGGTTCGGTTCGATGTGCGACCCGATGACCTGGATCATCTCGGCGTATCCGCCGTCGATTTTTCTCACGTAATCGGACGCGATCCGGTGGAACGAGGAGGCCTTCGTCTGATACTCGTTACAGAATTCGGTGAGCTTGGCTTCCGCGTCCCGAAGAAGAGTCTCACACTCTTCCAGGAAGTCACTCTTCCAGAAGTGCTCGATGAGGCGACCCTGCCGAGGGAGCATGTACTCGTAGTCGCCCCACTCGAAATTGTTGTTGGCCCACGAGATCGCCTCGGGAAGCTTCTCGGCGCACTCGAGGTTCGCGTCGACCTCGTTCGGGGCCATCAGGATCTGGCCGTTGCCGTAGAGTTCGATGACTTTCTTGCAGAAATCCCCGACGAAGCCTTCAAGGCCATCAGCTGCGGCCGCCAGGTCTTCCGACGCCTTGGACAGCCCCTCCACCAGGGTCTCCGCCCCTTGCGACAGCCCCTGGTTCAGCTGCTCGGCCGCGTCCTTTGCCTCGCCGGTCCAGTCGTCGGTGTTGTCCTTCCAGGCCGATTCGAGGGAATCGGCATGCCCGGACACGGCTTTGTGCGCGTCCCCGAGCATTTGACTGTCGGCTCGGAAGGCCGAGAAAACTATACCCCTGAACTCCCGAAGCCCGTCGCGAATGCTGTCCGGGTCGAGTCCGGTGTGCGGGTAGGACGCCTGGCCTCCGCCTTCCCGATTGCCGAAGATCGACTCCGTGGACTCGGTGCCGCCGTCTATGGCCGGTGGCACGGCAGGCACCGGGACGTACTGGCAAGCCTTTTCGTACATGGGGTAATAGGTCTCGAACATCGACATGACGGACTCGATCTGGTCGATCATCTCGTCCGATGTCGAGAAACCACCGAAGTTCAGGCTTTCGTACGCCTCCGAGACCGAGGAGGTGTTAAGAGGACTGAGCTCCCGCGCCTTTTCGAGGGACTTGCGCGCGTTGGTCATGTTCAGGTGGACGGCGGTGCCGCCCTCCTCGACGTCCTCGGCGTCCGCGCCGACCTCTTTCGCGTAGTACTCGATCTCCTCGTCGCTCAGCCGTCCCGCGTTGGAGAGGGCGTAGAGCAGGTTCTTCCTGTCCTGAAGCGAAAGCCGGGGATCGTTGATCGCCGCTCGCATCTCGTCGATCTCACGAGCGCTGAACTCTTTCTCGACGAACTCCAACTGCTCGTCGTCGCTGACGTACGCCACCGGTTCAGACCCCCTTCGAGGCGATCATGTCGCGGCTCACGACCTCGCCGTCCTCGTAAGACTTCGCTGCCTTGGTGAGTTTCCCGCCGAACTCGTCCGCCTTCTCCCCATAGGTGGTGACGCAGTCGCGATACTTCTCGATCAGCTCGGAATAATTGGAAGCCACGTGTGGCCACGCCTGCCCGACCTGCCCCGTGGAGACTTCGGTCTCGATCCGGCCCGCGGTCTCCGTGAGCTCGTTCCCCACCTTCTCGTACGCCGATCCAGCAGCGTCGAGCTTGCCCGGATCGACAGTTTGCCCACCTGCCACAAGGCCCCCCTTTATTCGCGGATGTCCAGCCGTCTGCGCCCCACCACGGTAACCACGACAAGTACCGTTGCGGGCACATAGAGCCTACCGATTGGTTACCCGCCAGCCGGGCAAATCAGCAGGTTCGCCTCAATTCCCGGCTGTTTACCAAGCTCGGCCGCGCGCCGAGGGGAAGGACCTCGGTGGCGGATTCGACCGGAACGGTTTTCGGGCGCCTCGGCTCAGCCCACCGAGGCGACAACGCCGGCAAGCCGGTCGGCGGCCGCCTGCGCGGTGTCGGCGTCCGGGGCCTCCACCATCACCCTGATCAACTGCTCGGTTCCGGAGGGCCGCAGCAAGACCCTGCCCTCGTCCCCCAGCTCTGCCGTCACCGCGGCGACGGCGTCCTTCACCGCGGGCGCGTCGGCCACGGTGGTCTTGTCGGTGACCGGCACGTTGATCAGCACCTGGGGCAGCCGACTCATCACCGTGGCCAGCTCGCGGAGGGACTTCCCGGTCGCCGTCATACGGCTCATCAGGCGCAACGCGGTGAGCAGGCCGTCGCCGGTGGTGGCGTACTCGGGCAACACGACGTGCCCCGACTGCTCCCCGCCGAGCGAGTAGCCACCGGCGCGGAGTTCCTCCAGCACGTAACGGTCACCGACCGCCGTGGTGCGTACCGCGATTCCGTGCTCCTTCATCGCCAAATGCAGCCCGAGGTTGCTCATCACCGTGGCGACGAGGGTGTCACCGGCCAGTTCCCCCGCCTCCGCCATGCCGACCGCGAGGACCGCCATGATCTGGTCGCCGTCGACGATACGACCGTCGGCGTCCACAGCGAGGCAGCGGTCGGCGTCACCGTCGTGCGCGATGCCCAGATCGGCGCCGTGTTCCACCACCGCGGCGGCCAGGGCCTGCGGGTGCGTGGAGCCGCAGCCGTCGTTGATGTTCACACCATCGGGCTCGGCGTGGAGGGCGATGACCTCCGCGCCCGCCTTCCGGTACGCCTCGGGAGCTGCGACGGAGGAGGCCCCGTTAGCGCAGTCCACGACGACCCGGAGACCGGCCAGCGAGGTGGGTGTGATGTCCAGCAGGCGAGCGACATAACGGTCGACGGCGTCGGTGACGTCGGAGACACGGCCGATCAGCGCGCCGGTCGGGCGAGGCCCCTCCGCATTCAACCCCTGTTGAATCTCGTCCTCGATACCGTCGGGGAGCTTGTGGCCGCCTTCGCCGAACAACTTGATGCCGTTGTCGGGCATCGGATTGTGGGACGCCGAGATCATCACACCGAGGTCGGCCGACAACTCCGTGACGAGGTGGGCGACCGCGGGGGTGGGCAACACACCCAGACGCAGCACGTCGGCGCCCGACGACGTCAGTCCCGCGACAACGGCGGCCTCCAGCATCTCCCCGCTGGCCCTCGGATCCCTCCCGACGACCGCCAGCGGCCGATGGGAGCGGTCATGGGCGGCGAGCACCCGCGCCGCGCTGGCGGCGACCGCCATAGCCAATTCGGGGGTGAGCTCGTCGTTGGCGAGGCCGCGAACCCCGTCCGTGCCGAATAGGCGAGCCATTATCCGTCGACCTCCGTCATCGCGAGCACAAGCGAACCGACCGGAACAACCTAGCGATTCCACGATGTACGCCCGTGCCCCCACCGGCCACCCGGCCGTATTACACCCGCCGAACCCGACGACGGCACACGCCCCGAACGACTTTCGCGGGCGGAACACGGTCGAACATCACACGACCGTTCCGAAAAGCCAAGCGCCCACCCGAGAAACGGATGGGCGCTTGGAGGAAAGCTCGAATCAGCGCTTGCTGTACTGCGGCGCCTTGCGGGCCTTCTTGAGACCGTACTTCTTACGCTCGGTGGCGCGAGCGTCACGCGTAAGGAAGCCGGCCTTCTTCAGAGCCGGACGGTCGTCGCTGTCGATCTGGGCGAGCGCCCGAGCGATGGCGAGCCGCAGAGCGCCGGCCTGGCCCGAGATCCCACCGCCGGTGAGGTTGGCGTGGATGTCGAACGCGTCAGGCTTCTCGACGGTGACCAGCGGCTCCCGAATCAGCTGCTGGTGAACCTTGTTCGGGAAGTACTCCTCGAGGCTCCTACCGTTCAGCTTGAACTGGCCGCTACCGGGGACCATGCGCACCCGGACGACCGCCTCCTTGCGACGGCCGACCGTCTGCGCGGTACCACCGGCAGCCCGAGACGGCTTCGGGGCGGCGGGCGTCTCACTGGTCACGACCGCCTCGTAGGCGGCCTCGGTCTCGGTGCTGGTCACAGACTGTTCCTCACTCACTGGGTCACCTGAGCGATCTTGGTGATCTCGTGCGGCTGGGGCTTCTGCGCGGCGTGAGGGTGCTCCGGCCCGGCGTAGACCTTGAGCTTCTTCGCCTGGGCGCGGCCCAGCTTGTTCTTCGGCAGCATGCCCTTCACGACCTTCTCGACCAGTCGCTCGGGGCGGGTGTCGAGCAGCTCGCCGAACGAGCGCTTACGCAGACCACCGGGATAACCGCTGTGCCGGTACGCGAACTTCTGGTCACGCTTATTACCGGTGAGCGCCACCTTGTCGGCATTAACGATGATGACGAAGTCACCGGTGTCCACGTGAGGGGCATAGGTGGGCTTGTGCTTGCCGCGCAGCAGCGTAGCGACCTCGGTCGCCAGCCGGCCGAGCACGACATCCTCGGCGTCGATTACGTGCCAGGCACGAGTGACATCGCCGGGCTTAGGGCTGTACGTGGGCAAGGGTCTACCTCGTCGTCAACTGTTGCTTCTGGGTCAATGCGGGCTTGGCGCGTGCCGCTCGTGCGCGCACAACAACAAGTGAAGATACCCCCTAGCCGAGAAGAGGGTGAACCCGGGGTCCGTAACCGGCGGACATACTAGTCTCTCCCCAGCGCGCCGATGTGACACCCCAGGGGGATGGACAATGAAACAACGACTGCGCAGAGTCATCGCACTGGGCGCCGCCCTCCTGCTGGCCACCGGTTGCGCCACGGGGCGCGTGGGCGAACCGATTCCGGACGGTGACGACGTCGCGAAGTACGTCGGGGAAAAGTTCTCCTCCACGCTCGAACGGTTGTCCGAAGATCTCGGCGAGACCGAGCCTCGTAAGAGCACGCTCCACTCGTTCATGCGTGTCGGCGAGCTCAAAAGCGACAGCACGGTGACCGCCATCCAGATCGGCAACCCACCCACCCGCTTCTACAAGAACCACTCCAACCGAAACTCCTCCGACTACCGCGACTTCCTCCTCCCCGCGGGCAGCGACGTGGAGTACATGCTGCTCGGCCCCGAGTACTCCTCGCTCGCACCGACTCCGTGGGTGTCGCTCCCCTACACCGGGCAGGGGCTCGATATCTGTTTCTGGGGCGGGTACCTCACCGTCTGCAGGATGCTCAGCGCGGTCACCGTTTCCATGCAGAGCACCGAGGTGGACAAGGCCGCCAAGAGCCTCACCGACGGGAGCACGGAACTCACCATCGACATGCCGCTGCGGATCTTCCTGGACGAGCGCATCGTCGTGCTCCCCGACTGGCTGCTGGAGGAGATCCCGGAAGCGCTGCTCGACGACGTGATCGACACCCGCATCCTGCTCACCCCCGAGGGCGATCTGAAAGAGATCGAGATGAACGGGCTGCTGTCCGACGGCGGCAACGAGGTCGAGATCAAGCAGCACTACCAGGTCCTCGAACCGCCGTCCGAGCACGAGATTCCCGACGTGCCGTCTCCCGACGAGGTGACCGAACTCACCACCGACAAGGAGGTCGACGAGTTCTACGACCGCATGGCTGAGATCACCAGCAGTCGTGAGTGAGCCGCACAGGTAGTTCCGGACGAGCACCCGAGGAAGACACATGACACAGCCACCCGGCGCCCCTCAGTGGTGGCAGCCACAGGGCCCGCAAGGCCCGCCCAGCGGGCCAATTCCCCAGCAGTCCCCCCACTCCGCGTCGCCGCAACCGACCCCGACGTTCGGTGGGTCCTTCTCCACCTCCGGATACGGCGGGTTCGGTGCCTTCGACGACAATTCGCCCGCGAAAGGCGCCAAGTCCCGCACACTGTGGCTCGTCGGAGCCGCCGCGGTCGTGGTACTGGCCGGCGGTGGTGCCGCCGTGTGGTTCAGTGGCGTCTTCTCCGACGACGTACTCGACCAGGCTTCCCTGCACGAGGGGATCACCAACGTGCTGCGGGAGAGCTACGGCGAGCACGACGTCAGCAACGTCAGATGCCCGGAGGATCAACCGATCACCACCGGACACACGTTCGACTGCAAGGTCGACGTGGCCGGCCAGCAGAGGACCGTCAGCATTCGGATCCTCAACGACAAACCTCAGTACGAGGTCGGCGCGCCCCACTGACGGCGGACACGAAAAACCGGGCTCGCGGAAAGCAAGCCCGGTTCGTCGTGTTCGGAATCAGAACATGCCCTGGATGCTCTTGTCCGTGGCCTGGTAGCCGTCGGCGATCTGCGGCAGGGCGGTGGCGATCTGAGCCAGCACCTGCTTCATCTCCTCAAGCGACTGGTTCCACTCGTTCTGGCACTGCATCCAGGCCTCCATGGCCTCACCGGTCCAGGAGTCGGTCAGCGGAGCCAGGCGAGCCTTGAGGTCCTCGAACAGGGCCTCCAGCTCCGAACCGGTGCGCTGGCAGTCCTCGGCCGCAGTGTGAATAGTGGCGTAATCAACAACGATGCCGTCCGGCATGATTCCTCCCGTTCAGTAAAAGTCAGTGGATGGTCGAGGGTTCCCGGTAACTCACAGACCGCCGAGCGCGTTGCCGATGTTGCTGATCGCGGCGTTCTGCTCCTCTTCCGCCTGCTGGTACTTGACACCGGACTGCTGGAGCAGCTCACCGATGTTGCCGAGCGCCTCGTTCAGCTTGCGGGTCTTCTCGTCGAAGGCGGCCATCACGTTCTGGAAGGCCTTCGCCGCCATGCCCTGCCAGCCGGCCTGCGTCGCCTCGATGTTGTCGCGCAGCTGGTTGAGGTTCTGGTCCATCGACGCCTTGATCTCGTCGACGTCCCGGTAAGCCTGCTGGAACTGTTCCGGTGTCCCGGTGAAACCGCCTGCCATTGGGTTTTACCCCCTTCGCTCGTGGATGCCGTACTTCGTTCGTACTGGCTCTACGACGGAGACAGTGCCATGTCCGGTTCCCGGTTGTCCCCCAAAGCCGACAAGTAGTTGCGAGCGTGAACGAAAAAGCCGGGAACCGCGGAACCAGGGGGACAGCACACCACATTTCGCCCGCTAAACGCGCTCGCCGAGGCCGTCAGTTGGTGAACTCGAGAGTGCGGACGATCTGCTCGCAAGCGGTACGAACCCGCTCCGGCGCTCGCGCCTCCTGACAGCCGACACTCACCTGCGCGGTGCCGTGTGCGAGGACGTACCAATGCACCGTGGCGGCGGGTTTGTCTTCCCGGTAGTAGATGACGTCCCGGCCCGCGTAGTCGTAGTGCTCCACGAAATTGGAGTAGACGTCGGGGTTCGAGCTCGTCAGCTCACGAAGTTCGCGGGCTAAACGTTGTCGTTGGGCCCCGCCGTCGTACGGCAGCACGATCTCCTGCACCACCACTAGGTCGTCGTCGGTGCTCTCCTGAGCCTCCTGCGGTTTCACGACCACTTGGCGGGCTTCGACGTTGTCGTCCGTCTGCGTCCAGTCGTTCGGAGCGACGAACTTGTACGAGTACTGCGCGTAGGTCCGCCCCGAATAGTCCTTCTCGCCATCGCCGTCGACGACGGCGAGCACCAACGCCACCAGACCGGCCACGAGCACCACGGCGGCTGCCACCGACGCGGCCACGACACGGTTTCGCCGGCGAAAGTCGGTCGAACCGGCCCGCTCCCGCGGAGACGACGCCGCGTGGGACAACATCGGCATCGGCTGTCCCCTGGGCGGAGACAGTGGGGGCGCGGTCACCGGTGCGCCCATCGGAACGGACGGAGGACTCATGGGGCCCTGCGCTCTCGGCGCGGGCAACGGCGCCGAGCCGACGTTCCGCGGAACCCTCTGGTACGACAGCGCTCCCGGCTGGGCCACGACTTCGGTGCGGTGATCGCCCTGCGACGAAGTTTTGCCCGCGAAACGCGCGGACAGCGTGCCCGGCAGCACTCCCGTCCGATCGGGCAGCACCTGCACCGCTCGCAGCGCGCCGCGAGCGACGACGGTCTCGGGCTGGTCGAGCGTGGTGGGAACCACTCCCGTGCGCTCGTGCACGAGCCTCGACACCATCGGAATCCGACTCGACCCACCGACGAGAAAGATCGCGGTCAACTGCTGTGGCCGCAGCCCCGCTTCCTCGATCGTCGCCCTGGTGAGTTCGGCGGCTCGCCCCAGCGGCGTCCGCACGAGCTGTTCCAGATCCTCGCGGGTCACATGGGCGTCCGCGAACGGCGGCGGCATCGGCACATCGGTGTAGGCATGCCGCGACAACGTCTCCTTGGCGCCCCTGATGTCCTGTCTCAACGCGCGACGGCGACGCCGATCGGCCAGCTCGCGTCCTTGCACGAGCTGTTCCCAGGCTTCCGGGTCGGCCTTGGACACCAGCGCCCCGACGTGTTCCAACAGGGCTTGGTCGATGTCCGCACCCCCGAAGCTCGGGTCCCCCCGAGTCGCCAAGACCTCGAACCGAGTCTGCCCGTTGACCTGCACCCGCCGTACCACACTGACGTCGATGGTGCCGCCACCGAGATCCAACACCGCCGTGGTGTCGCCGGGGCGACCGCTGAACTCGACGGTTCGCTCCTGATTCACCTCGGTGGGAGCGAACGTCGCCGCGTGGTACACGGCAGCGGCCACCGGCTCCGGAACCAACGCGACCTCGTGGGCAAGCTGTCCGGCCGCCTGTCGCAACAGCCGGGTACGCAACGCGCCCCATTCGGCGGGATGGGTCAACACCAGTAGCGAGACCTCGGCGTTCCCCGCGATCCGGCGTGCTTCCGACACCGCACGCCGGAGCACGGCGTGCACGACGTCCACCACGCTCAGGACCGTGTCGCCGAGCAGCAACTCTCCCTCGTCGATACGCCGCTTCGGATGCGGTTCGAACCGTGACGGGTCGACGGCCGCCTGCCGTTCGGCTTCCTGCCCCACGAAGATCGTGCCGTCCTGCGCGGCGTACACCGCCGAGGGCATGAGCGGCTGCCCGTCGATGACCACGAGCTGAGGTTCGCGACCGTTGATGGAGGCGACGACACAGGTGCTCGATGTCCCGAAGTCCACCGCCACCCGCAGTGTCACCCGCTGCTCCCGCCAGTCGTCGCTTCTACTCGATCACCCTGTGGTAGTCCGTCCGCCGAACCGTGTCCAAGTTTGGTGGCGTACGGCCGTCGGACAACGGCGACCGTACGCCACCACATCATTCAGGCGCGATCCACGACACGTGCATGAGCTTCTTGCCCACCTTGCGGCTGACAAGATAACCGCGGCCAGGAGGCATGGGGCTTGCCTTCACGTTGCCGAGCAACTGGCCTTCGTCCTTCGACCCGTTCATCACCAGACCCGGCATGGCGAGTTCCTTCAGCTTCCCGATGATCGGGTCCATACCGGTACGGGCGGCACCACCGGTACGGCGGGCGACCACCACGTGCAGACCGACGTCCTTGGCCTGCGGGAGGTACTCGGCCAACGGCCGCAACGGGTTGCTGGTCGACGTGGCCACGAGGTCGTAGTCGTCGACCACCACGAACAGCTCCGGCCCGGTCCACCACGACCGTTCCTTCAACTGCTGCGGTGTCACGTCGGGGCCGGGCAGTCGCTTGGCCATCGACTGCGCGACCTCCTTCATCATGCCGTCGAGCTGGTTGGCCGAGACGGCGTAGCCGAGAAGCTGATCGCCCTCGACGAAGCCGAGCATGGTGCGCCGGTAGTCCACCAGGATGATGAGGGCTTCCTTCTTGGTGTACCGGTCGGTGATGCCCCGCACGATCTGCCGCAGCAGGTTCGTCTTGCCCGACTCGCTGTCCGCGTAGGCCAGGAAGTGCGGCTCGGCGTTGAAGTCCAGGTAGACGGGCGCGAGCTCGTCCTCGTCGACGCCGATGGGGATGAGCTTGCTGTCCCTGTGCTTGTCCTGAAGCAGCAGCTCCTCGTACGGCAGAAGGTCGGGGAGCAGCCGCACCTGCGGCGCGTGCCTGCCCTTCCACGCACCGGCGATCTTCTTCACCGCGTCGGCGACACCGTCACCGAGGTCGGCGTCGTTGCTGGAGCCGTCGATCCGCGGTAAGCCGGTGAGGAAGTGCAGCTTGTCATGGGTCAGACCACGCCCCGGACGGCCCGGAGGCACGTTGACGGCCACCCGACGGTCGATGTCGGACTCGCTCGGGTCACCGAGCCGCAGCTCAAACCGGGTACCGAGCATGTCCTTGATCGCGGGCCGGATGTCGGCCCACCGGTTCGACGCGATGATGACGTGCACGCCGTAGGTCAGGCCCTGCACGGCGAGCTTGGTGATCTGCGGTTCCAACTCGTCGAAGTCGTCCCGCAGCGCCCGCCACCCGTCGACGATGAGGAACGCGTCCCCGAACGGGTCCTGCTCCGCCGTGATCTCCCCGCGGCGCTTGCGGTTGCGGAAGTCGTTCATCGAGTCCACACCCAGCGCCCCGAACCGGGCCTCGCGCTCGTTGACCAGCGTGGTCAACTCCGCCACGATGCGCCGCGCCTTGTCCGGCTCCCGCCGCGCCACGGCGACACCGCCCACGTGCGGCAGGCCCTCCAACGCCGCCAGCGTGCCACCACCGAGGTCGATGCAGTAGAACTGCGCTTCCTCCGGCGTGTGGGTCAACGCCATCGACATGATGATGGTCCTCAGCAGCGTGGACTTACCCGACTGCGGGCCGCCCACGACCACACCATGACCGGCGCCACCGGAGAAGTCGGCCCACAGCGGGTCACGCCGCTGCTCGTAGGGCCGGTCCACGATGCCCAGCGGCACCTGCAGGCGGCCGTTGCCGAAGAACCCCACCGGCGACAGACCCCGGTCCTCGGTCGGGTTCAGGTTCGGCAGCAACGTGTCGAGCGAGTTCGGCTCCTTCAACGGCGGCAACCACACCTCGTGAGCGGGTGGGCCCTGCCCCACGAGGCGGCTGACGATGACGTCGAGCTCGCTCGGTTCGACGGCCTCCTCCGACTGCTGCTGCGGCTGCTCGACGGGCTCGGGTTCCGGCTCCGGCTCCTTCGGCAACTCCACGAAGTCGGGCACGAACAGCTGAGGACGCTTGTCCGCCCGGACCACCTTCGCGCTGGGCGCGGCGGTCTTGATACCCGCCGGCCGGTACGGGCCGGACACGTACGCCGCCTTGAACCGCACCAGCGTGGAGGTGTCGTACTTCAAGTACCCGCCACCGGGCACGGACGGCAGCTCGAACGCGTCGGGCACACCGATCGCGGCCCGCGACTCCGCGGCGGAGAACGTCTTCAAACCGATGCGGTAGGACAGGTGCGAGTCCAGCCCTCGGAGCTTGCCCTCCTCCAGACGCTGGGACGCCAGCAGCATGTGCATCTGCAGCGACCGGCCCAGACGTCCGATGGCGACGAACAGGTCGATGAAGTCGGGCTTCGCGGACAACAGCTCGGAGAACTCGTCGACCACGATGAACAACGCCGGCAGCGGGTCGAGGTCGGCACCGTTCTCGCGCGCCTTCTCGTACTCCCAGACGTTTTTGAAGTTGCCGCCGTTCTTCAGCACCTCCTGCCGCCGGTTCATCTCACCGGCGAGCGCGTCCTTCATGCGGTCGACCAGCGTGACCTCGTCGGCAAGGTTGGTGATGACCGCCGAGACGTGCGGAGCCTTGTCCAGGCCGAGGAACGTGGCACCACCCTTGAAGTCGACGAGCACGAAGTTGAGCGTCGTCGAGGAGTGGGTCGCCAACAGTCCGAGGACGAGCGTGCGCAGGAACTCCGACTTACCGGAACCCGTGGCCCCGATGCACAGGCCGTGGGGGCCCATGCCCTCCATGGCCGCTTCCTTGATGTCGAGTTCGACGGGCTGGCCGTACTCACCGACCCCGAACGGCACGCGGTAGCGGTCCCGGATCGGCCTCGGCCGCCACGCCTGCTGGACGTCGAACGTCATCGGGTCGCCCGGAATGCCCAGCAGTTCCAGCAACGACGGGTTGGACAGCAGCGGTTGTTCCTCGCTGTCGTCGGCCGCGCCGGTGCTCATCCGGTACGGCGAGAGCTTGCGAGCGAGCGCCTCGGCCTCCACGACGCTGAGCTTGTCGGGACGGCCGAACCACTCCACGCCACCCGCGCTGCGCGCACCGAGGCGTTCCTCCTCCACCACGAGCCGGAGACCGCGGCGCGCGGCGAGGTTGCCGATGGAGTCGGACAAGTCGATGAGCGTGACCCCGACGAGTCCTTCTTCCAGCAGGATCTGTTCCTCGCCGGTGACGTCGGCCTCGTCGAGCACGATCACGATGTGCGGCTGGTCGGGCGCGGGCGTGGCGTTGCGCGAGAACCGCTGCCGGTCACGCAGCTCCTCGTCGAGCCACTGCTCGATCTGGGCCAGGGAGCCGCTCATCATGCGCAGCTGACCGATGCCGTCGGACAGGGTCGGGTGCTGGACGTGGGGCAGCCACTTGGCCCATTCCCACTCCTCCTTCGCCCGGCCCGTGGTGGCGATACCGACGAGGACGTCGTCGGGACTGTGGAACGTGACGAGCTGCGCCAGCATCGCCCTGGCCAGGCCACGGGTGAGTTTCTTGTCGCCCTGCATGCCGACGGCCGCGAAACCACGCAAGGTGATCTGCGTGGGGAGGTCGGGCACGATCGAGTGGGCTCGCACGAAACGCCGCAACGCGAGCGTGGCGATCGGCTCCAGCTCCTCCACGGGCCCCGTCTGCGGCGGCACCAGCCGAGTGGCGAGACGGTGCGAGCTCCGGCCCACACGCAGATGCAGGAAGTCCTGGTCGCTTTGCCGCCGCTCCCACATACGGCGGGTGGAGGCCATCGACCACAACGTCTCGGGGTCCGGGTGCACCCACTCCAGAGAAGCGCGCTGGTCGATCATCGCCTCGCGCGCCCTGTCCCGCATCTGACCGAGATACCGCAGATAGTCCTTGCGGTCCTCGTTCATCTCGGCCTTCTTCTGCTGGCCGCCCTTCCCGCCGCCGACGAACATGCCGACCATCGACATCATCATCATTAGCGGCATCATCAGGAAGAACGGGCTGCGCCCCATCGCGCCGCCCGCCGTGAACATGAAGACGACCATGCCGAGCATGGCCACCACCATGACCACCGGCATCAATTTCATGATGATGTTGCCGGGGATCGTCCTCGGGACCTCGGGCGGTGGCTCGAGATGCACTTCGCCACCCGGCGGCCTGGGAGCAGCCAGCCGTGGCGACCGCTTGAACTGCAGCGTGCTCACCGAAAGGACCCCTCTTCGACTCGGCGACTGGCGGCCATAGTGGGAAACGCGCACCGGCGACTTTCGCCGGAACCGCCCCCACGTGTGGCTCAGGTGCGTTAATACTAGGGCGGCATCACGACACCATGTGGTCGGTTCGGCAAGGTTACCGGCCCACAGGCAAGTTGTTTCCGCGACGCGGTATAAACAGCCTGCGGCGAAATCTCCAGGTAGGGGGCGAAAAGGTGGCAACGGGCACGACAGTTTTCAGCAGGGTCACGGTGGTCGCGCCGCGAACCCGCATCGATGTCGCGCTGCCCGCCGATGTGGCGGTGGCCGACCTCATGCCCATGTTGCTGGAGATGGCGAAGGAGGTGAGCCCCGACGGCGGTGCCCGCCACGGCGGCTGGGCACTGGCGAAGCTGGGTGACGCCCCTCTCGACCCGAGTCGGACCCTCGCGTCGCTCGGCATCGTCGACGGCGAGCTCCTCCAGCTCCGGAAGCGCAACGAGAATCCGCCACCTCCGCTGTACGACGACGTCGTCGACGCCATCGCCGAGGCCGAACCGGACAGCTTCCGGCCGTGGACCAAGGAGACCGCCCAGCGCATCGGGCACATCGCCGGCGGCCTCGCGTTGTTCAGCGCCGCGGTGGCGTTGTTCTTCGCGGGCCCGCTCTTCGGCGGCAACGGTCTCGCCATCGCCATCACGGCCGGTGTCGCGGCCATCGTCTGCGTGGCCGTGGGAGCCACTCTGGCGAAGGCCTACGACGCCCAGGCGACCGGAGTCGTGGTCGCCGCGGCGGGTGGCCTTCCACTGGCTTTCGTCAGCGGTTTCTACATCGTCCCGGACGCCACGATCCGAGCCAATCTTCTTCTCAGCAGTGCGCTGGTGGTGGTCGTGGCCGCGGCCTGCATCCTGGTGATGGGCACCGGTATCACGACATTCATCGCCGCCGCCACGGCCGGTCTCTTCGGGGTCGTCGCCTTCCTCGTCGCGACGCTCATCGCCCACCCCGCGCCCGGCATCGCAGCGGGCACCGCCGCCGTCGCGCTGGCGGGCATCTCCATGCTGCCGAGGGCGACCATCTGGCTGGCGAAGCTGCCTCTGCCCCACATCCCCAGCACCGCGGAGGAGCTGAAGGAGGACACGGGCTACCCCGACTATTCCTCCATCGAGCGCAAGACCAGCACCGCGCACAACTACATGACCGGGTTGCTCATCGGTAGCGGCTCCGTCACCGCGATCTCCGCGGTGATCACCTCCACCTCCGGTGACATCTGGGGCATCCTCACCGCGGTCATCGCCACGCTGGTGCTCCTGCTGCGCGCTCGCACCTACGCCAACGGCAACCAGGCCGTCGCCCTGCTCACCACCGGGCTGATCGCCGCGGCGGGCATCGTGTTCGGATGGATGTGGACCGAGGACGCCCAGGGCCGTCTGATCTGGGTGTTCGGCACGCTCATCCTGCTCGGCGCGGCCGCGCTCGTGCTCGGCGTCGTGTTCCCCAACCAGCGGTTCACGCCGCCGATGCGGCGCGCCGTCGAGATCTTCGAGGCCGCCTGCATCGCGGCGGTCCTGCCCTTGGCGCTCGCCGTGATGGACCTCTACTCCACGCTGCGCCACCTCGACCTCGGGTGAACCAGACCATAAGCGCCACGACTTCCAGGGGGTTCGCGTGCGTTCGGCCCGGACTATGAAACGACGCAGGGCGTTGGCGCTCGCCGCCACCATCGGCATCGGCGGCGCGGTGTTGGCGCCGACGCCCGCATGGGCGCAGGACGACGCGGCGTCTCAGGAGACCGTCGGCTACGCCACTCCGCCACCGGTGGACCCTGGTCAGCGTCCCAACGACGACGGGCAGCCGGACAAGACCTACGAGAAAAAGGTCGAGTGCGTCCAGCGCAACCTCGAGTACAGCGAGGACCTCCAGAACGCGCCGTGGGGGCAGCAGTACCTCCGCATCGACGAGGTCCATGCCCTCATGCGTTCGACCACGGGCCACGTCGGTATCGACCCGAAGACGGGAAAGCCGATCAAGGTCGCGGTGATCGACACCGGGGTCCGGCAGCACCCCTACTTCAAGCACGAGGTCCTGGGCGAGGGCGACTACGTGCGGAAGGGCGGAAACGGCCTCGAGGACTGCGACGGTCACGGCACCGAGGTCGCCGGCATCATCGCCGCGGACACCCCCGACCACATCGGCTTCATCGGCGTCGCTCCCGACGCCCAGATCATGTCGATCAGGCAGTCCAGCCAGAACTACGCTCCCAAGCAAAATTCGGGCGGTGGGTCCACCCCTGGCACGGGACCGTCCCAGGACAGCCGCACTCAGGACAGTGAAGGCGCCGGAACGCTGTCCACCTTGGCGAAGGCCGTGGTCCGCGCGGCCGATAAGGGCGCGCAGGTCATCAACATCTCCATCAACAACTGCCGCCCCGCCAATGGTCCGATCACTCCGGACGAGCAACAGCTCCAGGCCGCCATCGACTACGCGGTCAGAGTGAAGGACGCCGTCGTCGTCTCGGCGGCCGGCAACGTCTCGGACGCGACCAGCTGCAAGCAGAACGACCAAGCGCTGGCGGAGAAACCCACGACCATCGTGACACCACCGTGGTTCTCCGACAACGTCCTGTCCGTGGCGGCCATCGACGAGACCGGCGGCGTGGCCGACTTCAGCATGAACGGCCCCTGGGTCAGCGTGGCCGCGCCGGGGACCGGGATCATCTCGCTCGACCCCGCGGAAGGGTCCGACCGCCTGGCCAACCTGATGGTCGACGGCGGCGAGACACAGGAGATCAGGGGAACCAGCTTCGCGGCGCCGTACGTGGCGGGCCTGGCCGCGTTGGTGCGCGCGAAGTATCCGGACCTCAACGCCTACGAGGTCATGCACCGGATCAAGTTCACCGCGCAGCATCCCGCGGCGTCGAACGGTCGCGACAACTTCGTGGGTTACGGCGTTATCGACCCCATGGCGGCGTTGACGGCCACCGTGCCCTCCGAGGAGGGCATGCCTTCCGCGCAGGCCGAAGAGCTGCCCTCCGACATGCCTCCCGCGTCGAACCGCGACTGGACACCGACCATCGTGGCGTTGACGGGCGCCGGCGGCGCACTCGCGGCGCTGGTGATCACCCTCTTCGTGGTCCACACCATCCGCCGCAACCAGAAGGACACCGAGAAGCCTGCGCGCGCCTGACCCAAACCGTTTTTAGCCCGCTAAACACGAAGACGGACCCCGTCCGTGGGGCCCCACACCGTGTTTAGCGGGCTAAATTCGTTCAAGCGGGTAGGAGAAGACGCGCTCCCCAGCGGGCCCCCTTTACTCACGAGAACGGATCAGCCAAATCGGGCTTACCGCTAGGTTTTGCGCAAAGTGGTCACCGGCCCCCCCAGGGCACGTTTAGCGGGCAAAAATAAAACGGCCCCTCCTCCCAAAAGCCCTCCCAAACTTGCCCTCGCGCAACAAAAAGCCGGGCGGGTGACTCACTCCGGAGTCATGCCCGCCCGGCTTGAGAGCCGTTCTCAGCGCCTCAGTTACCGCCCTGCGGAGCCGCCTGCTCCTGAGGCTGGATCACGGCGCCCGCTTGCGCGTCCACGGGCACCGTGTCGTAGGTCCGCTGAGCGTCCTGCAGGTTCAGCGAAGGCCCCGTGGGCAACAACTTGATGATCGACTCAGGCGCCGGCGAGAGCTTCGTGAGCCCCAGTCCCTTCGCGATGTCCTGGTTCGGAACCCCGTAACGCACCCCGCGGTCGGAGATGAGCTGGATGCTGCCGCGACCGAAGGTGTCCTTCGTCGTCGCCCCCTGCACGGCCGCCGCGTAGCCGGGCTGCATGTAGAAGTTGTCGATCTTCTGGCCGTCCGGGGACGGGGTGCCGATCTTCACGACCTGCGGAGTGCCGTCCGGGTTCGACGGCACCGGAAGAACGCTCGAGATGTACACCGACGTGAAGGCGTCGCGCTGCTCGCCCTCACCCCTGATGTTCCATCCCAGGCACGACACCGGGTGCTGCAGCGGGTCGAGCACGGTCGGCACGGTGTCCGGGTAGTGCTCCACGTCGAGATAACCGGGGGACCCCGGAGTCACCTGGGGCAGGCCCTGCAGCACGTCGGGGGTCACGCTGGACATGTTGCTGCCGCCAATCCCCGGGGTGTACAGGATCATGTCCGCCACGGCCTTCGACACCCGCTGCACACCCTCCTTCAGCACCACGTAGAAGTCCGTGCCGCCGGCGGCCTCGGTCACGAAGACGTCGCCGACCTTGAGCGCGGTGCCGTCGAAGTCCGGCTGCTCGTTGACGCCCGGAATGGCCGGCAGGTCGAGGGTTCCCACCGACGGGATCGCGTTGAGCAACCCCGTCGAGATGTGCCGGGCCATACGTGCGTCGAGCTTCAGCGCGGCGGTGACCGCGTTCTGCGTCAGATCCACCTCGGCCCGCACGGTGTTGGCATTCAGCTTGTTGGCGTCGGTCTTCTGCCGGTACACGAGGTAGTGCTTGCCGTCGTCGGCCTCCACCAGCAACGCCTGGTTCTGAGCGAGTTCGCGACCGAGGTTCTTGACACCGGCCAACACCGTGGTTTCCGTCACGGCCTTCTCCCGTGCCACGGGATCGTTCAGGGAGCGGTCGACGTTGATCTGGTCACAGACTCCCCAGTCGGTGGAGATCAGCTGCTCCTCCGTCGGCAGCAGGTCGGGCCCGTCCGGAATGCCCTGCAGCCGCCCCTTGGGAATGTCCTTGAGCTGTTCGTCGGACACGATTTGCGGCTCCACGGCCTCCATGGCACCACCGCCGGGGGCTCCCTGGCCGCCCTCCTGCCCTTCGCTCTGGTTCTGGGCCATGAGGATCAGCCGCGCCGACGCCAGGTTGAACGTCGGGATGAGCTTCTTCGGATTACCGGCGATCACGTAGACCGTTCCGGACTGCTCGCCGATGACGATGCCGGAGTCCGGCGCCTTCGGATCAGGCTTGAAAAGGCCGAAGATGATGAAGCCCAGCATCCCCAGGCAGCTCAACACGACGCCCACGATGGTGGCACGCGAGTGTGTGCGCATCGGGTCGTGCAGCATCACGGCGTCCTTGCGCACCAAGGCGGACTGCATCCGACGCAGCACGAATTGGTAGGCCTGGACTTGCGACTTTGTTGTCGGTGTTGACGGCATTCTTGACCTACAGCTCTCCCACTCGCGGTACGGTTCCGCAGGATAGCCGTACGGGGACCGTTCGGTGTTGGTTTCTACCAACTCCGGTTAGTGTGCGACTCGCCGGGATCGGCTATCAGCTCAGTTACAGGCACAAGGGGAAGAGATCGAGCGGATGTCCGTCAGCACTCCTCCACGTCCGCCGGGCCCGCCGCAAGGGCCTCCGCCCCCCACGGGGCGGCCAGCGGGCCCACCGCAGCGACCGGGACGCCCCATGGCACCGGGAGGCCCTGGTGGAGGCTCCGGCCCCCGTGGACCGCAGGGTGTACCTCCGGCTCCACCGGGTGGTCCCGGAGGACCGGGTCGTCCTCGCGGTTCTCAACCTCCCGGAGTTCCTCGGAGACCTGGTGGCCCCGCGGGTGGTCCCGGCGGCCCTGGTGGTCCCGGCGGCCCTGGTGGTCCCGGCGGCCCTGGTGGTCCCGGAGGACCAGGTGGGCCGGGTGGGCCGGGTGGCCCTGGAGGCCCCGGCGGTCCCGGTGGTCCCGGAGGACCGGGTGGACCGGGAGATTCCGGTGGCCCCCCGAAGCCACCGACACCGAACCCGCCCCCTCGTGTCGCTCCTCCGGCGCGACGTCGGACGTTCGGTGCCAACTTCGGCCCGATCCCCGTCACCAACCTCGTGCTGCTCGAGGTCGGTCTCGCGATTGGACTGATCCTCATCGCGATCAACGAGTCGTTGGTCTACGTCGCGATCGGGGTTGCCGCCGTCATGCTGATCCTGGCGTTCCTGCGCTGGGGCGGCCAGTGGTTCACCCAGTGGGCCGGGCTGACGACTCGCTACGCCTTCAGGTCACACGATCGTGTGGTCGTTCCTCCCGCGCCCACGGATGTGGAAACACTCGCCGCGCAGGACGACGACAAGGTGATCGGTTCGGAAGACGCACGCGTCAGCCTGCTGCGCCTGGCCGTGCCCGATCTCGTCGTCGCCCAGGGACGGGACCACGAGCATCAGGAAGTGGGATTCGCCTACCACGACGGCGCCTGGACGGCCGTTCTCCTCGTGGAACCGACTCCGGCGTTGATCACCCAGGCCGGCGGTGCGCCGAGTCTGCCGCTGTCGGCGTTGGCGCCCTGCCTGGAGGACCGGGGTGTGGTGCTGGACTCCATTCAGATGACGTGGCACTGCTACCCCGGCAGCGCAGCACTCCCCGCTGACTCGCCTGCGTTGGCGTCGTACATGGAAGTCCTGGGACCGCTGCCCGCCGCTGCTCGGCGGACGACATGGGTCTCCGTCAAGCTCGACCCGAAGCGGTGCCCGGCCGCCATACGGGAACGTGGCGGCGGCGTCGTGGGCGCCCACAGAGCGTTGATCGGTGCGCTGTCTCGCGTCCGAAACGCCCTGGAGTCGCACGGTGTCCCGACCCGGCCGCTGAGCCCCGACGAGTTGTTGCGCGCCGGCATTTCGGCCGCGGAACTCACCGGTGTCGCCGGCTCCAACTCACAGGTCCGGATGCAGGAACGGTGGACGAGCGTGACGGCGGCCAGCATCGGCCATGCGAGCTACGCCATCACGGGGTGGCCCAAGGGCAAGATCACCACGACCCTCAACGCGTTGACGAGTGTTCGGGCGTTGTCCGCCACCGTGGCGATGTCGATCTCGCCGGCCGACGAGGAGAACCGCATCGGGCTTCGAGGCGTGGTGCGGATCAGCGCACGCAACCCGCGGGAGCTCGACACCAGTGACCAGCGACTGACCAGCGTCTCGGAGCGCATCGGGGTCACCCTGACGCCCCTGCGCGGACGCCAAGCGGCCGGTTTCGCCGCCACCTTGCCGTTGGGAGGCACGGCATGAGCGCACGGGTTCACGACGTCAACAAAGCCATGGGGGTGGCGCCCGAGTTCGTGGTCGATCCCGCGTTGCTCGACGCGATCAGCCCCTCCGGCGACCGGGGTGGGATCGTCCTCGGCTCCGGCCTTCAGGGCGAGCCGTTGACGGTGTCCGCGCTACGCGCCGCCCCGACCAGGATCGTGCTCGTCGGAGGCATGTACCTGGCGCGCCAGGTCGCCATGCGAGCAATGGCGGTGGGCGCGTGGGTCGTCATCGCGACGGGGCGGCCGACGGCCTGGCACGTGCTGTCGAACGCCGCGGGACAGCAGCCGAATGGGCAGCCCTCACCGCTGGTGCAGATCCGTCGGCTGTCGCCGGTGGAATTGCCGCGCCCGTCCGAGGACGCACCGCTGTTGGTCGTCCACGACGGGGGGCCGACGCCGCAGGATCTGTTCCCTCCGAGGTCGCCGTGGCAGACAACCATCTACGTGCTGCCGTACCTCCACCCGCAGGCGGGGACGTTGGCCAACGCGGCCGATCTCGTACTGATGCAGCGCCTGCCCGCGGGCCAGGCGGAACTCGCTGCTCGCATCTGGCGGCTGCCGCCTCAGATGATGCGGCAGCTGACGACGCTCAAGGACGACCAGATCGTGGCGCTGGGCCGCAACCTGTGGCGTCCACTGCGCCTGGTCACGACAGCCAAGGAACAACAGCTCCTGGGCCCCATCCGCCGAGGGGACTGACCTGCCGGCCTTCCCGGAGGGGCGTGTTTAGCGGGCTAAACACGCCCCTCCGGCTGTATGTGGGGACTCGACACTCCAGGCTCCTGGTGCCTCGCCCGGCTTGTGGACAACCGGCAATCTTCCCCAGGGGCTGTGGACAACTCGACTCGAACGGACGTGAAGGTCTGCGGCACACGCAATGCTGCGGACATGAACACAACCATCGATATCAACGACGTTTTTCGTGGCTCCGTCGCGAAAGCGCACGGTTATGTCACCGCAGCGGAACTGCGTGGGCCCCGGTTTCGACGCCTTTTCCAGGACGTTTACGTCCCAGCACATGTACCGGTGACCCACGAGCTTCGTTGCCGCGGTGCGGCACTCATCGTTCCCAAAGAAGCAGTTCTCACCGGCCGATCAGCGGCAACCGTCCTCGGTGTCGAACTCGCAAAACCCTACGACCCTGTCGAATTCGTCGTGCCCGAAGCTCACCGCTTCGGCCCCATCAAAGGTATTCACGTGCGCCGCACCGAGGTGAAGCCGAAGGAATCGCGACCGTGGAACGGAATTCGTATAGCACGGCCGTGGCGAATAGCTCTCGACCTGGTTCTACGACTGTCGCCACGCGTCCACGGCTGGGTTCGCAGGCTGCGGATCGCAGTGCCTGACCTCGATGCTTTCGTGCGTTCGGGTCGTGTCACGGTGACGAAACTACGACGTACCTGGAGAGGACGGCGCAATCGCGGCATCCGATTGGCCCGTGCCGCGCTGTCAATGGTCGATCCACGCGCCGAGTCGTTGCCGGAATCCGAGTTGAGAGTTGTCCTCAGGGCGGGAGGGTTCGATCCCATCCCACAGTATTCGATAACCAGAAAAGGGCGTGAAGTAGCTCGCCTCGACCTCGTCCTGGAAGATACGAAAACAGCCGTCGAGTACGACGGTCGATGGCATCGCTCACGAAGGAATATTCGGCGAGATAAAGCGCGTAGAAAACGACTGATGACGGAAGGATGGAACTTCGTCATCGTCACCGCGGAAAAACTGGCTGGCGATCACCGAAGAATTCTGGAAGAGGTGCGCCGAGCTCAGTTTCGACGCGGGCTTCCAGGCACATCGAGATCACGCAGATGCCGAGTCTTCTCGGCGCGAGCCGCCAATTCGTCGTCAGGTGGATAGTCAACCTTGACGAGGGTGAGGCCGTGGGCCGGTGCCACCACGCTGCTCCGCTCTCGGCTCTTCAACAGTTCCGCGGGCCAACTCGTAGATCGCCGCCCGTCACCGACCCACAGGAGGGCTCCGACCAGACTTCTGACCATGGAATGGCAGAAAGCGTCTGCCGCCACCGAGAGATGCAGCTCGTACTCGTCCACCCGCTCCCAACGCAGTTCGAGGAGCTCCCGGATGGTGGTGGCGCCTTCCCTCTGCTTGCAGAAAGCTGCGAAGTCGTGGAGACCCAACAGCGCCGACGCGGCTTCGTTCATTGCGTCCACGGACAGGGGCCGCGCCCACGCCAACGTATCGCGTCTTTGTAGCGGGCTGACTCCCCACGGAGCGTCCGACACCTTGTACCGGTAATGACGTTTAGCGGCCGAAAAGCGAGCGTCGAAACCGGCCGGAGCACGGCTGATCCTCAGTACTCGCACATCAGCGGGCAAAAGGCGGTTCAGCCGGTGGCGAGCCCAGTCGAGGTCCGGCAAACCATCCGGCGAGACCGGCATGTTTCGAGAACGAGTTTCGCCCGCTAAACGCACCACGTCTGCGTGGACGACCTGGCCGAGCGCATGGACTCCGGCGTCGGTTCGTCCTGCCACCACTATTGAGCCCGCTAAAGATGCTCCGGGGGGCTGTTTCCGGAGGGCTTCTTCGAGGACTCCTTGGACCGTGCGGCGTTCGGGCTGGCGTGCCCAGCCGGAGAAGTCCGTACCGTCGTAGCTGAGGTCGATACGCAGACGAGCGAGCCCGCCCTCCCCGGTGGGAACGGCGGGCTCGCTGCGTGAACTCGTCTCCGTCAGGACTCGTCCTTCTTGTCCGCGCCCTCGGCGGGCTCTTCCGTGGCGTCCTTGGTGGCCGACTCGGGAGCCTCGGCGTCCTGGTCGGTTTCGGAAGCAGCCTTGGCTTCCTCCACCTTCTCCTCCGCCTTCGGCTCCTCGGTGGAAGCGGTGTCCTTGGCGAACTTCGTCTTCCTTGCCGCCTCGGCCTCCGCGGTGACGGTCTTCTCCGACACCAGTTCGATGACCGCCATCTGGGCGTTGTCGCCCTTGCGCGGCAGCGTCTTGGTGATGCGGACGTAACCGCCGTTGCGGTCGACGAAGAAGGGGCCGATCTCGGAGATCAGCTTATGCACGACGTCCTTGTTACGGATGACGCGCATGATCTGACGCCGGTTGTGCAGATCGCCCTTCTTGGCCTTGGTGATGAGCTTTTCCGCGAGCGGACGCACACGCCTGGCCTTGGCCTCGGTCGTCGTGATCTTGCCGTGCTCGAACAACGACGTCGCCAGGTTGGCCAACATCAACCGCTCGTGCGCAGGCGATCCGCCGAGACGGGGTCCCTTGGTCGGGGTAGGCATCGGTTCTCCTCGTTCAGCTTCGCAGCCGCAAGGTCACTTACAGCTGCTCCGTCTCTGCGTAGTCCTGGCCGTCGTCGTGGCCAGTGTCCGGAAGGCCCGGCGACCGTGTCTCCGCGCCCCACGTCTCGCTGCCGCTCTCATAGGTGGACGCGGCAGCCGTGGGGTCGAATCCGGGCGGGCTGTCCTTCAGCGTCAAGCCGAGGCCGACGAGCTTCATCTTCACCTCGTCGATCGACTTCGCACCGAAGTTCCGGATGTCGAGCAGGTCCGCCTCGCTACGCGACACCAGCTCGCCAACCGTGTGAATTCCCTCGCGCTTCAGGCAGTTGTACGACCGCACCGTGAGGTCGAGGTCCTCGATCGGCATCGCGTAGGCGGCGATGGTGTCCGCCTCCTGCGGCGACGGCCCGATCTCGATGCCCTCGGCGTCGACGTTCAGCTCGCGGGCGAGCCCGAACAGCTCGACCAGGGTCTTACCCGCCGAGGCGACGGCGTCCCTCGGGGTGATCGACGGCTTGGTCTCCACGTCGAGCACCAACTTGTCGAAGTCGGTGCGCTGCTCGACACGGGTGGCCTCGACCTTGTAGGTCACCTTGAGCACCGGGGAGTAGATCGAGTCGATCGGAATACGACCGATCTCCGCACCCGCCTGCTTGTTCTGAAGCGCGGGAACGTATCCGCGGCCGCGTTCGACAACGAGTTCGATCTCGAGCTTGCCCTTGCTGTTCAGCGACGCGATGTGCAGATCCGGGTTGTGCACGGTCACGCCGGACGGCGGCACGATGTCGGCCGCGGTGACCTCACCGGGCCCCTGCTTGCGCAGGTACATCGTGACGGGCTCGTCCTCCTCGGAGGAGACGACGAGTTCCTTGAGGTTCAGGATGATCTCGGTGACGTCTTCCTTCACCCCGGGCACGGTGGTGAACTCGTGCAACACACCGTCGATGCGGATGCTCGTTACTGCGGCACCGGGGATCGACGACAGCAGGGTCCGCCGAAGCGAGTTGCCCAGGGTGTAGCCGAAGCCGGGCTCGAGCGGCTCGATGGTGAACCGTGAGCGCGTCTCGTTGACCGTCTCTTCGCTGAGAGTCGGCCGCTGGGAAATCAGCACTGTTCTTCTTCCTTTCCTGCCGGCGCCCGCCATATGACGCCGATAGGTGTGGCGTAGCGGCGACGCACTCGGGGCGCCGCCGACGTTCCGTCCCCGGCCGTGACCGGGTACGGGTTCACTTCTTCGAGTAGTACTCGACGATCAGCTGTTCCTGAACCGGAACCTCGATCTGGGCCCGCTCCGGGAGCTGGTGCACCAGAATGCGCAGGTTCGAAGGAACGACCTGCAGCCACGCGGGCACGGGGCGCTCACCCAGCGACTCCTTGGCCGCGACGAACGGCAGCGTCTTGAGCGACTTGGGCCGAACGTCGATGATGTCGAATTTCGACACCCGGTAGCTCGGGATGTTCACCTTCTCGCCGTTGACGAGGAAGTGGCCGTGGCTGACGAGCTGACGAGCCTGCCGACGCGTACGCGCCAGGCCGGCCCGGTACACCACGTTGTCGAGCCGGGATTCCAGCAGCTGCAGCAGGTTGTCACCGGTCTTGCCGGAACGCCGGGCCGCCTCCTCGTAGTAGCGCCGGAACTGGCGCTCAAGGATGCCGTACGTGTGGCGGGCCTTCTGCTTCTCCTGGAGCTGCAGCAGGTACTCGCTCTCCTTGACCCGGCCGCGGCCGTGCTGGCCCGGCGGGTAGGGGCGACGTTCGAACGCCTTGTCGTTACCGACGAGGTCAACCTTGAGCCGACGCGAGACACGAGTCGCGGGGCCGGTGTATCGAGCCATAAGTCCTTACTCCTCCCCGTTCCTCAGACCCGGCGCCGCTTCGGGGGGCGGCAGCCGTTGTGCGGCTGCGGGGTCACGTCCTGGATGGTGCCGACTTCGAGGCCAGCGGCCTGCAGCGAGCGGATCGCGGTCTCACGACCGGAACCGGGGCCCTTGACGAACACGTCGACCTTCTTCATGCCGTGCTCGGCGGCCTTGCGCGCAGCGTTCTCGGCGGCCATCTGAGCGGCGAACGGGGTCGACTTGCGGGAACCCTTGAAGCCGACGTGGCCCGAGGACGCCCAGGAGATCACCGCACCGTTGGGGTCGGTGATCGAAACGATGGTGTTGTTGAACGTGCTCTTGATGTGGGCGTGCCCGTGAACGACGTTCTTCTTTTCCTTACGCCGGACCTTCTTGGTCCCCGACGTACGAGACTTCGGTGGCATGGTCGGGTGTCTCCTCGTTAGCGCGAGTTCTGCTGGTGGGCTGCTGCGGCTTCACGCTGCCCGCGTCGCATCAAAGTGCCGGCGTCGGTGTACAGCTGGCGCAGCGCCATCGGACGGGCGTAGAGAGCCTTCGGCGACATCCGGGCCCCGCGACGCTGGACCGCGCCCGCACGGACTCGTCTGCCGCTGGCACTCACTTCTTGCCCGCCTTCTTCTTTCCGGCGACCGTCTTCTTCGGGCCCTTGCGGGTACGGGCGTTGGTCTTGGTGCGCTGGCCACGAACGGGCAGGCCGCGGCGCCAACGAAGCCCCTGGTAGCACCCGATCTCGATCTTCCGACGGATGTCGGCGTTCACCTCGCGCCGAAGGTCACCTTCGACCTTGTAGTTCTCTTCGATGAACTCGCGCAGCTTGGCGAGGTCGTCGTCACCCAGGTCCTTCACGCGGGTGTCCGGGTTGACCTGCGTCGCTGCGAGGATCTCCTTCGAGCGTGTACGGCCGATGCCGTAGATGTAGGTCAGCGCGATCTCCAACCGCTTCTCGCGGGGGAGGTCAACGCCAGCGAGTCGTGCCATTGGCGGTTGTGCTCCTTCGTTTCATTCTCTTCGGGTCTGCTCCCTGCCCGTCCCGGGACGACTCGCCGTCACCCGCCCGCTCTCGCGGACGGTATCCCGGCCCCGGCCCGAAGCTCCGGGGGTGAACCGGGTCGTCACGACCCGGCAGGCGCGGGGAGGTTGCGATTCGACTGTCAGATCACTGACGACGACCGCGATCAGCCCTGACGCTGCTTGTGGCGCAGGTTGTCGCAGATGACCATGATGCGTCCGTGACGACGGACGATCTGGCACTTGTCGCAGATCCTCTTGACGCTCGGCTTGACCTTCACGTCTCCTGCTCTCCTGCTCGTGCTGAGTTGCTGCGCGCCCCCTGGCGGGAGTCACCTCCCACCGCGCTCACCGTGATCACTTGTAGCGATAGACGATGCGACCACGGGACAAGTCGTAGGGCGAGAGCTCCACGACAACCCTGTCTTCCGGAAGGATGCGGATGTAGTGCTGCCGCATCTTCCCGCTGATGTGTGCCAGGACCTTGTGGCCGTTCTCCAACTCGACGCGAAACATCGCGTTGGGAAGCGGCTCAATTACGCGGCCCTCGACCTCGATGGCCCCGTCCTTCTTCGCCATGTACTCCGCGTTTCGTGATCGGTGTGAGCGTTTGAGTGCTTGCCTGGGTGGCACACACGTCACCTCGACCCAAGCGACTACGTGAGCACGCTGGAGTCGACATGATGAGCACGCCGACTAAACAGTGTACGCAACAGTTGTCAAGCCGGACCACGGGGCCCTGTGGAAGGACGCGTTGGTATGACAGCGTAACGGATGAACACGCACCGTGTTTAGCGGGCCAAATGCGGTCACTGGGACCCGGCCGATCGCGGCCGTACCGTTTTTAGCCCGCTAAACGTGGTCCTCGGGGGCAGTCAGCACCCACGGACCGTCCTCGGTGATTGCGACGGTGTGCTCCCAGTGGGCAGCGCGGGAGCCGTCCGCGGTGATGACCGTCCAGCCGTCGTCCAGTTCGATGGTCTCGGCCGAGCCACCCGTCAACATCGGTTCGATGGCGAGCGCCATGCCGACAGCCAGCTTGGGCCCCTTGCCGGGCTTGCCGACATTCGGCAGGAACGGCTCCATGTGCATTTCGCGGCCGATGCCGTGGCCGCCGTACTCGACGACCATGCCGTACTCGACCCCGTCCTTCGCGCTCGCCCGACGAGCAGCGGATTCGACGGCGTGCGAGATGTCCGTCAGTCGAGCGTTGGGGGCCACGGCCTCAATCCCCGCGAGCATAGCCGCCCGTGTGGCCGCCGACAGCATGCGATCGCGCTCGGAGACCTCGCCGATCTCGATCGTGACCGCCGAGTCACCGTGCCAGCCGTCGAGGATGGCCCCGCAGTCGACCGACAACAGGTCCCCGTCGGCGAGCACCGTGTCCTTCGAGGGAATGCCATGCACGATCTGCTCGTTCACCGACGCGCAGATCGAGGCAGGGAAACCGTGGTAGCCCTTGAACGACGGCACCGCACCCGCCTCGCGGATGGTCTGTTCGGCCAGCTCGTCCAACTCACCCGTACTGACTCCGGGCCGCGCCGCTTCCGTCACCTTCCGCAGTGTGCGTGCGACGACAAGGCCCGCCGCCCGCATAGCTTCCAGCTCGCCGGGCGTCTTGATCTCAATCATTCGCCGCCGTCGAAACATACCGAGCACGAACCGGTCGACTCACGCACGCTTGCCGAGCGCGTCGAGCATCCTGGCGGTCACCTCGTCGATGCTACCGACCCCGTCGACGGTGACCAGGATGTCCGAGTAGTACTCCAGCAGCGGAGCGGTCTCGGAGCGATACACCTGCTGCCGACGCCGGATGACTTCCTCGGTGTCGTCGGCACGCCCACGACCGAGCAGACGCTCCACGAGCATGTCCTCGGGAACCTTGAGTTCGATCACGGCGTCGAGCGAGGAACCGTTCTCCGTGAGCAGCTCCCCCAGCACGTCGGCCTGCTTGGTGGTGCGGGGAAAACCGTCGAGGAGGAAGCCCTCCTTGGCGTCCGGCTCCGCCAGCCTCTCGCGGACCATCTCGTTGGTCACGGTGTCCGGGACGAGTTCACCCGAGTCGAGGTAGCGCTTGGCCTCCTTGCCCAGGGGCGTCTGCTCACCAACGTGCTTGCGAAAGAGGTCACCGGTCGAGATGTGAGGGATCCCCAGCCGCTGCGACAGCGCCGCTGCCTGTGTGCCTTTACCCGCTCCGGGCGGGCCGACAAGAACTACACGCGTCATCGGAGGAACCCTTCGTAGTTACGCTGCATCAGCTGGCTTTCGATCTGTTTCACGGTGTCGAGCCCGACGCCCACCATGATCAGCACAGCTGTTCCGCCGAACGGGAAGTTCTGGTTGTTCCCTTCGCCGGTGACCGACAGGAAGAAGTTCGGCAGAATCGCCACGATACCGAGGTAGATGGAGCCCGGCAGGGTGATCCTGCTGAGCACGTACCCGAGGTACTCGGCGGTGGGCCGTCCCGGCCGGATGCCGGGGATGAACCCGCCGAACTTCTTCATCTCCTCGGCTCGATCGTCCACGTTGAACGTGATCGTGATGTAGAAGTACGTGAAGAAGATGATCATCGCGAAGTACAACGCGATGTGCACCCAGTGCGACTGGTTCGTCACGTAGTTCTGCAGGAAGCGCTGCCAGCCCGAGGCCTGGTTCGGGTCGCCGATGAGCTGTCCGAGAAGGTCGGGCAGGTAGAGCAGCGACGACGCGAAGATGACCGGGATGACACCGGCCTGGTTCACCTTGATCGGCAGATAGGTGGAGGTACCGCCGTACATGCGGCGGCCGATCATCCGCTTGGCGTACTGCACCGGAATCCGGCGCTGCCCCTGCTCGACGAAGATGACGCTCGCGATGATCGCCAGCGCGAGCAGGCAGATGAAGAAGAACGTCAGCCCGCCCTGGTTGTTGAGGATGGCGAGACCCTCGGTCGGGATTCGGGCGGCGATGTTCAGGAAGATGAGCAGCGACATGCCGTTGCCGACACCGCGCTCGGTGATGAGCTCGCCGAGCCACATCATGACGGCCGTGCCCGCCGTCATCGTCAACACCGTCAGCGACAGCGTGAAGACGCTGTTGTCGGGCAGGACCGGCTGCGCGCAGTTGGAGAAGAGCTGACCGCGGTCGGCCAACGCGACGACGCCGGTGGCCTGCAGGATGGCCAGCGCGATGGTGAGGTAACGCGTGTACTGCGTGAGCTTGCTCTGGCCGGCCTGACCTTCTCGCTTGAGCTCCTCGAAGCGAGGGATCACCACGGTGAGCAGCTGGATGATGATGCTCGCCGTGATGTAGGGCATGATGCCCGTGGCGAAGACCGAAAGCTGTAGTAGCGCGCCACCGCTGAACAGGTTCAGCAGCGAGAAGATGTTCTGATCCTCGACCTGCTCCAGGCATGCCTGAACGTTCGGGTACGAAACCCCAGGCGCCGGTGTGACCGCACCGATCCTGTACACGACCACGATCATCAGCGTGAACAGGATCTTCTTGCGCAGGTCCGGCGTCGCGAGAGCCGAGCGGAAGGCGCTGAGCACGCGGGGGACCTCCTCGGCGTCGTCGGCGAACCGACGATCGGCTTTGGCCGGCACTGGACCGGCTGGACACTCTGTCACTGGCAGTGAACCAGACACGCTCGGGGCACAGGGGTGTCCCAAGCGTGGGTTCGACTCTAACAGCATCGCCAAGGGGTGCCGCATCTAGTGCGGGGTTCACACGCCCAAGGAACGACGAAAGTAGGACGCGGCCGCCCGGCCCCTCGCGTTTAGCGGGCAGATTGCGGTAAAGGGGCCGGCACAGCGGCCCCCGGACCACGTTTAGCGGGCCAAAAACGGTTCGGACCACATGGCAAGGCCCGCCGGACCTCGTCGTTCCGGTCCGGCGGGCCTTGTTCGAATCGGTGCGGTTCAGCCGCGCGGAAGCGATCTCAGAGCGCGGTGGCCGTGCCACCGGCCGCCTCGATCTTCTCCTTCGCGGACTTGGAGAAGGCGTCGGCGGTGACGTCGAGCTTCACGCCCTCCAGGTCACCGTTGCCGAGAACCTTCACAAGTTCACCCTTGTGGACGAGTCCACGGGCGATCAGCTCGTCCTTGCCGACCTTGCCCCCCTCGGGGAACAGGCGGGCGAGGTCGCCCACGTTGACCGCCTGGTACTCGGTCCGGAAACGGTTCTTGAAGCCACGCAGCTTCGGCAACCGCATGTGGATGGGCATCTGCCCACCCTCGAAACCGACGGGCACGTTCTTCCGGGCCTTCGTACCCTTCGTACCGCGCCCAGCCGTCTTGCCCTTGGAACCCTCACCACGACCGACGCGGATCTTCTCGCGCTTCGCGCCGGGTGCGGGCTTCAGGTGGTGGATCTTGATGGCCATTACTTGACCTCCTCCACGGTCACCAGGTGCCGGACCGTGTGAATGAGACCACGCACCTGCGGCGTGTCCTCACGCACCACGGACTGCCGGATCTTGCGCAGCCCGAGGGTACGAAGCGACGCCCGGTGGTTCTGCTTGGTCCCGATCGTGCTCTTGGTCTGGGTGATCTTCAGCTGAGCCATGTCAGACCCCCTGTCCCGCACGCTGACGCAGCATCCGAGCCGGAGCCACGTCCTCGAGAGGCAGACCACGCCGAGCAGCCACCGCTTCGGGACGCTGGAGGTCCTTCAGGGCCCGCACGGTCGCGTGCACGATGTTGATCGCGTTGTCGCTGCCGAGGGACTTCGACAACACGTCCTGGATTCCGGCGCATTCCAGCACGGCGCGGACCGCGCCACCGGCGATCACACCGGTACCGGCGCTGGCCGGACGGAGCAGCACGACGCCGGCGGCCTCCTCACCCTGCACGGGGTGCGGGATGGTGCCACCGATGCGAGGCACGCGGAAGAAGTTCTTCTTCGCCTCCTCGACACCCTTGGCGATGGCCGCGGGCACCTCCTTGGCCTTGCCGTAGCCGACACCGACCTGACCGTCACCGTCACCAACGACGACCAGCGCGGTGAAGCTGAAGCGACGACCACCCTTGACGACCTTGGCCACGCGGTTGATCGCTACGACGCGCTCGAGGTGCGGGGTCTTGTCCTGGGCCGCCCCGCCACGGCCACCGTCACGACGGTCCCTGCGGTCCCGGCCACCGCGCTCGCGGTCGCCCTGTCCGCCCTGGCCGCCGGATTGCCGCGTACGTCCCGGCATCAGGCGTTCCTTCCGTTCTCGAGAATCTTGCTCATGTCAGAACTCCAACCCGCCCTTTCGAGCGGCGTCGGCCAGGGCGGCGATACGACCGTGGTAGGCGTTGCCACCGCGGTCGAACACCACCTTGGAAATGCCCGCGGCCTTGGCGCGGGCCGCGACCAACTCGCCGACCTTGGCGGCCTTGGCCTTCTTGTCGCCCTCGACGGCTCGGACGTCCGCCTCCAAGGAGGACGCCGAGGCCAGGGTGTGCCCCGCGAGATCGTCGATCAGCTGAACGACGATGTGACGCGAGGAGCGCTTCACCGACATGCGCGGACGCGCAGGGGTGCCGTTGACCTTCTTGCGGAGCCGGTTGTGCCGACGGACCCTGCCAGCGCGACGACGGGTGGAGATGTCCTTGCCGACCGGCTTGCGCTTCGTAACCGTTTCGCTCATGATCACTTACCCGTCTTCCCGACCTTGCGGCGGATGCGCTCACCCTCGTAACGCAAGCCCTTGCCCTTGTACGGGTCCGGACGACGCAGGCGCCGGATGACCGCCGCGATCTGGCCGACCTTCTGCTTGTCGATACCGGACACGGAGAACTTGGTCGGGCTCTCCACCTTGAACGTGATGCCCTCCGGAGCCTTGATCAGCACCGGGTGGCTGTAGCCGAGGGCGAACTCGAGGTCCGAGCCCTTGGCCTGCACGCGGTAACCGACCCCGTGGATCTCCATGCGCTTCTCGTAGCCCTGCGTCACTCCGATGACGAGGTTGTTCACCAGAGTGCGGGTGAGGCCGTGCAGCGCGCGGCTCTCCCGCTCGTCGTCGGGACGCTTCACCAGCAGGGCGCCGTCTTCGCCGCGCTCGACGGTGATCGGCTCGGGAACTGTGTGCTCCAGCGTGCCCTTCGGGCCCTTGACCGTGATGTGCTGCCCGTCGATGGTCACATCGACCCCGGAGGGGACAGTGATCGGCAGCTTACCGATGCGTGACATGCCAGTCCCCCTTCCTCACCAGACGTAGGCGAGGACTTCGCCGCCCACGCCGTTGCGCTTGCACTGCCTGTCGGTCTGGAGCCCGGAGGACGTCGAGATGATCGCCACGCCGAGTCCACCCAGAACGCTGGGCAGGTTGGTCGATTTCGCGTACACGCGCAGACCGGGCTTGGACACGCGCCGGAGGCCGGCGATGCTGCGCTCACGGTTCGGGCCGTACTTCAGCTCCACAACCAGGTTCTTGTGCTTCTCACCCGGTTCGATGCGGTAGTCAGCGATGTAGCCCTCACGCTTGAGGATCTCGGCGATGTTCGCCTTGATCTTCGAGTGCGGCAGCACGACCTTGTCGTGGTACGCCGAGTTCGCGTTCCGCAGACGTGTCAGGAAGTCTGCGATCGGGTCGGTCATCGTCATGGTGACCTGTCAACCTTTCTCGCCCTGGTTCCCCTTGTCGGGGCCTGTGGCGAAGTTGGATGGGTCCCTGCACGGTGGCAGGGGACGTCAAAGAGCCTTCACCAGCTCGACTTACTCACGCCGGGGAGCTGTCCCGCGTGCGCCATTTCCCGCAGGCAGATCCGGCAGAGGCCGAACTTGCGGTACACCGAGCGAGGACGTCCGCAACGCTGGCAGCGGGTGTAGGCGCGCACCGCGAACTTGGGCTTGCGGGCAGCCTTGGCGATCAGAGCTTTCTTGGCCATCTGATCACGCCTCCTTGAAGGGGAAACCGAGCTTGCGCAGCAACGAGCGACCCTCGTCGTCGGTGTTGGCGCTGGTCACAACCGTGACGTCCATGCCGCGCGGGCGGTCGATGGAGTCGGGGTTGATCTCGTGGAACATCGACTGCTCGGTGAGACCGAACGTGTAGTTGCCGTTGCCGTCGAACTGCTTGTCCGACAGCCCGCGGAAGTCACGGATACGCGGCAACGCGATGGTCAGCAGCCGGTCCAAAAACTCCCACATGCGGTCGCCACGGAGCGTCACCCGAGCACCGATCGGCTGGCCCTCACGCAGCTTGAACTGCGCGATGGACTTGCGGGCCCGGCGCACCTCGGGCTTCTGCCCGGTGATGGTGGCGAGATCGCGGACAGCGCCCTCGATGAGCTTGCTGTCCCGAGCGGCGTCACCGACGCCCATGTTGACCACGACCTTGACCACACCGGGGATCTGGTGCGGGTTGGTGTAGCCGAACTCCTCGCGCAGCTGGCCGGCGATCTCCTCGCGGTACCGGGTCTTCAACCGCGGTGTCGGATACGTCTTCTCTGCGGTCGTCATCAGATGTCCTTGCCCGTCCTACGCGAGATACGAACCTTCTTGCCGTCCTCGCCGATGCGGTAGCCCACCCGAGTCGGCTTGCCGTCGGAGTCGACGACCATCACGTTCGAGACGTGGATGGGAGCCTCCTGGGTGACGATCCCGCCGGACTGGGCACCGCGCTGCGTCTGGGTGATGCGGGTGTGCTTCTTGATGCGGTTCACACCCTCGACCAGAACTCGCTGACGCTCGGGGTAAGCCTTGATGACCTTGCCCTTGGCGCCCTTGTCCTTGCCTGCGATGACGAGGACCGTGTCGCCCTTCTTGACCTTCATTCAGAGCACCTCCGGCGCGAGCGAGATGATCTTCATGAACTTCCGATCGCGCAGCTCGCGGCCCACCGGCCCGAAGATGCGTGTGCCTCGTGGTTCGTTGTCGTTCTTGATGAGCACCGCAGCGTTCTCGTCGAACCGGATGTAGGAGCCGTCGGGGCGACGCTTCTCCTTCGCGGTCCTGACGATGACGGCCCTGACGACGTCACCACGCTTCACGTTGGCGCCCGGGATGGCGTCCTTGACGGTGGCGACGATGACGTCACCGATACCCGCGTAGCGCCGCCCCGAGCCACCGAGCACCCGGATGGTCAGGATCTCCTTGGCACCCGTGTTGTCGGCGACTCGCAGTCGCGACTCCTGCTGGATCACGTCAACTCCTGTATGTCGCGCCGGTTCTCGGCCTTGCCGAGCCTGGCGGAACGAAGGGGGCTGTTGCCCAGCCCCTGATTACTTGGCCTTCTCGCGGATCTCGACGAGCCGCCACCGCTTGGTGGCCGACAGCGGTCGGGTCTCCATGAGCAGGACCCGGTCACCCACACCAGCGGCGTTCTGCTCGTCGTGTGCCTTCACCTTCTTGGTGCTACGCACGACCTTGCCGTACAGCGGGTGCTTCTTCCGGTCCTCGAGCTCCACGACGATCGTCTTGTCCATCTTGTCGGACACGACCAGTCCTTCGCGGACCTTCCGGTAGTTACGTCCGGCGTCCTTGTTCTGCACCGCCTCCGTCATGCGGCACCCTCACTCTCGTTCTCCTCGGGGGAGACGGACAGACCGAGCTCCCGCTCCCGCATCACGGTGTAGATGCGGGCGATGTCCGCGCGCACCGTGCGCAGCCTGCGGTTGTTGTCGAGCTGCCCGGTCGCCATCTGGAACCGGAGGTTGAACAGCTCCTCCTTGGACTCCTTCAGGCGCAGCACGAGCTCTTCAGCAGTGAGCTCACGAAGTTCTGACGCCGCCACTCCTCCGGCCTTCGCCATCAGAACTCACCACCTTCACGAGTCACGATCCTGCACTTCATCGGCAGCTTGTGGATCGCACGACGCATCGCCTCGCGGGCCACGGCCTCGTTCGGGAAGCTCATCTCGAACATGACCCGACCGGGCTTCACGTTGGCGACCCACCACTCCGGCGAACCCTTACCGGAACCCATACGGGTCTCGGCGGGCTTCTTGGTCAGCGGGCGGTCCGGGAAGATGTTGATCCAGATCTTGCCGCCACGCTTGATGTGCCGGGTCATGGCGATACGAGCGGACTCGATCTGCCGGTTGGTGACGTAACCGTGCTCGAGCGCCTGGATGCCGAACTCGCCGAAGTTGACCTTCGTGCCGCCCTTGGCGGCGCCGGAACGCCTCGGTGAGTGCTGCTTGCGGTACTTGACCTTGCGTGGGATGAGCACGCCTCAGCCCTCCGTTTTCTCTGTGGCGTCCGTAGCCGCCACCTGCTGGGCCTGGCCAGCCGCGGTGTCGCTCTTGGCGCCACCCTGCGACGCGGAGGCCCGGCTCGACTCGTTCGCAGACGATGCGCTGCCGGAAGCACCGGAACGCCGACGGGAAGGACGCTCACGGCGCGGTGCACGCTCGGCAGCGGCCGCCGCCTCCCGCTCCTGCTTCGCCTTCAGGCCGCCGATCAGGTCGCCCTTGTAGATCCACACCTTCACGCCGATGCGACCGAACGTCGTACGGGCCTCGAAGAAGCCGTAGTCGATGTCGGCGCGCAGCGTGTGCAGCGGGACCCGGCCGTCGCGGTAGTGCTCCGAACGGGACATCTCGGCGCCGCCGAGACGACCGCTGCACTGCACGCGAATGCCCTTGACCTGGGGCGAGCGCATCGAGGTCTGGATCGCCTTGCGCATCGCGCGGCGGAACGCCACGCGGTTGGAGAGCTGCTCGGCGATGCCCTGAGCCACGAGCTGGGCGTCCGCCTCGGCGTTCTTGACCTCCAGGATGTTCAGCTGCACCTGCTTGCCGGTGAGCTTCTCCAGCGCGCCACGGATCCGGTCGGCCTCGGCACCACGGCGGCCGATGACGATGCCCGGCCGGGCGGTGTGGATGTCGACACGGACCCGGTCACGGGTGCGCTCGATCTCGACCTTGGAGATGCCGGCACGCTCCATCCCGGTGGACAGGAGCTTGCGGATCTTGACGTCCTCGCCGACGTACTCCGAGTACTGCTTATCGGCGTACCAACGGGACTTCCAGTCCGTGGTGATCCCGAGCCGGAAGCCGTGCGGGTTGATCTTCTGGCCCACTACCGGCCACCTGCCTTCTTCTTGCTCTTCGACTTCGCCTTGTCGGCCGGACGCGACTCGACCTCCACGGTGATGTGGCTGGTCCGCTTGCGGATCCGGTACGCACGCCCCTGCGCCCGCGGGCGGATGCGCTTGAGGGTCGGACCCTCGTCGGCGTAGGCGTTCTTCACCCAGAGCGTGTCCGGGTCGAGGTCGAGGTTGTTCTCCGCGTTGGCCATGGCGCTGGCGAGCACCTTGGCCACGGAGTCGCTGGCCGCCTGCGGCGCGAACCGGAGCACGGCGAGCGCCTCGTTCGCGTTACGACCCTTGATCAGCTCGATCACCCGGCGCACCTTGGTCGGCGAGTCCCGGACGAAGCGAGCCCGCGCGAAAGCCGTAGGCAGCTCCTCTGCCTCGACCACCGCGTCATTACGCGCGTTCATCGCTGCTTCCCCTTCTCGGTGCGCGCTCAGCGGCGGCGCGACTTACGGTCTTCCTTGACGTGGCCCTTGAAGGTCCGCGTCGGGGCGAACTCGCCCAGCTTGTGCCCGACCATCGCCTCGGTGATGAACACCGGGACGTGCTTACGGCCGTCGTGCACCGCGATGGTGTGGCCGAGCATGTCGGGAATGATCGTGGACCGGCGGGACCAGGTCTTGATGACTGTCTTCTTGCCCGACTCGTTGAGCGCGTCCACCTTCTTGAGCAGGTGGTCGTCCACGAACGGGCCTTTCTTCAGGCTACGTGGCATCTGTGGCTACCTCCCTACTCAGCGCTTCTTGCCGGTGCGCCTGCGGCGGACGATCAACTTGTCGCTCGGCTTACGACGACGGGTCCGGCCTTCCGGCTTACCGTTCGGGTTCACCGGGTGGCGACCACCCGAGGTGCGACCCTCACCACCACCGTGGGGGTGGTCCACCGGGTTCATGACCACACCACGAACCGTGGGGCGCTTGCCACGCCAGCGGTTACGACCCGCCTTACCCCAGTTGATGTTGGAGTGCTCGGCGTTGCCGACCTCGCCGACCGTCGCGCGGTTGCGCACGTCCACGTTGCGGATCTCGCCCGACGGCATCCGCAGCTGAGCGTACGGACCGTCCTTGGCGACGAGCTGCACTCGTGCGCCCGCGGAACGAGCGATCTTGGCGCCACCACCGGGCCGGAGCTCGATCGCGTGCACGATCGTGCCGACCGGGATGTTGCGCAGCGGGAGGTTGTTGCCGGGCTTGATGTCGGCCTTGGGGCCGCTCTCGACCCGGTCGCCCTGCTTCAGCTTGTCCGGGGCGATGATGTAGCGCTTCTCGCCGTCGGCGTAGTGCAGCAGCGCGATGCGAGCGCTACGGTTTGGGTCGTACTCGATGTGAGCGACCTTGGCCGGGATGCCGTCCTTGTCGTTGCGCCGGAAGTCGATGACCCGGTACGCACGCTTGTGACCGCCACCCTTGTGCCGAGTGGTGATTCGGCCGCCCGAGTTACGGCCACCGCGACCGTGCAGCGGCCTCAGCAGCGACTTCTCCGGCTCCGACCGCGTGATCTCGGCGAAGTCGGAGACCGAGGAGCCCCGGCGACCCGGAGTCGTTGGCTTGTACTTGCGGATGCCCATGTCGTCTCAGTCCCTTACGCGGCTGGTCCGCCGAAGATCTCGATCGGCTTGCTCTCGGGCGACAGCGTCACGATCGCGCGCTTGGTGTCCTTGCGCTTGCCGTAGCCGAAGCGGGTGCGCTTGCGCTTGCCCGGCCGGTTCAGCGTGTTCACGCTGACCACCTTCACGCCGAAGATCTTCTCGACCGCGATCTTGATCTCGGTCTTGTTGGCGTCCGGGCGAACCAGGAACGTGTACTTGTGGTCGTCGAGCAGCCCGTAGGACTTCTCGGAGATCACCGGCGCGATCAGGACGTCGCGCGGGTCGGGGATCGCCACGGAGCTCACTGCTCGTCACTCCCTTCAGCCTGACTCGACGCGGCCACGGGGCGCTTGCCCTTCACCGGGCCGGCGAGGAACGCGTCGAAGGCGGCCTTCGTGAACACCACGTCGTCGTTGACCAGCACGTCGTAGGTGTTGAGCTGGTCCGGCGTGATCAGGTGCACGTTCGGCAGGTTCCGCGCCGAGTAGGTACCCACCTCGTCGTCCCGGTGCAGCACCACGAGCACACGCTTGGCCTGCGTCACCGCGGCCAGGGCCGACTTCGCCGCCTTCGTGGACGGCTTCTCGCCGCTGACCAGCTCGGTGATGACGTGGACCTGACCGGCACGAGCGCGGTCGGAAAGCGCGCCGCGGAGCGCGGCCGCCTTCATCTTCTTCGGGGTGCGCTGCGTGTAGTCCCTCGGCGTGGGGCCGTGGACGGTGCCACCACCGGTGAACTGCGGAGCGCGGACCGAACCCTGGCGGGCCCGGCCGGTGCCCTTCTGGCGGTACGGCTTGCGGCCACCACCGCGAACCTCACCGCGGGTCTTCGTGTCGTGCGTGCCCTGCCGGGCGGCCGCCATCTGGGCCACCACGACCTGGTGCATCAGCGGGATGTTCGCCTGCACGTCGAAGATCTCGGCCGGGAGCTCGACGGTGCCCTGGGCCTCGCCCGTGGGGCTCTTCAACTCGACCGTCGCGGTCACTGGGTCACACCACCCTTCGCGGCGCTACGCACGAACACCAGGCCGCCCTTGGGACCGGGGACCGCGCCCTTGATCAGGAGAAGGCCGTCCTCGGCACGAACCGAGTGAACGGTCAGGCCCTGGGTCGTCACACGGTTGTGGCCCATGCGGCCCGCCATGCGCATGCCCTTGAACACGCGACCGGGGGTGGCGCAGCCACCGATCGAACCCGGAGCGCGGTGCTTGGCCTGGTTACCGTGGCTGGCGCCCTGGCCGCGGAAGCCGTGGCGCTTCATGACACCCGCGTAGCCCTTGCCCTTGGTGGTGCCGGTGACGTCGACGATCGCACCGTCGGAGAACACGTCGACGGTGATCTCCTGACCGACCTCGTAGGTGTCCGCGTCGGCCGTGCGCAGCTCGGCGAGGTAGCGCCGGGGCGTCACACCGGCCTTCGCGAAGTGCCCGGCCTTCGGCTTGTTGACCCGACGCGGGTCGATGGCGCCGAAGGCCAACTGGACGGCCGAATAACCGTCCTTCTCCTTGTTGCGCACCTGGGTCACCACGTTCGGCCCGGCCTTGACGACGGTCACCGGGACGACCCGGTTGTTCTCGTCGAAGACCTGGGTCATACCGAGCTTGGTGCCCAGAATGCCCTTCACTTGCCTTTCAGACATGAGTCTCTATCTCCGCCGCTCGACCAACGCTTACTGGATGTTGACGTCGACGCTCGCCGGAAGGTCGATGCGCATGAGCGCGTCCACCGTCTTCGGCGTCGGGTCGAGGATGTCGATCAGACGCTTGTGCGTGCGCATCTCGAAGTGCTCGCGCGAGTCCTTGTACTTGTGCGGCGAACGGATGACGCAGTAAACGTTCTTCTCGGTGGGCAGCGGCACAGGTCCGACGACCGAGGCGCCGGTGCGCGTCACCGTCTCGACGATCTTGCGCGCGCTGGCGTCGATCGCCTCGTGGTCGTAGGCCTTGAGCCTGATGCGGATCTTCTGTCCCGCCATGGTTCCTTACCGTCTCGTCCTCGACCGGCCCGACATCGACTCCTCGGGCCGGCCATTTCGGCCTGCCCTCGATCGTCGAGGCGCCTCCCCGCGGGGGACGTCGGACGGTCGAGGAATCGTCTCGTACCGCTGTTACCGCACGTCAGCGCCCTGCCTCCGGTCCACGCGGTCGGGCGTGTCGCGCCCATTGCGCAGACTGATCCCGCAGGAATCGTTGTCGTGCCGCTAGGTCTTCTTGCTCCACGGAGCGCCAACCACAGGGTCGACGACTCCTGACTCGCCCATACGCGAGCCCGTGGCGCTCACGGCGGAGCGGCCGATTTCTCAAGCGATATGTCCTTGCGAAATCGACCGCCCCGCGTCGAGCAACCTTAGTAGGATGCCACACTGCCTCGTGGCACCCGCACCCGGGGTGGGTGCCTTACTTGATGATCTTGGTGACCTGGCCGGCGCCGACGGTGCGGCCACCCTCGCGGATGGCGAACCGCAGACCCTCGTCCATGGCGATCGGCTGAATCAGCTGCACCTTGATCTCGGTGTTGTCGCCCGGCATGACCATCTCGGTGCCCTCCGGAAGGGAGACCACACCGGTCACGTCGGTGGTGCGGAAGTAGAACTGCGGACGGTAGTTGTTGAAGAACGGCGTGTGACGGCCACCCTCGTCCTTGGACAGGATGTACACCGAAGCCTCGAACTCGGTGTGCGGGGTGGTGGTGCCGGGCTTCGTAACGACCTGACCGCGCTCCACGTCCTCGCGCTTGATACCACGCAGCAGCAGGGCGGCGTTGTCACCGGCCTGACCGGAGTCCAGCATCTTGTTGAACATCTCGATGCTGGTGACGGTGGTCTTGCGCGACTCGGGCCGGATACCGACGATCTCGACCTCTTCGTTCAGCTTGATCTCACCGCGCTCGATACGGCCGGTGACGACCGTACCGCGACCGGTGATCGTGAAGACGTCCTCGATCGGCATCAGGAACGGCTTGTCGATCTCCCGCTCGGGGTCCGGGATGAACTCGTCGACAGCGTTCATCAGCTCCATGATGCTGTCGGCCCACTTCTCGTCGCCCTCGAGCGCCTTGAGGCCGGACACACGGATGACCGGAGCGTCGTCGCCGGGGAACTCCTGCGAGCTGAGCAGCTCACGGACCTCCATCTCGACGAGCTCGAGGATCTCCTCGTCGTCGACCATGTCGGCCTTGTTCAGAGCCACGACGATGTAGGGCACACCGACCTGGCGGGCGAGCAGCACGTGCTCGCGGGTCTGCGGCATCGGGCCGTCGGTGGCGGCGACCACGAGGATCGCACCGTCCATCTGCGCCGCACCCGTGATCATGTTCTTCACGTAGTCGGCGTGGCCCGGAGCGTCGACGTGCGCGTAGTGGCGCTTCTCCGTCTGGTACTCGACGTGCGAGATGTTGATGGTGATACCGCGCTGCTTCTCCTCGGGCGCGTTGTCGATCTGGTCGAACGCGCGCGACTCGTTCAGCTCGGGGTACCGGTCGTGGAGAACCTTGGTGATCGCCGCGGTCAGGGTGGTCTTGCCGTGGTCGACGTGACCGATGGTCCCGATGTTGACGTGCGGCTTGCTCCGCTCGAACTTCGCCTTCGCCACTGGAATGTCCTCCTGGACTTTCTTGCTGCCGACCGGCGTGGCTGCCGATCGACGACTCGTTCTGCTCGGTTGTGCGGACCTTAGGGGAAGGCCCCTTTCGCGCCCGCGTTTGGGTGCTCCGGGTTCTTACTCCCCCGTCGCCACGGTGTCGGATCGAAGGTGTGGAATCCGTTCACCGTGCCGGTGCGGAAGACCCGCACCGACACCGTTCCCGGTCCCTTCGCCCTTCACGGACTTCACTGCTCGACTCCGAGATCGCTCGACTACGCGCTCAGCAGCGCGAGCTCACTCCCCCGTCGCCTTCGCGATGATCTCCTTCGCGACGTTCGACGGAACTTCCGCGTAGGAGTCGAAGACCATCGTGTAGTTGGCGCGACCCTGGGTCTTCGACCGCAGGTCGCCCACGTACCCGAACATCTCCGACAGAGGCACGAGCGCCTTGACGACGCGCGTACCGGCCCTCTCGTCCATGGCCTGGATCTGGCCACGACGGGAGTTCAGGTCGCCGATGACGTCACCCATGTAGTCCTCGGGCGTGGTCACCTCGACCGCCATCATCGGCTCCAGCAGTACCGGATTCGCCTTCTTCGCGGCTTCCTTGAGCGCCATGGAACCGGCGATCTTGAAGGCCATCTCCGACGAGTCGACTTCGTGGTACGCGCCGTCCAGCAGCGTGACCTTGAGCCCGACGAGCGGATAACCGGCCAGAACGCCGTACTGCATGGCGTCCTGCGCACCCTCGTCCACCGACGGGATGTACTCCTTCGGCACACGCCCACCGGTGACCTGGTTCTCGAACTCGTAGAGTGCGCCCTCCGCCGAAGTGGTGTCGAGCGGCTCGAGCTTGATGATCACCCGAGCGAACTGACCCGAACCACCGGTCTGCTTCTTGTGGGTGTACTCCAGCTTGTCGACCGTCTTGCGGATCGTCTCGCGGTAGGACACCTGAGGCTTACCGATGTTGGCCTCGACCTTGAAGTCGCTCTTCATCCGGTTGACGAGCACCTCAAGGTGAAGCTCACCCATACCCTCGATGATCGTCTGACCGGTGTCCTCGTCCTGGCTGACCCGGAAGGTCGGGTCCTCCTCGGCGAGCTTCTGGATCGCGGTCGACAGCTTCTCCTGGTCGGCCTTCGTCTTCGGCTCGATGGCCACCTTGATGACCGGCTCGGGGAAGCTCATCGACTCGAGGATGATCGGGTTCTGCGGGTCGGCGAGCGTGTCACCCGTGGTGGTGTCCTTCAGCCCCTGGACGGCGTAGATGTGGCCGGCCTGGGCCTCGTCGACCGGGTTCTCCTTGTTGGAGTGCATCTGGAAGAGCTTCCCGATGCGCTCCTTGCGGTCCTTGGTCGCGTTGACAACCTGGGTACCGGAGGAGATCTTGCCGGAGTAGACCCGGATGTAGGTGAGCTTGCCGAAGAACGGGTGCACCGCGATCTTGGAGACGAGCGCGGAGAACGGCTCATCGATCGAGGGCTTACGCGACGCCTCCTCACCACTGGGCAGCACACCCTGGACGGGCGGCATGTCCACCGGCGAGGGCAGGTAGTCGATCACGGCGTCGAGCATGGGCTGCACGCCCTTGTTCTTGAACGCCGAACCCGCCAGCACCGGGAAGGCCTCGCGGGCGATGGTGAGCTTGCGGATACCGGCCTTGATCTCGGCCTCCGTCAGCTCCTCACCACCGAGGTAGCGCTCCATCAGCTCGTCGTCGGCCTCGGCGACCGTCTCGATGAGCTTCTCGCGGTACTCCGCCGCCTTGTCGGCGAGGTCGGCCGGGATCTCCTCGACCTCGTAGTCCTCGCCCTTCTTGGTCTCGCCACGCCAGGTCAGCGCCTTCATGCGGACGAGGTCGACGACACCCTGGAAGTCACTCTCGGCGCCGATGGGAAGCTGGATGACCAGCGGCTTGGCGCCGAGGCGCTCCTCAATGGTGCCGACGGTGAAGTAGAAGTCCGCGCCGAGCTTGTCCATCTTGTTGACGAAGCAAATACGCGGAACGTCGTACTTGTCGGCCTGCCGCCAGACCTGCTCCGACTGAGGCTCGACGCCTTCCTTGCCGTCGAAGACGGCGACCGCACCGTCGAGAACACGCAGGGAGCGCTCCACCTCGACGGTGAAGTCGACGTGGCCGGGTGTGTCGATGATGTTGATCTGGTTGCCGTGCCAGAAGGTGGTGGTAGCAGCCGAGGTGATGGTGATACCCCGCTTCTGCTCCTCCTCCATCCAGTCCATCGTCGCCGAGCCGTCGTGGGTCTCGCCGAGCTTGTAGTTGATCCCGGTGTAGAACAGGATCCGCTCGGTGGTGGTGGTCTTACCGGCGTCGATGTGGGCCATGATGCCGATGTTGCGGACCTTGGTGAGGTCGGTCAGCACGTCACGTGCCACTTGATGTTCCCCTGTCTCGAACGTGGAACCCGGCATTGGCGCCGTCAATCGGACCGGGCCGACGGTGTTGCCTGAAGTTCACTGCTTCTTGGCTCACCAGCGGTAGTGAGCGAAGGCCTTGTTGGACTCGGCCATCTTGTGGGTGTCCTCGCGGCGCTTCACGCTGGCCCCGAGGCCGTTGCTCGCGTCGAGCAGCTCATTCTGGAGGCGTTCGATCATCGTCTTCTCGCGACGCTGACGCGCGTAGGTGACGATCCAACGCAGTGCAAGGGTGGTCGAGCGACCGGGCTTGACCTCGATCGGCACCTGGTAAGTGGCACCACCGACGCGCCGGCTCTTCACCTCAAGGGTGGGCCGCACGTTGTCGAGTGCACGCTTCAGCGTGACGACCGGGTCGGTGCCGGTCTTCTCACGCGCGCCCTCCAGTGCTCCGTAGACGATGCGCTCGGCGATCGAACGCTTGCCGTCCTGCAGCACCTTGTTCACCAACTGGGTGACAAGCGGAGATTGGTACACCGGATCAGCCGTCAACGGCCGCTTCGGGGCCGGACCCTTGCGGGGCATTAGCTCTTCTCCTTCTTCGCGCCGTACCGACTGCGCGCCTGCTTACGGTTCTTCACGCCCTGGGTGTCAAGCGAACCGCGGATGATCTTGTAGCGAACACCCGGCAAGTCCTTCACACGGCCGCCACGGACGAGCACCATCGAGTGCTCCTGAAGGTTGTGACCCTCACCGGGAATGTAGGCCGTGACCTCGATGCCGTTGCTCAGCTTCACGCGGGCGACCTTGCGCAGGGCCGAGTTCGGCTTCTTGGGCGTGGTCGTGTACACGCGGGTGCACACACCACGACGCTGCGGGCTTCCCTTGAGCGCCGCCGTCTTCTGCTTGGCAGCCTTGTCCTGGCGGCCCTTACGGACCAGCTGCTGGATCGTGGGCAATGGACCAGCCTTCTGTTGCGTCTACCTAGCTCTACGTTGTCTCCCCGGTCCCCGCGGTCGGGCGTGTCGGCCCGCTTTCGGGATCGATTAACGACCCCTCAACTTCCCATCGGGATTGCCGTGGAACTCCGCCTGACTCGACCGCGGACAGGCGCCGTAACGCCCAGCCGTGACCTGAAGGCACACGGAGGGCCCGACAGCGTGCCGGGCACGGTCGTCAAAGATACCCGCCCGCATTCAGGGCTACCACATCGGGGGTCGGCTACGACCGCCGGTGGGTATCCGACCGGGTGGCTTTGTTTTCACAGTCTACCTGACGTGGGCACATACGGTGGCGGTCCCGCTCTTTCGGGCCGGTCGTGAGTGACTTACGTCCAATCCGATCGGACCCGCCCCGCCTCCTTCGACCATCGTCCATGATTGATCACGCATCGTGGCCGAGTAAATGATCAAGGTAACGACGGAGGAACGGGTGTCAGCGGAGTTCGAACGACTGGTCGCGGAGTTCGAGCGATTCCAGTCGAAGATGAAGAAGGTCGACGATCAGCTCGCGAACGTGGGAAGAATGCAGAGCGAGATCGCGGCCATCGAAGCGTCCGCGTCGAACTCCGATCGCAGCGTGACCGTCGTGGCCGGGCCCGGAGGCGCGATCAAGGACATCCAGCTGACCGACCGGGCGCTCGCTCAGCAGCCGCAGGCTCTCGCCTCGGAGCTGATGTCGACCATCCAGCAGGCCGTGGCCGAGGCCGCCCGCCAGCAGGCCGGGATCGTCGACGAGCACGTGGCGGGCCTCGGGGTCACCGACCAGGTCCTGGAGACGCAGGCCCAGCTCTTCGGCACCTCGCCCGAGGCGCTGCGGGAGCGGATGGAACAGCAGCGTCCCACCAGGCAGCCGAGCCCGCCTCCCGAGGAGGAGTACCACGAGGACTACTCCCAGCAGGACTTCCTCGACGCCGACAGCGCCCCGCAAGCCCCCACGCCTCCCCCTTCGTCGAGCGGCGGCTCGGCCGGTGACGAGTTCCTCCGGAACCTCTTCGGCGAGGAAGGCCACTGACGTCGTTCCACGGCGCCTCGAAGGCCCCGACGACACGAACGTCGGGGCGATCGCGCCCGGTATCGGTCTCCCGCCGTCGAGAGCCGGGTTTGCCCGGCCGGGTGACCGGGCACCGACGCGGTCGTCACGAAAGGAACGGATCGTCGAGGTCGGGACGCCGGAAATGAGGCCGGGTCCGGCTCCCGGCGGAGCCGGACCGGGACGGCGGAGGGGCGAATCGGTCCGGCCTCGGCGTCGATCTCCCGTTGGTCGAACCCACCAAGTACGTCCACAGTGGAAATACATTTCCGGCGTCGGACCATTTTGTGACGCTCTTCGCGGGGTCGGTGGCGCGCCTGCCCGCGACACGGCTTCAATCACCTCACGGGACGGTGTGACCGCACGCCATGAACCCCTTGCTCGTCGTCGTCCTCGTTCTCTGCCCGGTCATTCCCCTGCTGGTGCTCCGGGTCCAGGCCCGCGGCCTGCGCCGCGATCGCCGCCGCCACCACGACGAGATGGCCCGGCTGGCCACGCTGACCGGTGGCCGGCTCAGTACTCCTCCCGCCGACACGGCACCCTGGTCGGCCCGTTTCAGACCCGCTTTCGAAAGCATCGTGACGGCGGGTCCCCTCGCCCGGATGACCGTGTTCTCCCCGCCCGAGTACCCGCACGCGACCGACTTCGTCCGACACGGTCGATCGGTACGGGTTTCGGAGGCGATGCTGGTGAAGCAGCGGTTCGCCGCCAGCAGGGGCGACTCCCACGTGCGTTGGGAATGCCGGATCGACGTTCCGGCTCCGACGTCACCGCGGATCGAGATCGGTCCGAACCGCTCCGCCGCCCCTCACCCCGAGAAGCTGCGACTCCCTTCGGAACTCACCCGGCATCTCGGTGTCGAAACGACCGATCCCCGGTTCGCCTCGCTCGTGCTCACCCCGGAAGCCGTTGACGCGCTGGTCCGGACCTGGGAGCACCTACCCGGTGTCGTTCGACTCGAAGGTGGCCTTCTGTTCCTGGTCACGGAGGGGGGACCGACGGCCGAACGGGTGTTGGCCGCCGTCGACGCCCTGATCGCCTTCCTGGGCCGGGTCCCGACGCACGCCTGGCCGCACGGCGAGCAGACCCCGGCGGGGCCACCCGCTGCCCTGTTCGACGCCGAGCCGCCACGGTCGGACCCTCTGGCTCGCCCGAGAGTGACGACAGTGGTCCTCGTGAGCGCCGGCGTCTTCCTGCTGACGGTCTTCTGCGTCGTGCTGGCGGTGTCGCTGTAACGGGGCCACACGGCCCCGCCCGGAGGAATCGCCGTCCCCTTCACCACGGGGATGCGCTCTGCGTGGAACACCACAACACCAAGTATCGAAAACGACACCCTCCGGGTTCGTCGGCGTGGTCTACTGAGCAACGCCGAGATCCCGTACCACGAAAGCCGCCATGCCAGACGACCCCGGAATCATCCTGCTCGTACTCATGGTCGTGGGCAGCCTAATTCTGCTCCCGTTCATGGGGAGGGGAGACCGCAAGCAGACCGCGGAGCTACAGGCCCGCCTCCACGAGTTCGCCCTCCAGGTGGGCGGCACCGAGTACCACGCCGACCAGCCGGCACGGCCCTCGTTCGGACACTTTCCGCAAAGCCTCAGGGAAAATCCCGACAAACCGTTTTTCTACGCGGTCGAATTCAAACATCGGGGTTTCAAGGTGCTCGCGTACGAGTATCGACGAGCGGGAAAGGACCCGAAAGGAAGGTCGGTCCTTCAATACAGCGCCACCGTCGAAATTCCCATCGCGCCCTGCCCGCTCCTCTGGATCGGCCACAAATGGGCGACCGACCTTATGTACAGGCACATCGTTCCCGGTCTCGCCATCAACAAGTTCCACCGACGCGTCGTGGTGGCCGCGCACGACCAACAGTTCGCCCGCTCCGTCGTCGATCTGGAGCTGCTCACCTGGATCTACGAACGGTTCGGTATGCCCGTCGGGCCGATCGTTCTCGAAAAGGGCGTCATGCATGCCAGAACCATCAAGGGAGTCCGGCTGGAGCCCGAAGCAATCATTCCGACCGCGGACGCGATGATCGATCTGCTCGCCAAGCTCCCGCCCGAGCTGAACCCGAACAACTCCCGCTGAACAGAATCCGATCTCGAGGAGGACACCATGACGCAGGGCGGCTTCAGAGTCCAGGTCAAGGCGCTACGGAATTACCGTGACGCGTTGGAGGACTTCAAGTCGCAGGCCGAGAAGTTCGGAGCCTTGGTGGACCGCGCCGACGTCGGTGACGAGTCCTGGGGACTCGTCGGATTGGCCACCAAAGGGGCCTACACCGAAGCGCTCGGGGAGCTTCGTGACCTCCTCGCGCGCATGCAGGAAGGGCTCAGCGTCACCGGCGAGAAGTTCAACAAGGCCGCGGATCTGTACGCGAGCAACGAGGATCACGGGGTCTTCCTGCTCGGCAGATACGAAGGCGAGATCGACAAGGTTGACGAGGCCCGGCCGGCCGGGGCCTAGAACGAGGAGGGGGACTCATGACCGAGGTCAACGACATCGCGGGCTCCATCGAGCTGTCGAGTGACAACAAGGAAACTGTCCTCGACATGGCGCTGGGCCTGGGGGCCCAGACACCCGTCGTCAAACATGTGATCAAGGGCTACGACACCGTCACCAACATCTGGCAGGGCCTGCCGGAGGACCCCGACGCCGCCGACATCATGATGCACGTGGGAAACGTGGCGGCCGACGCCGCCAGCTTCACCGCCGAATGCGCCCTGGAAGCGGGCGCGGCCGTGGCGGACCCCGTGAACTGGCTGGTCGAAAACGGCCTCGGCATGGTGCTCCACCTCGTCTCCCCCTTGCAGGACGCCCTGCACATGGTCTCGGGGGACGGTCCGGCGTTGAGCGCCGCCTCCGACGACTTCTCCGCGATCGGTGAGGGTCTCGTCGAGTACTCGAACGAATTCGTGCGGGTGGCCGACGAGACGCTCGCCGACTGGCAGGGCGAGGCGAGCAACGCCGCGCGCAACGCCCTCGCCGACTTCGCCAAGGGCATCGAGGGTGTGGCCACCAGCGCGGGTGGTGTGGCCCAGATCCTGAAGATCTCGTCGATGATCATGACGGTCGTCGAGGAGGTCATCAAGGCGATCATCACCGAGTTCGTCTCGTGGTTGATCTGGATCTGGATACCCGCGTTGGCGTCGTCGTGGGTGACCTTCGGTACCTCGGTCGCCACGGCGATGTCGGCCTCGGTGGCCAAGGCCGCGAGTGCGTTCTCGCGAGTCACCAGCAAGATGGGCAAGCTCGGCAAGCTGCTGGACAAGATCATCGAATTCTTCAAGAAGTTTGTCTCGAAGCTGGCCAAGCTCGGGGAGAGGCTCGGGGCCAAGCAGACGAACTACACCGAGCTCAAGGACGAGATGATCAAGAAGGTCGGTGAACTCGGTCGACGTGGTGCCTTGAAGGAGGCGGCCACCGAGTCGCTGAAGGCGGGTGGCTCCGCGGCCCTTTCCTCCATCGCCGGTATCGAATCGCCGAGCGACCTCAAGTCCTCTCCGCTCGAGGTGGGCAAAACCGTTCTCGACGCCTCCCGCACGATCAGGGACAACATCTCGGACGCCACCGACGCCGTCGACAAGGGCGACATCGGTTCGGGCGCCAGTGCGCAGGAGACCCGCGACCTGCTCGACATGTGAGGCAGGGTCACTTCCCCGCGGCCGGTACGCCGACGTCGTGGAGGTGGTGGACCACCTCGTGCGCGAAGTATCGGCTGAGGGTCTCCACTGTGAACCGAGTACCGTCCGAGCGTTTGCCGCCGCGTCGTATCGCGCCGTCCGGTAGCCGGTCGAGCCGGGTCGCGACTCGCTCGGCGGCGACGCTCAGGTCGGTGGCGACGAGCGACGGGTCCTGCTCGTTGTAGCGGCCCTCGACGGCGGCGCGGTCCTGATCCCACTCCGCGTAGGTCGGGTCCTCCTCGGTGAGCATCAGGACCAGCCGCTCGTCGAACACGCGGAGTACGTCACGGACGTGGCAGGCGTACTCCAGCGTGGACCACCGGTCCGGGCCCGGGCGGGTCCGCAGCCGCACGCCGGCACTCAGTAGGTCACACCACGTGGCCGCGTTGGCTCGCACCAGCGCGGATACGCCTTCCCGGTCGACGGTGTTCGAGTCGAAGCCGCACTCCGCGCAGGGCCGTTCCAGCACCCACGTCCAGTCCTCGGTGTCAGGTGTGATCACAAAAACGATCTTCGACGTCGGTCTGACATCCCACAAGCGTGGACCGCTGGACGGACGGTGCGGGGTCGAAAGTTCCCCCGAACGGCCGGTCGAAGTTCGCTCCGTCCCCGGACATGGGAAAGCCCCCGATCCACCGTGGTGGGTCGGGGGCTTTTCCGCGTTCGTCTACCGGAAGTCGCGACCGAAGTCGTAGTCGTCCAGCGGGACGGCGGCGCCGGTACCGGTACCGAACACGTCAGGCGTATAGTAGCCGTCGTCGTAGGACGGGATCGCGTACGCGGCGACCCTGGCCTCCTCGGTCGGCTGCACCTGGATGTTGCGGTACCGGTTGATGCCCGTACCGGCCGGGATCAACTTACCGATGATGACGTTCTCCTTGAGACCGATCAGCGCGTCGCTGCGGCCGTTGATGGCCGCGTCGGTGAGCACGCGGGTGGTCTCCTGGAACGAGGCCGCCGACAGCCACGAGTCCGTGGTCAGCGACGCCTTGGTGATACCCATCAGCACCGGACGACCGGAGGCGGGCTCGCCGCCCTCGGCCACCGCCTGCCGGTTGACCTGCTCGAACTTGGTGCGCTCGGGCAGCTCGCCGGGCAGGAACTCGGTCGAACCCGAATCGATGATCGTCACGCGGCGCAGCATCTGCCGCACGATGACCTCGATGTGCTTGTCGTGGATGGACACACCCTGGGCGCGGTACACCTTCTGGACCTCTTCCACCAGGTGCATCTGCGCCTCGCGGGGACCCATCACGCGCAGCACCTCGTGCGGGTCCGGCGTGCCCTCCAGCAGCGGCTGGCCGACCTTGACGTGGTCGCCGTCCGCCAGCGGGCCGTTCGGGCCGATGGCGAGTCGCTGCCGCTTCGACAGCTTGTCGAAGACGATCTCCTCGCTGCCGTCGTCGGGGATGAGCGTGATCTTCCAGAACCGCTCGCTCTCCTCGATGCGCACGCGGCCGTCGACGTCGGCGATGGGCGCCTTGCCCTTCGGGACGCGGGCCTCGAACAGCTCGGTGACACGCGGCAGACCTGTGGTGATGTCGTCACCGGCGACACCACCCTGGTGGAACGTACGCATGGTCAGCTGCGTACCCGGCTCACCGATCGACTGGGCGGCGACGATACCGACGGCCTCGCCGACGTCCACCAGCTTGCCGGTGGCCATCGACCGGCCGTAGCAGGTGGCGCAGACACCCATCGCCGACTCGCAGGTCAGGACGCTGCGGACCTTGACCTTGCTGATGCCGGCCTGGATGAGCCGCTCGATGGCGGGGTCACCGAGGTCGTCACCCGCGTTGAGCACCACGTTGCCCTGCGCGTCCACCGCGTCGGCGGCGAGGTTGCGGGCGTAGACGCTGGTCTCGACGTGCTCGGCCCGCACCAGGCGGCCGTCGGGCAGCTCGTCGGCGACCGTCATCGTGATGCCGCGGCTGGTGCCACAGTCGGTCTCGCGCACGATGACGTCCTGTGACACGTCCACCAGACGACGGGTGAGGTAACCCGAGTCGGCGGTACGCAGAGCGGTGTCGGCCAGACCCTTACGGGCACCGTGCGTGGCGATGAAGTACTCCGCCACCGACAGGCCCTCACGGAAGTTGGACTTGATCGGCCGCGGGATGTACTCACCCTTCGGGTTGGACACCAGACCACGCATACCGGCCAGCGACCGCACCTGGGTCATGTTGCCCGCCGCACCCGACTTCACGATCATCGCGATCGGGTTGTCGTCGGAGAGGTTCTCCTCCATCGCCTTGGCGACGTCCTCGGTCGCCTGGCTCCACACCTTGACGAGCTCGTTGTTGCGCTCGGCGTGGGAGAGCTGACCACGCTGGTAGCGCTTCTCCACCTGCGCGGCCTTGGCCTCGTACTGGTCGAGGATTTCCTTCTTCTGCGGCGGCACCTGGACGTCGGAGATGGCGACCGTGACGCCGGAGCGGGTCGCCCAGTGGAAGCCGGCGTCCTTGAGGGCGTCGAGCGTCTGCGCGACCTGCGTCATCGAGTAGCGTTCCGCGAGGTCGTTGACGATCGCGGCCTGCCGCTTCTTCGGCAGGGGCTCGTTGACGAACGGGTAGTCCGCGGGCAGCAGGTCGTTGAACAGCACCCGGCCGAGCGTGGTCTCGGCGAGCCACGGCTGGCCCGGCTCCCAACCCTGCTCGCGCAGAGCCGCTTCCTGCTCCTTGTTCGGCTGCCGGTCGCGGATGCGGATCTTGACCGGGGCGTGCAGCGAGAGCTGCTTGCGGTCGTAGGCCATGATCGCCTCGGCGGGCGACGAGTAGGCCGTGCCGGCGCCCTGGGCGTTCTCGTCGAGCTTCGTGAGGTGGAACAGACCGGTCACCATGTCCAGACGCGGCATGGCGAGCGGACGACCCGACGCGGGCGACAGGATGTTGTTCGCCGACAGCATCAGGATGCGCGCCTCGGCCTGCGCCTCGGCCGACAGCGGCAGGTGCACCGCCATCTGGTCACCGTCGAAGTCGGCGTTGAACGCCTCACACACCAGCGGGTGCAGCTGGATGGCCTTGCCTTCCACGAGCTGCGGCTCGAACGCCTGGATACCGAGGCGGTGCAGCGTCGGAGCACGGTTGAGCAGCACGGGGTGGCCGTTGATGACCTCTTCCAGCACGTCCCACACCTGCGGGCGGGCCCGCTCGACCATGCGCTTGGCCGACTTGATGTTCTGGGCGTGGTTGAGGTCCACCAGCCGCTTCATCACGAAGGGCTTGAACAGCTCCAGCGCCATGTCCTTCGGCAGACCGCACTGGTGCAGCTTGAGCTGCGGACCCACGATGATGACCGAACGGCCCGAGTAGTCGACACGCTTACCGAGCAGGTTCTGACGGAAGCGGCCCTGCTTGCCCTTGAGCAGGTCGGACAGCGACTTCAGCGGCCGGTTGCCCGGACCGGTCACCGGACGACCACGACGGCCGTTGTCGAACAGCGCGTCAACGGCCTCCTGCAGCATCCGCTTCTCGTTGTTGACGATGATCTCGGGCGCGCCGAGGTCGATCAGTCGCTTGAGACGGTTGTTGCGGTTGATGACGCGGCGGTACAGGTCGTTGAGGTCCGACGTGGCGAACCGGCCACCGTCGAGCTGCACCATCGGACGCAGCTCCGGCGGGATCACCGGGATCGCGTCCAGCACCATGCCGCGCGGGTCGTTGCCGGTGGACTGGAAGGCCGCCACGACCTTCAGCCGCTTCAGCGCCCGCAGCTTCTTCTGGCCCTTGCCGGTGCGGATGGTCTCGCGCAGCGCCTCCGCCTCGGCGTCGACGTCGAACTCGCTGGCCAGCTTCTGGATGGCCTCGGCGCCCATGCCGCCGGTGAAGTACTCGCCGTAGCGGTCGTAGAGCTCACGGTAGAGCTGCTCGTCGACGATGAGCTGACGCGGCTCCAGCTTGGTGAAGGTCGTCCAGACCTCCTCCAGGCGGTCCAGCTCCCGCTGGGCGCGGTCGCGGATCTGCCGCATCTCGCGCTCGCCGCTCTCCTTCACCTTGCGGCGCACGTCGGCCTTGGCGCCCTCGGCCTCCAGGGCGGCGAGGTCGGCCTCGAGCTTCTGCGCACGCTGCTCGATCTCGGCGTCGCGGCGGGACTCGATGGTCTTCCGCTCGACGCTGATCTCGTTCTCCAGCGTGGGCAGGTCGTTGTGCCGCATTTCCGTGTTCACGCTGGTGATCACGTACGCGGCGAAGTAGATGATCTTTTCGAGGTCCTTCGGCGCCAGGTCGAGCAGGTAGCCCAGGCGCGACGGAACACCCTTGAAGTACCAGATGTGGGTGACGGGAGCGGCCAGCTCGATGTGGCCCATCCGCTCGCGACGCACCTTGGCGCGGGTGACCTCGACACCACAGCGCTCACAGATGATGCCCTTGAAGCGGACGCGCTTGTACTTACCGCAGTAGCACTCCCAGTCGCGGGTGGGGCCGAAGATCTTCTCGCAGAAGAGCCCGTCCTTCTCCGGCTTGAGCGTGCGGTAGTTGATGGTCTCCGGCTTCTTGACCTCGCCGTAGGACCACTGACGGATGTCGTCGGCCGTGGCGAGACCGATCCGGAGCTCATCGAAGAAATTGACGTCCAGCACGTTCTTGCATCCCCTTGGGGTTCTTCTCGGGGGTCCGGGGTGCTTTCCCGACCCCATCGGATTAGAGGGGTTCGGCTACCCGGTGGGTCCGGTGCTCCCGGACCCACCGGGCGGCTGGGTCATTGCACGACGTCGTCCACGGAGGGCGACTCGTTGCGGGACAGGTTGATGCCGAGGTTGGCGGCCGCGCGTTCGAGGTCCTCGTCGTCGGAGTCGCGCATCTCGATGGCGGCTCCGTCGGTGGAGAGCACCTCCACGTTCAGGCACAGCGACTGAAGTTCCTTCAGCAGCACCTTGAACGACTCGGGGATGCCCGGCGACGGCATGTTCTCGCCCTTGACGATGGCCTCGTAGACCTTGACGCGGCCGACGACGTCGTCGGACTTGATCGTGAGCAGCTCCTGGAGGGTGTAGGCGGCGCCGTAGGCCTGCATGGCCCAGCACTCCATCTCACCGAAGCGCTGACCACCGAACTGCGCCTTACCACCCAGAGGCTGCTGCGTGATCATCGAGTACGGACCCGTGGACCGCGCGTGGATCTTGTCGTCCACCATGTGGTGCAGCTTCAGGATGTACATGTAGCCGACCGCCACGGGGTACGGGAACGGCTCACCGGTACGGCCGTCGAGCAGCGTCGCCTTGCCGTCCGAGTTGACCAGGCGGTCACCGTCGCGGTTGGGCTTGGCACAGCCGAGCAGCCCGGTGAGCTCGTGCTCCCGAGCACCGTCGAACACCGGCGTCGCGGTGTTCGTACCCGGCTCGACGTCCATCAGCTCCTCGGGGAGGTTCTTCGCCCACTCGGGGTTGCCCTCGACCTTCCAGCCCTGGGAGGCCAGCCAGCCCAGGTGGAGTTCGAGGATCTGCCCGATGTTCATACGCCGCGGCACACCGTGGGTGTTCAGCACGACGTCCACCGGGGTGCCGTCCTCCAGGAACGGCATGTCCTCCACCGGCAGGATCTTGCCGATGACGCCCTTGTTACCGTGCCGACCCGCGAGCTTGTCGCCGTCCTGGATCTTGCTCTTCTTGGCGACGTAGACGCGGACGAGCTCGTTAACGCCGGGGGGCAGCTCGTCGTCGTTCTCGCGGGAGAACACGCGGACACCGATGACCTTGCCGGTCTCGCCGTGCGGCACCTTCAGCGACGTGTCGCGGACCTCGCGAGCCTTCTCACCGAAGATGGCACGCAGCAGGCGCTCCTCCGGGGTCAGCTCGGTCTCACCCTTGGGCGTGACCTTCCCGACCAGGATGTCGCCGTCGCGGACCTCCGCGCCGATCCGCACGATGCCGCGCTCGTCGAGGTCGGCCAGCACGTCCTCGGAGACGTTCGGGATGTCCCTGGTGATCTCCTCGGCACCGAGCTTGGTGTCGCGGGCGTCGATCTCGTGCTCCTCGATGTGGATCGACGTGAGCACGTCGTCCTGCACGAGCCGCTGCGAGATGACGATGGCGTCCTCGTAGTTGTGGCCCTCCCACGGCATGATCGCCACGAGGAGGTTCTTGCCGAGCGCCATCTCACCCTTGTCGGTGGACGGGCCGTCGGCGAGGACCTGGCCCTTCTCCACCCGGTCGCCCTCGTTGACGATGGGCCGGTGGTTGAAGCAGGTACCCGCATTGGTGCGGCGGAACTTGTACAGGCCGTACGTGCGGCGGGTGCCGTCGTCCTGCATGACCGTGATCATGTCGGCCGACAGCTCCTCGACCACGCCCGCTTCCTCGGCGATGATGACGTCGCCCGCGTCAACGGCGGCCCGCAGCTCCACGCCCGTGCCCACCAGCGGGGCCTCGCTACGCAGCAGCGGCACGGCCTGGCGCTGCATGTTGGCACCCATCAGGGCGCGGTTGGCGTCGTCGTGCTCGAGGAACGGGATCATGCCGGTCGCCACGGACACCATCTGCCGCGGCGACACGTCCATGTAGTCGATCTCCATCGGATCGAGCAGCTCGACCTCGCCGCCCTTCCGGCGACCCAGGACCTGGTCCTCGGCGAAGTAACCGTCCTCGGTCAGCGGCGCGTTGGCCTGCGCCTTGACGTAGCGGTCCTCCTCGTCGGCGGTCAGGTAGTGCACCTCGTCGGTGACCCGGCCGTCGACGACCTTCCGGTACGGGGTTTCGATGAACCCGAAGGGGTTAACCCTCGCGTAGGCCGACAGCGAGCCGATGAGACCGATGTTCGGACCTTCCGGCGTCTCGATCGGGCACATGCGGCCGTAGTGACTCGGGTGCACGTCGCGGACGTCCATGCCGGCGCGTTCACGGGACAGACCGCCGGGGCCGAGCGCCGAGAGACGGCGCTTGTGGGTCAGCCCGGACAGCGGATTGTTCTGGTCCATGAACTGCGAGAGCTGGGAGGTTCCGAAGAACTCCCGGATCGCCGCGACCACGGGGCGGATGTTGATCAGGGTCTGCGGCGTGATGGCCTCGACGTCCTGCGTGGTCATCCGCTCCCGGACGACGCGCTCCATACGGGAGAGACCGACCCGGATCTGGTTCTGGATCAGCTCACCCACGGTGCGCAGCCGCCGGTTACCGAAGTGGTCGATGTCGTCGGTCTCGACGGGCACCTCGACGTCGCCGACACGCATCGTCTCCTCACCCGCGTGCAGGCGGACCAGGTACTCGATGGTGGTGACGATGTCTTCCTCGGTGAGGGTGCCGTTGCCGTACGGCAGGTTGAGACCGAGCTTCTTGTTGATCTTGTAGCGGCCGACCTTGGCGAGGTCGTAGCGCTTGTCCTTGAAGAAGAGGTTCTCCACCAGGGCCTGGGCGCTCTCCTTCGTCGGGGGCTCGCCCGGCCGCAGCTTGCGGTGGATGTCGAGCAGCGCCTCGTCCTGGCTGGCCGTGTGGTCCTTCTCCAGGGTGGCGAGCAGCGTCTCGGAGAAGGAGAAGCGCTCGCGGATCTGCTCGGTGGTCCAGCCGAGGGCCTTCAGCAGAACCGTGACCGGCTGGCGACGCTTGCGGTCGATGCGGACGCCGACGGTGTCGCGCTTGTCGACGTCGAACTCCAGCCAGGCACCACGGCTCGGGATGATCTTGACGCTGAAGACGTCCTTGTCCGTGGACTTGTCGACCGTCTGGTCGAAGTACACACCCGGCGAACGGACGAGCTGCGACACCACGACGCGCTCGGTGCCGTTGATGATGAACGTGCCCTTGTCGGTCATCACGGGGAAGTCGCCCATGAAGACCGTCTGGCTCTTGATCTCACCGGTGTTGTTGTTGACGAACTCGGCGGTGACGAACAGCGGCGCCGCGTACGTCATGTCCTTGTCCTTGCACTCCTCGACGGAGGCCTTCACCTCGTCGAAGCGCGGATCGGAGAAGGACAGGGACATGGAGCCGGAGAAGTCCTCGATCGGGGAGATCTCGTTCAAGACCTCCTCGAGACCGCTGACCGGGTTCTCCTCACCCTCGTTGACGGCGCGTTCGTACCACGCCTCCGAGCCGGCGAACCATTCGAACGACCGGATTTGCACATCAAGCAGGTGCGGGGTGTCGAGCGGCTCGCGAATCTCCCCGAAAGAGACTCGCTTCGGTGCTCCTGGAACACCCGTTGACGGTCGATTCGAGTTGGTCGCAGCAGTGGCCTGATTCGCGGGAGAGACTGCCAAGATGCGTCCTTCCGGGGACATAGCTGGTTGAGCAGCCGCGCTAGCAACTCGTAACGCGGACTGTCAAGGGTGCGGTGTTGCCGACCATCCTAGCTACCGGACATGGGCAGCCTGAAAGTGGGCAGCGCAAAGAAGCAGTCTAGCCTGCCATAGGAGAGTTGTCGAGGGGGCCACCCGATCGTCCAGCGATCCGGGCCCCGCCTCGTTCTCGGAGCTCTCCTTCTCGTGTCCCCGGCCCGCCTCCCGCAAGGCGTGCCGTGTTGCCTGTAAGCGTGAACCCCCGAAGACTCTGAGTCAAGCGTCCTTCAGCGGTTGACCACCAGTTGGCGCAGCGTCAGTTACCCTCCGTCAAATCTTCTGCCTGCGACGACGGTGTTTCCGCCCCCGTTGGTGCCGTCCCCGATCGAGTATCGGGTTGATCAGCACCGTAGACGTCCAAGCCCGCGACCTTCCACGTGCCGTCCCGACGCTCGGCCTCGAACCACATGGCGGCGGGACCACCCATGGGCTGATCCTGACCGGCTCGGGTCGCCACTTGATCAACGTAGACCATGACCCTGGCGCGGTCACCATCTAGGAGTACCACAGCGCTCCGGACCGCCGTGGTGGTGACGACGATCTTCTGCTTCTGTGCTTCCCGTCGGTAGTCACCCATGAGCGCGTCATAGGTGCTCCGAACCTCCTCGTTGGCGAGGAAGCGGTCGGCGGCCTCCTTGGTGGCCTCCATATTTTGGTAGTTGACCGAGAACAGGCGTTGGGCGGCATCCTCCATCGCCTGCTTGACCTCGGCGGTCGCGGCCACGTCCACCATCGCCGTGTTGCCCGTCAGCCTCGTGACCTCGTCGTACTTCGTCTTGAAGAACACGGCGAGCCCCGCCAGGACGAGCGTGGCCGCCAGCAGAGCCGCCAGGACGGGGTAGCCGGTCCGGCGCGAGCGGGGAGCCGCCGCGGCCCCCTCCGAGTCCGGCTCGGCGCTTTCGTCGGCGGAGCCTCGAAGGGCGCGGGACGTGGTCGCCGCGGCGTTTTCGTCGGAGCCGCCGGCCTCCTCGGTGTCCGTGGGCCGTACCGTCCCCCGATCGCGTGTCTTGGGTCGCGGCCTCGGCCGGTCGCTCTCGGTCTCGCGGGGCCCCTCGTCCTCCGAGGGAGCGGGTGCGGAAGCGTCGGAGGACACCGACTCCGGCGCCCGCTCGGGACGGGGCTCGACCGCCTCCTCGGCCTCGGACGTGGTCTCGGCGGGTGAGCCGGTCTCCTCGGTGGGCTCCGGAACGCGCTTCGTCGGGGACGGCTTGCGCAGTCCGGCGACCTTGGGACGGCGGGTCGGGGTCGGCCGCTGCGCGGCGGGGATACGGCGCCGGGAGGGAGGCATTTCGGGATCTCCTGACTCAGGTCTCGTGCGCGGATGGTGTGGGAGAACGGGACGCCACGGGTCAGCCGCCGGCGCCGTAGCCGACCGGCGAGATGCCCGACACCTTCCACGGGTGGTCCTCGACGTCCCCCGCGCTCGGGTCGCGTTCGAGCTGCAACTGCATCCGCAGCGTCTTCGTCCCGGTGTCGTTCTCCTGGGTGACGGTGAGTTCGACCACGGCCAGGGCGAGCGCCTTGCCCTCGTGGACGTTGAGCTCCTCGACGGCCACGTCCGCCACGCGGGACTCCACCTCGGCCTTGGTCTTGCCGAGGAGGTCGCGGTACTCCTGCTCGGTCTCCTCGATCTCCTTCAACAGGTCCCCGGTGGCGATCTCCTTCTGCCCGCGGAAGTACTCGTCGGGATTCGTCGAGTCGAGCCCCGTGAACGCCACCACCGCCTTGCTCGTCGCCGCCACGACGGCTTCCCTGGCCTCGGCGATCCTCACGTCGTCGCTGCTCGCGGCGGTTTGCCACATCACCCCGCAGACCACCGCGACCACGAGCGCAGCCGAGGCCAGGGCGGCGGCCCCGAACACGAGCGCCCGAGGTGGCCCGGACCGCTTCGGGCGCCGAACCTCGGACCGGCCGTCCGGGCCCTCTGCGTCCGCCTCCTCGTCCGGGCTCTCCTCGTCCGGCTCGGGGGTGCGCTCACGCGCCTCGGTGTCGGCTTCGCTGTCGTCGTGCTCGGTGCCGGCGGACGGACGAGTCTCCTGCTCGTCCGGTTCCGGCCGCTGCTCGTCCGAACTCATGGCGCTCCAGACTGGATCGGGGTGGGTGTTGTCGCGGTGAACTCGTCGGTAATTCCTGGTCAGTCCTCCACGCCCACGAGCTGCCGCAGGCTGGTGATGGACACGGCGTCCTCCGTCACGCGGCCGAGCGCGTTCCGCCGCAGGAACTCCAGTTGTTCGGAGTCGCGGTTGCGGTGGGCCTGCACCTGCTGCTCGGTCGGCGCCACGGGAACGCCGTTGAACGGGGCGTTCTGCGAGCCGCGCACCGCGATGGGGCTGCCCTCGGGTTCGGCGCAGTAGGCGTCGGCGTACGGTTCGCGCTCGCTGGTCTCGTTGCCCGGCCGGTAGTCCTCTGGCGGACGGTACCCCTTCGTGCACGCGGGCGGGTTGAACAGGTTGAGCACGAGCCCGAGGTGGGCGGTGCCGTCGCCGGGCGTCACGCTGTACGCGCCCGCCGCGACGACGGGATAGCTGACGAAGGCCTGCTCCAGCCCGTCGAGCCGGGTGATGAGGACGTTGGACGTGGTCAGGAGGTTGGCCAGCACCGTGCTCAGGTTGTCACCGGATTCCGCGAGCACCTCGCTGACGGTGGTGGCCGCCGGTGGGGCGGTCCGGAGCAGTTCGCGGATGTCGCCGTCGGAGTCCTTCAGCGTCTGCGAGAGCTCCTTCAGGTCGGAGCTGAACGAGCGCATGTGCGTGCTCAGGTCGTTCTGGGTGCTCAGCACCGTGGTGCCGGACTCCAGCAGCCGCACCGTCTGCGGCAGGTACTCCCCCGCGACGCGGGTGAACTCGTCGGTGGCGTCCAGCAGCGCCTGGAGGTGCCGGCCGGTGCCGTTGAACGCCTCGTAGGACTCGTCGACCACCGTGCGCAACGACTCGGTGGGCACCGAGGAGGCGAGGCCGTCGAGGTCGGTGATGATCTCCTGGGCCGAGACCGGGGTGTCGACCTTCACGGCCCGGATGACGTCGCCGTCGGCGAGGTAGGGGCCTTCGTCGGTGACGGGCCGCAGGTCGACGTACTGTTCCCCGACCGCGGACCGGTTGGCGACGGCCGCGTGAAGTTTCTTCGGCACCGGCGGGGCGTCGGCGTCGATGAGCAGGGCCGCGGACAAGCCGTCGGCGGTGAGGCTGAGCTTGCCGACCTCGCCGATGTTGTAGCCGCGGTAGGTGACCTCCGCGCCGGTGAAGATGCCACCGGACTCGGACAGTTCGAGGTGAACGGTGTAGCCGCCGGAGCCGAACATCTTCTCGACGTCGGTGAAGCGCACCAGCGCGTAGCCGACGGCCAAGACCGAGACGACGAGGAAGACGACGAGTTGGATCTTCGTCTTGCGAACGAGCATCAGCGGTCACCTCCCACGATCTCGTCGATGAGGCCGCCGAGGCCGGCGCCGCCGTCACCGCCTTCGGTGTAGTCCTCGTCGCCCGGCAGCGGCAGCAACGACGACGTGTCCTCGGGGTCGGTCTCGCGCGGGTTGGTGAGGTCGCCGACGATCGGCAGGTTCTGCAACGGGTTCTGCCTGCTGCGGCCGAGGTTGGCGAGGATCTCCTTCAGGTTCAGGTCCAGTTCGAGGTAGAGGTTCATGTAGTCGCCCTTGACGCCCTCGGCCGCCGCGTCGGTGAACGGGTAAGTGAGCAGGAGCTCCAGGGCGTTGGGCAGGTCGGCCCCGGCCTCGGCGAGCTTGCGCAGCGTGGGCAGCAGGGCCTCGAGGTTGGCGACGAGGTCCTCCTGGCTCGCGTTGACGGTCTCGACGGCCACCTCGGACAGGTTGTCGAGCGCGCTCAGCATGTCGACGAGCTGGCCCCTCTGCCGTTCGAGGACCTCCAGGCCTGGACTCAGGTCCTCGACGGCGACGGCGATCTTGTCGCGTTGGGTGCTGAGGGTGGACGACAGCCGGTTGAGCGAGTCGAGTGCGGACGTGATGTCACTGGACTGCTCGTCGAGTGCCCTGACGAGTTCCTCCGCGTTCCGCAGCAGCGCCTTGACGTCGGGCGAGTTGCCCTTGAGGGCCGCGCCCAGCTCCCTGGTGATCGTGTTGAGCTGTTCCACCCCGCCGCCGTTGAGCAGCATGGACAGCGCACCGAGGACTTCCTCGACCTCGACGCTACGGTTGGTGCGCTCGACGGGGATGAGGTCACCGTCGGAGAGCCGTCCCGCGGCCGGGGTGTCCGTGCTCTCGGGGGGCGCGGCGAGTTCGACGTACTTCTCCCCGAGCAGGCTCGACTGGCGCAGGTTGGCGATGGCGCCCGCGGGCAGTTCGACGTCCCGGTTGACGGAGACCACCACCTCGGCCGTCCATCCGTCGTCGGCCAGCTTGATCTCCTCGACGGTGCCGACGGGCACCTCACCTACCCGGACGCCGGCCTGGGGGACGAGGTCGAGCACGTCGCGGAAGTGGATGCGAACCGTGTAGGGGTCGTCCCCGAGGTCCGCGCCGCCGGGGAGGGGGATGTCGTGGGCCCCGGAGAAACCGCATCCCCCGATCACGAGGAGCGTGGCGGCGCTCGCCGCGGCGAGGGCCGTGCGCAGTCGCCTCATCGCTGGCCTCCCGAGCTCGTGAGCTGTCCGACCAGCGGAAGCGGCAGTGGTGGCAGCTTGCCCTTGTTCAAGGCGTTCACCGACTCGGCCAGCGACGGCAGCTCCAGGACGCCGTCCAGGACCCCCGCCACGTCGGCACAGAGGTTGCCGAGCACGTCGAGCGCCTCGGGGGTCTGCCTGAGCAAGTTGCAGACCATGAGGATCGGCGGTTCGGTGAGTTCGTTCATGTTGGGCCGGGCGTCGAGGGTTCCCGATGCGGCGTTGTAGGTGTTGGCGAGGTTGCCGAGCGCGAGCGGCGCGATGTCGAGCGTCTCGGCCAGTGCCGCGCGCTGATCCACGAGCACCTGGGTGACGTCGGCCAGCTTGTCGACGTTCGACTTCACGCGCTCGCGGTTGTCGTTGATGAAGTCGTCGACGAGCGCGAGCGTGGTGCCGAGTTCGGACACCGTGGCCGCGAGGTTGTCGCGTTCGGCGGCGAGGAAGTCGCTGACGTCGGCGAGTTGCTCCTCGAACCGGCGCACCTGCCCGTCGCTCTCGGCGAGGGTCTCGGACAACTTCGCGAGGTTTTCGACGGTGACGAAGAGGTCCTCGGAGTTGCCGGAGAGGGTTCCCGCCGCCTGGCCGAGCTTGGTGATGGAGTCGTGCAGGGCCTTGCCGTTGCCGTCGAGGTTCGCCGCGGCGGTGTCGAGCAGGTCGGACAGCGAGCCGTCAGCGTTGGCGCCGTTCGGGCCGAGTGCCTCGGACACGCGGCTGAGGCTCTCGCCGAGTTCGTCGATCTCCAGCGGGACGGCGGTGCGGGACAACGGGATCACGGCGCCGTCGGCGAGTTCGTCGCCTCCGGTGTAGGCGGGGGTGAACTGCACGTAGCGGTCGGAGACCAGCGCGGGGGCGACGATGACGGCCTTGGCGTCGGCGGGGACGGCGACCTCGCGGTCGTAGACCATGTCGACCCGGACGCGGTCGCCCTCGGGCCGCACGGAGGTCACCTCCCCAACCTCGACGCCGAGGATCCGGACGCTGTTGCCCTCGTACAGGCCGATGGCCTCGGTGAAGTACGCGGTGACGCGTTTGGAGCCCGCGTCCTTCATGGTCCACCACAGGACGGTGGCCACGACCAGCCCGAGCACGCAGGCGACGGCGATGCCACGGGCGAGCTGCTGTCCGAGACGGGTGTCGGTCATCGCGCGTTGCACCCCTCTTCGTTCAACGGGCCGATGGAGGGCAGCAGCAGGCCGCAGATGTAGTTGTCGAACCAGCGACCGCTACCGATGGTGTTGTTGAAGACCCGCACGAACGGCGCGAAGTTCTCGATGCCCTCGGCCAGCGACTCCTGGTTGCGCTCCAACATGTCGGTGAGCTTGTCGAGCTGTTCGAGCACGGGGTCGAGTTGTTCGTCGTTGTCGTCCACGAGACCGCGTAGCTGTGCCGACAGCTCGCGGGTGCCGTTCAGCAGGGCGCGGATGGCCTCCTCGCGGGCGGACAGCTCCTCCAGCAGCGCGCTGCCGTCCTCGATGAGGGTGGCGAGTTCGTCGTCGCGGTCGGCCAGTGTCTGGCTGACCTGCCGGGTGCCGTCGAGCAGTTCGGCGAGCTGGGCGTCCCGCGAGGCGATGGTGTCGGACAGCTTGGAAAGGCCGTCCAGCGCTCCCCGCACGTCGTCCGGGGTGTCGGCGAACGTCTGCGACAGGACGTCGAAGCTGTGCGCGAGCTGGTCGACGTCGATCTCGTCCACCGTCTCGGAGAGCCCGCGGAACGCCTCGATCACGTCGTAGGGGGCGGCCGTGCGCTCCAGCGGAATGGTGTCGTCGGGGTCGAGGGTGTTCTCGCCCATGGGGTCGAGGGAGAGGTACTTCCGCCCCAGCAAGGTCTTGATCTTTATGGCGGCGGTGGTGCGGTCGCCGAGCCACGCGTCCGAGACCTTGAACGACACCAGGACCTTCGCGCCGTCGAGTTCGATGTCGGTGACCTCACCGACCTTCACGCCCGCGATGCGCACCTCGTCGTCGGGCTCCAGTCCCGCGGCCTCGCTGAACTCCGCGCGATAGGTGGTGCCGCCGCCGATCAGCGGCAGGTCGTCGGCGTTGAGGGCCGCGAGCGTGCCGAGCACCATCAACGTGATCCCGACGATCGCGATCGGCACGGGGTTGCGCTTGGAGAAACTAGTCATGACAGGCACCGACTCCGGTTGGCTGGCAGGAGCGGCAACGAGACCGGCCGGTCGCCGAGGCCGGTGATGCTGATGTTGCCCTTCGCTTCGCAGAGGAAGAAGTTCAGCCACGACCCGTAGTCCGCTGTGGACGCCAGCCTGCTGACCTTCCTCGGCAGGTACTGGATGAAGTGCTCGACGACTTCCTCGTGGTCGTTGAGGTTGCTCGCGAGGTCGCCGAGCGCGTCGATGTCCTCCCGCAGCGGCTCGCGGGCCTCCGCCAACAGGCCCGCCGTGGTGTTGGCGAGGTCGTCGATGGCATCGATCGCCTCGCCGATGGGCTCACGGTCGCTAGCGAGTCCCGACACGAACTTCTGCAACCTGCTGATGAGTTGTGACAGTTGCGGCGTGCGTTCGTTGAGCGTGTCCAGCACCAGGTTGAGGTTGTCGATCACCTCGCCGATGACCTCGTCCCGCTCGGCGATGGTGGTGGTGAGCGACGCGGTGTGGGAGAGCAGGCTCTCGACGGTGCCGCCCTCGCCCTGAAGGACCCGGATGATCTCGTAGGACAGCGTGTTCACGTCCTCGGGGGACAGTGCCCGGAACAACGGCTTGAAGCCGTTGAACAGCTCGGTGAGGTCGACGGCCGGGCGGGTGTTCTCCAGCGGGATGGTGCCGCCTTTCTCCAGGGTCCCCTCCGACGGTCCCTCACCGCGTTCCAGCGAGATGTACCGCTGGCCGACGAGGTTGCGGAACTTGATGACGGCGACGACGTTGTTCGGAAGCGTCCGGTTGCTGTCCAGTTCGAACTCGACCTCCGCGATCCGGCGGTCGACGATGCGGACGTCGGACACCTGTCCCACGCGCACGCCCGCGATGCGGACGTCGTCCCCCGGCAGCACCGACGTGGCGTCGGAGAAGCGCGCCTTGTAGGTGTCGGTGTCCGACGTGCTCACGTTCGCGATGCTGAACCCGAGCAGGGCCGTGAACACCACGGTGGTGACCACGAAGGCGCTGAGCTTCACCAGCGGCGCGGCGAGCCCCCTCACGCGATCACCTCCCCGCACTCGACGATCGTCCGGCTCATCGGACCGTCACCTCCGCTCCTCGGTAGAGCGGGGCCACCAGGAACGATCCCCACGCGGGGACCTCGGACGGCGCGAGCCTCACCCTCGGTCCCACGAGCTGCGCCACCAGCGCGTGCTCGCCCGAGGTGTTGGCGGGGTTTCCGGCCGGAGTCGCCCCGCCGCCCGCGGCCGAGTGGTTGAGCCCGGTCACGTTCGACCGTGCCGCGGGTGGGTGCACACTGCCGTCCTGCAGCGGGCCGTCCGGCGGATGCTGCGGGAACGGGTCCGGATACTCGTCCATCGCGTAGCAGCGCGGCCCGCGTTTGTCGTTGTACTCGGGCTCGTCCTGCCCGGCCTTGTACGGGCCACGGTCCACGGTGATCTCCAGGGTCGCGTGCAGCCCCGGCTTGTTCGTGCCCTTGCCGAACGACTCGTCGATCCTCGGCACGAGCTCCGCCATCTGCCCGAGGAAGCACGGGTAGGAGGGCGCGTACTTGGCCAGCAGTTCCGCCGTGGGCCTCGCGGTCTCCCCGAGGCTGATGATGTTGGCTCCGTTGGCGTCGAGGAACGCGTCCAGGTCGCTCGACGCCGCCGTCACCGTGCGGTACACCGCGTCGAGGTCGAAGCTCCGCTCGACGATCGTCCGGCTGGTGGTGCTGAGGTTGTCGAGCGTGGTCAGCAGGTCCGGGGCGACGTCGGAGAGGGTGTCGGAGAACTCGGCCAGCTCCCGCAGGTTCTCCTGCAGCTTGGGCACGTGGGGGTTCAGCGCTCCCAGGTAATCGCCCAAGTCGGACAGCGTCCTGCCGAGTTGTTCCCCCCTGCCCTCCAGCGCCGTGGAGATGGCCGTCAAGGTGCTGGACAGCTTCTCGGGCTGCACGGCCTGCAACACGGGCAGCAGGTTGTCGAGTGCCTGCTCCAACCGCACGGCGTCCTCGGTGCGGTCCTGGGCGATCACGTCGCCGTCGGACAGACTCACCGGTGAGGGCCGTTCGGGGATGACCAGGTCGACGTAGCGCTCGCCGAACAGTGTCTTCGGCAGGAACCTCGCCGACACGTTGGCCGGCACGAGCTCGGCCTGTTCCGGGTCCAGGTACAGCACCAGCTCCGCCCCCGTGGGCGTCGCCTCGATCTCGCCGACCCGGCCGATGATCAGGCCCCGCACCTTCACGTCGGAGTCCCGTGCGAGCTGGTTGCCGATGGCTCCGGCCTGCAACCGCACCGTCACGTAGTCGCTGAACGCTCGGTTGTAGACGGCCACGCTCAACGCGATGCCCCCGACGAGGATGCTCACCAGGAGCAGCCCGAGCAACCTGCGACGAATCGTCGCCACCGTTGAGCTCATCCCGCGATCCTCACCGTCGTGTCAGTGCCCCAGATGGCGAATCCGATGAAGAAGTTGACCACCGCCACCGTCACGATCGACAGCCGGACCGCCCGGCCGACCGCGATACCGACCCCGGCGGGGCCGCCGGTGGCCCGGTACCCGTAGTAGCAGTGCATCAGGATGATCAACACGCTGAAGATCAGCACCTTGATGAAGGAGTAGAGCACGTCCTCCGGGGGCAGGAACATCTCGAAGTAGTGGTCGTAGGTGCCCGCCGACTGCCCGTACAGGTACACCACCACGGTTCTCGACGCCAGGTACGAACTGAGCAGCCCGATCACGTAGAGCGGGACCACCGCCACGAACCCGGCGATGATGCGCGTCGTCACGAGGTACGGCAGGCTCGGCACGCCCATGACCTCCAGCGCGTCGACCTCCTCGGAGATCCGCATGGCGCCGAGCTGGGCGGTGAACCCGGCGCCCACCGTCGCCGACAGCGCCAGCCCCGCCACCAGCGGAGCGATCTCCCGCGTGTTGAAAAACGACGTCAAAAAACCCGTGAACGCCGAGGTGCCGATGGAGTCCAGTGCCGAGTAGCCCTGGAGTCCCACCAGGACACCCGTAAACAGCGTCAGCCCCACCATCACGCCGACCGTGCCGCCGATCACCGCCAGCGACCCCGAGCCGAAGCTGACCTCCGCGAGGAGCCGCAGCACCTCCTTGCTGTAGCGGCGGATCGCTCTGGGCGCCCACGCGAGTGCGCGCAGGTAGAACGACATCTGGTCGCCCAACATGTCCAACGTCGCCAGTGGACGGTGGGCGAGGTTCTTCACGTTCTGGAACAGGCGGGCCATCGGTTCAGTCCAGCTTCGAGGGAACGAGCTGCAGGTAGATCAGCGTGATCACCGTGTTGACCACGAACAGCAGAAGGAACGTGATGACGACGGACTGGTTCACCGCGTCGCCGACGCCCTTCGGGCCGGGCGGGGGATTCAACCCTCGGTAGGCGGCGACGACCGCGGCGATGAAGCCGAAGATCAGCGCCTTGATCTCGCCGATCCACAGGTCCGACAGCTGCGCGAGCGCCGAGAAAATCGCCAGGTACGCGCCGGGCGTGCCGTCCTGGAGCACGACGTTGAAGAAGTAGCCACCGAGCACGCCGATGACGCTCACCATGCCGTTGAGCAGCAACGCCACGAACATGCACGCGAGCACCCTCGGCACCACGAGGCGCTGCACGGCCGACACGCCGAGCACCTCCATGGCGTCGATCTCCTCGCGGATCGTGCGAGCACCGATGTCGGCGCAGATCGCCGACCCGCCGGCGCCTGCCACGAGCAACGCCACCACGAGCGGGCTGGCCTGCTGCACCGTCGCGAGCACGCTGCCCGCGCCGGTGTACGACTGCGCGCCGAGCTGCTTCGCCAACGACCCGAACTGCATCGAGATGACCGCGCCGAAGGGGATCGCCACCAGCGCCGTCGGCAGGATCGTCACGCTGGCGATGAACCACGCCTGCTGGATGAATTCCCTGAATTGGAACGGCCGTTGGAACACGCCACGCGCCACGTCGAGACCGAGCGCGAACAACTTCCCGGTCTCGCGCAGCATCCCGAGTCCGGGAATCCTGGCCGTCGAGGCCGGTGAGCTCATGAGTTTCCTTGCTGGTGCGGAGGTAGTCGTCGGGTCACGTCGTCGGTGTTGGCCGGGATCGGCCGGGTCCAGTCGGAGTCCGGGAGCTGGGCCACCTGCTCGGTCGGCAGACTGCCGCGCTGGGCGCCGACCGGGTCCGGCCGGTGAGGTCTCGGGGCGGGAATGCCGTAACGGTGCCGCTCCTCCGGCGTGAGCGAGGCGATGATGGACTCGCGCGCGGCCTGTGGCAACGTGTGCAGGATGCGCATCACGCGGTCCTTACGGCGTCTCGCGCCCTGCCGCTCCGGCAGGCCGGGAGTCGGCTGGAGCTGCGGCGGCACCCCGGTGATCTCCTCGACCCCACCCGCGTGGTGACCGGCCTCGAACATCGCGCGCTCCGCGGCGAGCGTGGCCGAGTCCTTCTCCTCGGACATCCCGATCGGCCCGTCCATACGGCCGTTGAGGAACTGCTTCACCGCGGGCTCCTCGCTGGTGAGCAGCACCTCGCGGGGACCGAACATCACCAGTTCCTTGCGGTACAGCATGCCGAGGTTGTCCGGCACCGTCCGCGCGAGGTTGATGTTGTGGGTGACGATGAGGAACGTGGCGTCGATCTGGGCGTTGACGTCGATGAACAGCTGCGAGATGTAGGTGGTGCGCACCGGGTCGAGACCCGAGTCCGGCTCGTCGACGAGGATGATCTCCGGGTCGAGCACGAGTGCCCTGGCCAGTCCCGCCCGCTTGCGCATACCGCCGGAGATCTCGCCCGGCAGCTTCCGCTCCGCGCCGGACAAACCCGTCATCTCCAGCTTTTCGAGCACGATCTTGCGAATCTCGGTCTCGGATTTCTTCGTGTGCTCACGAAGCGGGAAGGCGACGTTGTCGTAGAGGTTCATCGAGCCGAACAGCGCGCCGTCCTGGAACAGCACCCCGAACAGCTTTCGGATCTCGTAAAGCTTGCGCTCCGAACATCTGACGATGTCCACACCGTTGATCACGCACTTGCCTCTGTCCGGTTTCAACAGTCCGATGATGGACTTGAGAAACACGGACTTACCGGTACCCGACGGTCCGAGCATCACCGACACTTCGCCGGGCGGCAGCGTCAGCGTGACGTCACGCCAGATGGTGTGCTTGCCGAAGGACTTGCTCAAACCTTCGATGACCACCTCGGCACCCATCGCACCTCCCGGAGTGTTTCTCGGCGCGTCAACAACGTGCAACGAGTTGAAGGCGCGCAGGTTACTCATCAGTTTCAGCGGGAGCGGTTCACCACTGCGATCTTGTGGTTCGCAGCACACTAACTCACGATCGGGTGAAAACAAAAAGGCGGGCCGCCCGTCTTTCGACGAACGGCCCGCCTTTTCAGGCGAAAGTGCACTAACTCACTTGAGCGAGACCTTCGCGCCGGCGGCTTCCAGCTTCTCCTTGGCGGCCTCGGCGGCTTCCTTGTCGACCTTCTCCAGCAGCGGCTTCGGAGCGCTCTCGACGAGCTCCTTGGCCTCCTTCAGGCCCAGGCCGGAGACGACCTCGCGCACGACCTTGATGACCTGGATCTTCTTGTCACCAGCGGCCTCGAGGATGACGTCGAACTCGTCCTTCTCCTCCTCGGCCGGGGCGGCACCCGGAGCGGCGGCGCCCGGAGCGGCCATGACGGCGGCCGGGGCGGCGGCGGTGACGTCGAAGGTCTCCTCGAACTTCTTCACGAACTCGGACAGCTCGAGCAGCGTCAGCTCCTTGAACGCGTCGAGCAGTTCGTCGGTGCTCAGCTTCGCCATGATGGCGTTCCTTCCTGTTACGGACTCGTGGGTTGTGAGTCGGGTGGGTGGTGGTCAGCTCTCGGCGGCCTCGTCGGCCCCGCCCTCGGACTTGCGCTTGTCCTCCAGCGCCGCGGCCAGACGCGCGATCTGCGACGCCGGGGCCTGGAACAGCGCGGCGGCCTGGGACAGCTTCGCCTTCAGCGCACCCGCCGTCTTGGCGAGCAGCACCTCGCGGCTCTCCAGGTCGGCAATCCGCTCGATCTCGTTGACCGAGAGGGGCTTGCCGTCCATGTAGCCGCCCTTGATCACGAGGGCGCTGTTGTCCTTCGCGAAGTCACGGAGCGCCTTCGCGGCCTCGACCGGCTCGCCCTCGACGAACGCGATGGCCGTGGGACCGACGAACAAGTCGTCGAGACCCTCGACGCCCGCCTCGGCGGCGGCACGCTTGACGAGGGTGTTCTTCGCGACCCGGTAGTTGGCGGTGTCGCCGAGAGCGCGGCGCAGCTCGCTGAGCTGTGACACGGAGAGGCCGCTGTACTGGGTGACGACGGCGGCCGAGCTGTTGCGGAACTTGTCCGCGATCTCGGCGACGGCCGCCACCTTGTCGGGCTTCGCCATGGTCGCCTCCTCTCTTGGCTTCGGTGACCACCGGCGGGCCCAGCCCCACAAACGACAAAACGCCCCAGCGCAGCAGGCGCGGGGCGTACCTCACGAACCGGACAGCCGTCCGGGCTCGCGTCAACGATGCCTCGTCCTCCTGCGCGGGCCGCCCGTCGCCAGTACGGGACCTTCGTTTCCCACGCCCGGCGTGGGAAAGACCAGCGGTCTTCGGTAGAACCGCAGACCAGCATACGCGTCCCCCGAACCCTCCGAGCCACCGCCCCCGCAGCTCACGCCGCGTGTCCGCAGCTCATGTACGCGTGTCCGCAGTCTGCGTACGCGTGTTCGCAGCCGGTGTACGGAGGTTCGCGGAAAATCCCGCTTCCGCCGGCCACGAATCGTGCGCGAACGGGCATCATGGGTAACGTGGTGGAGCAGCGAGGAGACGCAACGCCGGACCGGCCGGACGACGAGGTCGAGATCATGCCCGACACCCCGCGTCCGGGTACGGACCTCACCCCGGTCGCTCCGGACCTCGACCCCGAACAACTACGTCAGTTCCAGCAATTTCAACAGTTCCAGCAGTTCCTGCGCTTCCAGGAGGCACAAGGACAGCTGGCACGACAGGGGCAGGGGCAGCTCAGCACCACCACCGGCACGGATCTCGTCGCACCGTCACAGCCGTCACCCGCCGAGCCTCACACTTCCAAGGTGCCCGGATGGCTCCAGTGGCTCGGCAAGAAGCTCCTCGGCTGGTTGATCTTCTTCTTGCTGCTCGCCATCTTCGCGACCTGGGCGTTCAATCAGCTCTTCGGCTCCGATGACGACAACAGCACCGAGGCCGCCGCTCGCATGGGAGGCGGCACCTACCACACCGAGGAGCTGTTGGCGAAGGAGCCGTACGAAGCGGTGCGCAAGGTCTACGACGCCATCGCGCAGGAAGACCCCAACACCAACCAGCCGTTGATCGCCGAGGCATGCGGACACTTCGACAACGAGCGCGGCATCCAGCAGCGTTTCGCGGCCAACACGGGCCACCCCGACTGTCGCGCCGCCGTACTGGCCCTGCACGCGCAGGTCACGCACGTCAACGACTACGCGGAGTCGATCTTCCCGCGCTGGTACGACCCCGACGCCACGACGATTCGCATCGACTCCTGCGACTTCGACATCCGGGGCGGTCCCGCGCTCGGGGTCTTCGAGGTCACCAAGGTCGAGATGGACCAGTGGTTGATCACCGGACACGAACCGGGGCCCGCGACCTGCCCGGCGACCGACACGACGACCGACGACAACTGACCCCGGAGACGACGGCGGGGCGGCCACCCGTGTCGGATGACCGCCCCGCGTCAGTCGTCGCGTTGAAGGCGCGTCAGGCGCTGACCTCTTCGGACAGCAGGTTGCGCGTACGAGCCGGGTCCACGGGGATGCCCGGCCCCATCGTGGTGGAGAAGGTGACCTTCTTCAGGTAGCGGCCCTTTGAGGAGGCGGGCTTGGCCCGCAGCACCTCGTCGAGCGCGGCGGCGTAGTTCTCCACCAGCTTCTCGGTGTCGAACGAGACCTTGCCGATCACCAGGTGCAGGTTGGCCTGCTTGTCGATGCGGAAGCTGATCTTACCGCCCTTGATGTCGGAGACGGCCTTGCCGACGTCCGGGGTCACGGTGCCCGTCTTGGGGTTCGGCATCAGGCCACGCGGGCCGAGGATGCGGGCCACCCGGCCCACCTTCGCCATCTGGTCCGGAGTCGCGATCGCGGCGTCGAACTCGAGCCAGCCACCCTGGATGCGCTCGATCAGGTCGTCGGAACCGACCGCGTCGGCACCGGCGGCCTCGGCCTCCGCGGCCTTCTCACCGGTCGCGAAGACGATGACGCGGACGGTCTTACCCGTTCCGTGCGGCAGGTTCACGGTGCCGCGGACCATCTGGTCGGCCTTACGGGGGTCCACGCCGAGCCGCATCGCGACCTCGACGGTGGCGTCCATCTTGACCTTGGAGGTCTCCTTGGCGAGCTTCGCGGCCTCCAGCGGCGTGTACAGCCGCTCGCGGTCGATCAGCTCGGCGGCCTGACGATAGGCCTTGCTGCGCTTGGTCATGTTCTGTCCTTTGAAAGTTCGTGGCGGATCAGTTGTGGTACGGGTCAGCGCGTGGCCCTTCCACAGGCGATGCGGCGGCGCTCAGGCGGCCGTCGACACGCCAGTGATCACTCGACCGTGATGCCCATCGAGCGAGCGGTACCGGCGATGATCTTGGCGGCCTGTTCGATGTCGTTCGCGTTGAGGTCGGCCTTCTTGGTCTCGGCGATCTCGCGGATCTGGTCCCAGGTGACCTTGCCGACCTTCGACTTGTGAGGCTCGCCGCTCCCCTTCTCGACACCGGCGGCCTTCAGCAGCAGCTTCGCCGCGGGCGGGGTCTTGAGCTTGAAGTCGAACGAGCGGTCCTCGTAGACGGAGATCTCGACCGGCACCACGTTGCCGCGCTGCGACTCGGTCGCGGCGTTGTAGGCCTTGCAGAACTCCATGATGTTGACGCCGTGCTGACCCAGCGCCGGACCGACGGGAGGCGCCGGGTTCGCGGCGCCCGCCTGGATCTGCAGCTTGATGACCGCTGCAAGCTTCTTCTTCTTGGGTGGCATTCTTCGTTCCTGTTCAGTGTCGCTCGTCCTCACGCCCCTGCCACGGCGTGAGGCTTTGCCTGCGACCGAGCGGCCTCGGTCGTCAGATCTTGGAGACCTGGGTGAACGACAGCTCGACCGGCGTCTCCCGGCCGAAGATCGACACCAGGACCTTCAGCTTCTGGGCGTCCGCGTTGACCTCGCTGATCGTGGCGGGCAGCGTGGCGAACGGGCCGTCCATGACCGTGACGGACTCGCCGACCTCGAAGTCCACCTCGACCGCACTCGTGGCGGCGGGCTGCTCGGCCGCCGCGGCCTCGCCCTTGCCGGCCTTGGCCGGCTCCTGCTTCTCGACCTTCGGAGCGAGGAACTTCACCACGTCGTCGAGGCTCAACGGCGAAGGACGGGAGGTGGCTCCGACGAAGCCGGTGACGCCGGGCGTGTTGCGCACCGCGCTCCACGACGCGTCGTTCAGCTCCATCCGGACCAGGATGTATCCGGGCAGCACCTTGCGCTGCACGATCTTGCGCTGCCCGTTCTTGATCTCGGTGACCTCTTCGGTGGGCACCTCGATCTGGAAGATGTAGTCCTCGACGTCCAGCGTCTGCCGACGGGTTTCGAGGTTGCTCTTGACCTTGTTCTCGTACCCGGCGTAGGAGTGCACGACGTACCACTCGCCGGGCAGGGAACGCAGCTCCTCGCGCAGCTTCGCGACCGGGTCCTCGGCCCCCGACTGCTCGTCGGCGGTGGTGTCGGCCTCCGAAGCTTCGTCGGTCTCCGAAGGCTGCCGCGCCTCGGCGACTTCCGGCGCCTCGGCGGTCTCGGTGGCATCCGAGCCCGTGTCGCCGGTGGCGGCGAGCGCCTGCTCCTCGGAGAGGCCAGTCAAATCCTGACCGGCTCCTGAGCCGTTCTCGGAGGTCACTTTCCGTCCTCTCAGTTGATCGCGTGTGGTGGTCGCGGGCTCCGCGTGGACGCCGCCACCCGCGAGGAAGTCAGGCCACCTAGTCGCCGAAGACGACCTCGACGCCCTTCAGGAACACGAAGTCGAGTCCGGAGACGAGGGCCACCATGAACACCAGGAAGGCCAGCACCACCGTGGTGTAGGTGACCATCTGCTTGCGCGTCGGCCAGATGACCTTGCGCAGCTCGCCCCAGACCTCGCGGATGAAGCGCCCGATGCGTGCGAACAGCGAGCCCTTCTTCGCTTCCTTGCGGTTCCGCTTCGGCGTCGGCACGCCCTTGCCTTCCGGCTTGGCGACCTTTTCCGAAGTCTTCCCCTTGGGCGCGGGCCTTCTGGCGGACTCCGTGCTCTTACCGGCCCTCGCCCCGGAGTTAGCCTTCGCTGGTGTGCCCGTCGGTTCAGCGGAGGCACGCCGTGCGCGCCGAGCCGCGGCGGTGTCCGGACGGGAAGGGCGCTTGGCCGCCCTCTCCTTGTCCTTCTCCCCGTCCTCGCTCACGAGCTACTCCTCCGCTCCACCTGACACGTCAACGCAGGGGTGACAGGACTTGAACCTGCAACCTGCGGCTTTGGAGGCCGCTGCTCTGCCAGTTGAGCTACACCCCTTCGAGCGGTGACCCACTCACAAGGACGTTCTTCACCGGCCCCGCAGGAGCTGTGGGGCCCGTTCCGTACGTTCCAAGTTCAGCAGTCTACGGCAAGCCCGAGGGCGACTCGCAACCACGCCCTTGTTACGGCGCGCCGCCGGGTCCGCGAACCGGTCGCCACCGGGGGGCCGGAAAGGCCCGAGGAGGCCTGCTGCCTGCCACAACGTCGCCCGTGAAAAAATGTCGGCATGGCCACATCCGACAGCACCACCCCCGGCTCCCGTCCCCGAGTGTCCGCCCGCATCGCGGGCATCACGCCGTCCGCGACGCTCGCCGTCGACGCGAAGGCGAAGGCGCTCAAGGCCGAGGGGCGGCCGGTGATCGGCTTCGGCGCCGGGCAGCCCGACTTCCCGACCCCGGACTACATCGTCGAGGCCGCGGCGGCGGCCGTGCGCGACCGCGGCAACCACGGCTACACGGCGGCGGCGGGCCTTCCCGAGCTGCGCGAGGCCATCGCCGCGAAGACGCTGCGCGACTCCGGCTTCTCCTGCGACGCCTCCCAGGTCCTCGTGACCAACGGCGGCAAGCAGGCCGTGTACTCGGCGTTCGCCACCCTGCTCGATCCGGGTGACGAGGTGCTGTTGCTCGCCCCCTACTGGACCACCTACCCCGAGTCGATCGCTCTGGCCGGCGGGGTTCCGGTGCAGGTCACGGCCGACGAGTCCACGGGCTACCGGGTCACGGTCGAGCAGTTGGAAGCGGCGCGCACCGAACGCACGAAGGTGTTGCTGTTCAACTCGCCGTCGAACCCGACCGGTGCCGTCTACACCCGTGAGCAGGTGGAGGCGATCGGCAAGTGGGCCGCCGAGCACGACATCTGGGTGATCACCGACGAGATCTACGAGCACCTCGTGTACGACGGCGCCAAGGCCGAGTCGCTGCCCGTGGTGGTGCCGGAGCTGGCCGACCGCACGCTGATCCTCAACGGTGTCGCGAAGACCTACTCCATGACGGGGTGGCGAGTCGGCTGGATCGTGGGCCCCCAGGACGTGATCAAGGCCGCGTCGAGCTTCCAGTCGCACCTGTGCGGCAACGTCGCCAACGTCTCCCAGCGCGCCGCGCTCGCGGCCGTGGCGGGCCCGCTCGACGTGGTGCACGAGATGCGGGCGGCCTTCGACTCGCGTCGCAAGAAGATCGTGTCGATGCTGTCGGAGATCCCGAACGTCGAGTGCCCGACGCCGGAGGGCGCGTTCTACGCCTACCCGTCGGTGAAGGCGGTGCTCGGCAAGGAGATCCGGGGGCAGCGTCCCTCCGACACGGTGGAGCTGGCCGATCTGATCCTGCGCGAGGTGGAGGTGGCCGTCGTGCCCGGCGAGGCGTTCGGCACGCCCGGTTACTTCCGCTTCTCCTACGCGCTCGCCGAGAAGGACCTCGTCGAGGGCGTCACCCGAGTGGCGGAACTCCTCTCCGAGGCGAAGTAACCTTCGAGCTTTTCGAGCGAAGCCCCCGGATCGCAGTGGCGGGTCCGGGGGCTTCGTCATGTCTCCGGAGCGACACGGCCGAACAAAAATCCGTTTGTTCTATTATAGTTAGCACTATGCTGTTCCGTATCGATCCTTCGTCGACAGCTCCGCTGTACGAGCAGGTCGCCGCGTCGGTCCGCCGCGCCGTGTCCGAGGAACGCGTCAAGCCGGGCGATCACCTTCCGCCCGCGCGGGAACTGGCGAAGTCGCTGCAGATCAACGTGCACACCGTGCTGCGCGCCTACGCGGCACTGCGCGACGAGGGGATCATCGACCTCCGTCGCAGGCGCGGGGCGGTGGTGACGGGCCGGGCGAACGGCCACGCCCGACTGACCGAGCTGGCCGCCGAGCTCGTGGCCGAGGGCAAGCGCGCCGGTGTGAGCCTGGAGGAGCTGGTCACGATCGTGAGGAGGAAGTTCTCGTGAGAAGCACCGCCGTTCGGCTGCCCCTCGCCGCCCTGGGTGTCCCGGTGTTGTTCACCACGGCGGTGTTGGTCTTGCGGGAAGCCTGGTCGGACCGGCTCCCCGAGGAGGTCGCCACGCACTGGGGTCCCTCGGGCGCGCCGGACGACGCGACCTCCCTCGGCGCGCTCACGACGTGGACCGTCGTCGCGACGCTCGTGCTGGCCGTGGCCTTCACGGTGACGGCACTGGTGCTCGTGCGGATCGGACGCGGTTCGTATCCCCCCTTGCTGGGGCTGGCATCGGGGCTGGCCGTGATCCCCGTGGCCGGTCTCGCGACGTCGATGCTCGCCACCCTCGACGCTCCGTCGTGGCACGACGCCTCGGGTGCGGGGCTGTCGGTTCTCGTGTTGCTGGGCACCAGCGTGGCCGCGGGTGTGCTGTCGTGGCTCGTCGCCCCCGACGTGCCCCCGAGGCGAGCCTCGGTGCCCGTGGGCAGCGAGAGCGTGGGCCTGACCCGGGGGGAACGCGTCACGTGGATGGGCGGCACGACGAACGTGGGGCTCGCGGTGCTCTGCGTGGTCGCCCCGCCCGCCGTGCTGGCCGTCGTGGGGACCCTGGCCGGGTCGCCGACGTCCTGGAGCACGTACCTCGTGCCGCTCGGACTCGGGGTGCTCGCGGCCGTCGGCATCTCGCGGGTCCACGTGACGATCGACAACACCGCCGTCACGATCCGCATGGGGTTCACGGGCTATCCGCGTCGCACCGTCCCGATCTCCGACATCACGTCGGCGGGCACCGACTCCCTCTCCCTCCTGCAGGGTGGCGGTCTCGGGGTGCGGACGAACGCGTCCGGGGACGTCGCCTTCAAGTGCCGAAGCGGCGAGGCGCTGGTGCTGACCCTGAGCTCGGGCCGCCGGGTGCTCGCCACGGTCGACGGCCCCGATCAGGCGGCGGGCCTCGTGAACGACCTCGTTCGGCAGGCCCACGACCGGCAGGGCTGATAGAACTCGACATGTGCGCGCACGAGTAGGGCTGGTGGCGGTAGTCGTGGCCGCGCTCGCCACGGGCTGTGGGAGCGGGGATCAGCCACGCGCCGACGACGAATCACGGGGTCGACGGGCGCCGGTGCACTACGTCGCGCTCGGTGACTCCTACACGGCGGCGCCCGGCACCGGCCGCATCGTGGGTTCCCCGGAAGGCTGCGGCCGGTCGGACAACAACTATCCGCGACTGGTGGCGGCACGCGTGGGCGCCGAGTCGTTCACCGACGCGAGCTGCGGTGGCGCCACCACCGAGCACCTCACTCAGCCTCAGCAGACGTCCGACGGCACCAACCCGCCACAGCTCGCGGCGCTCACCCCCGACACGACGCTGGTGACCGTGGGCATCGGCGGCAACGACGTCGGGCTCGTGGAACTGGCCGGCCAGTGCGCCGAGGTCGCGACCCACGGCGGCGCGTGCGAGGAGAGCGTCGCCATCGGCGACCGTGTCGCCAACACGGTGCCCGCCGTGGCGTCGGTGGTCGCGGCCATCCGGGAGAAGGCGCCCGACGCGCGAGTCCTCGTGGTCGGCTACCCGACGATCCTGCCGAACGACCCGGCGGCGTGCGCCGACGTCCTGCCCCACTCCCCCACCGACCTGGCCGCCCTGCGCGAGGGCCTGGAGCTGCTGAACCACGTCCTGGAACAGCAGGCGAACGCCCACGGGGCGGAGTTCGTCGACACGACGTCGGCCACGGCGGAGCATCACCTGTGCGCGCCGGAGGGCGAACGGTGGATCGAGGGGCTGGAGTCCGTCACGGGGGCCGCACCCCTGCACCCCACCGCCGAAGGGGAGCGCGCCATCGCCGACGCCGTACTCGCCGCGATACGCGGAAGCTGACTCAGAGCCGGACGACGGCCTGCGCCTTGCCCAGCACCGACTTGCCCTCGAACTTCGCCGTGATGTCGATGCGGGCAGTGCCGTCGTCACGCACCTCGCCCACCTTGCCGGTGAACTCGACGAGCGCGCCCGTGTCGTCGTCGGGCACGACCACCGGCCGGGTGAACCGTGCACCGTACTCCACGAGCCGTCCGGGGTCGCCCAACCAGTCGGTCACCAGCCGGCCCCCGAGAGCCATGGTCAGCATCCCGTGGGCGATCACGCCGGGAAGGCCGACCTCCTTGGCGAACCGCTCGTTCCAGTGGATCGGGTTGAAGTCCAGCGACGCACCCGCGTAGCGCACGAGCTGTTCGCGCGTGACGCGTACGGCCAACGGCGGCAGCTCGTCACCGACGTTCACCGTGACACCGGTCGTGGTCTCGGACACGTTCACTCCCCCCTCACGACGAGCTGCGCGTGGGTGGTGCACACCAGCTCTCCGGACGTGGTCTCGATGTCGGCGCGCACGTTCACGAAGTCGTTGCCCACGCGGGTGAAGACGTCGTCGATATGCGTGGTGAGCTGGAGCACGTCCCCCGCGTAGACGGGGCGGTGGTGGACGAACCGCTGATCACCGTGGACCATGCGCGAGTAGTCGAGCCCCAGTTCGGGATCGGTGACGATCGCGTTGATCGACGCGAGGTTGAAGACCGTCAGGAACGTGGGCGGCGCGATCACGTCCGGATACCCCGCGGCCTTGGCCGCCTCGGGGTCACGGTACAGCGGACTGTCGTCCCCGATCGCGTCGGCGAACTCCACGATCTTGGCGCGGCTGACCTCGTACGTGGTGGTGGGCGGATAGGTACGCCCGGCGAAACTCGGATCCAGTGGCACGAACGGCAAGGTTACCGGGCCGCGGCCACGGGGGCCGGACGTGGCGGCAGCCGGAGCCGCCCCGGACCTCGGGGCACCCCCGGCTGCCACCGCGACGAAGGAGATCAGTTCAACGGAGATCAGTTCAACTGCACGCCGTAGGCGCTGAGGGCCTCCGTCAGCGGCTGGAAGAACGAGCTGCCGCCACCCATGCCGGACGTGATACCGAGGCCGACACTGCCGGCGAACAGCGCACCGCCGGAGTCACCGGAGTTCACCGACGCGGAGGTCTGCACCAGCTGATGCACGGCGCCCTCGGCGTAGTTCACGGTGACGTTCGTGGCCTGCACGGTGCCGCAGGTAAGTCCCGTGGTGCTACCGCTCTTGCAGATCGACTGGCCCACGTAGGCGTTGGACGCCGAGGTGATCGGCTGCGCCGAGCCGTCGTACAGGCTCACCGCGCCCGGAGCGCTGCCCGTGTCGTTGCGGATGAGGCCGTAGTCGTTGCCGGGGAAGCTGGCGTCCACCGACGGGCCGACGTTCCACTGCGACACCGCACCGGTGCAGTGGCCGGCGTCGACGATGTAGTTCTGGCCCCCGGAGTTGACGTTGAAGCCCGCCGAGCAGCGGCTGCCGCCACCCGTGATGGCCTCACCGCCGTAGATGGCCACGTCGAAGCCGCCCGCGACGTACTCGACCCTGACCTTGTCGCCCAGCTTCCGCGCCTCGGCCACCAGGTCGGCGGCCTCGGTGTCGTCGGCTTCCGTCCCGATCGTGAGAACCACCTGGTTCGTGGTGGGGTCGGTGGCGATCGTGGTGTCGGCCACCGCGGGCAGGGCCTCCAGCGCCGCCTTGGCGGCCTCCAGCTCGGCGGTGGTGTGGGAGACGAGCTTCGCGGTGACACCCGTGCCCTCGACCGCGGCCGCGGCGGTCTTGCTCACGACGTTGACCACGGGGTTACCGGCGTCGTCCAGGTAACCGCCCGCGGCCCGGTCGCCGAGCTGGGCCAGCGCGGCGTCGAGGCTCCGAACGGCGGCGTCCTGCTTGCGCAGCAGCTCCACGGCCTCCGCCCGGTCGAGCCCGCGCTCCGCGACGAGCGTGGACACCGCCTCGGCTTCGACGTTGGCGGAGTAGCCCTCGATTCCCGCCGTCGACGCCGTGTCGGTCTCGGAGGCCATCGCCGGTGCCACGGCACCGAAGACCAGGGCACACGCTCCGGCCGCGACCGTCGACTTCATCAGCTTCCTCATGTCGGTCCTCACTTCCGCAGGGTTGGAAATGGGTCGCGGAACAGGGTGATCACCGACATGACGAAAAGGTAGGCCCGATCGTTGGGTTTTTTCCAACCTCGCCGAGGCTATACTCGCGCCCAACGCAACGAAGCCGCCCTCGGGATCGAGGGCGGCTTCGTGGAAGCTTCAGGGAATGCGCGTCAGCGCGTCTCCTTGTGCACCCGGTGCGTTCCGCAGTTGGGGCAGAACTTCTTCATCTCCAAGCGATCCGGGTCGTTACGACGGTTCTTCTTGGTGATGTAGTTGCGGTGCTTGCAGACCTCGCACGCCAACGTGATCTTCGGTCGTACGTCGGTGGCAGCCACAACGGCTCCTTACTCTCTCATCGAAACAGCGTAGCGGTGGCCGGACTCGAACCGGCGACACAGCGATTATGAGCCGCTTGCTCTACCGACTGAGCTACACCGCCTCGTAACACACACCGAGCCCCTTTACGGAATCGAACCGTAGACCTTCTCCTTACCATGGAGACGCTCTGCCGACTGAGCTAAAGGGGCCTGCCGCATCGGGCTGACAACAAGAATACAGCACCCGATCGCCCGTGGAAGGCGGGGGTCGGTTTACGACAAAACCTCAGGTCAGCAGGGTCAACACCGCCTCTGACGCCCGGTCGAGGGAACGAGCCGTCCTGGCCTGCAGCCACGCCTCCAACCGCTCCTCCGACAGCGGCCGCGAGATGAGGTACCCCTGCGCCACGTCGCAGCCCATGGCCTCCAGTCGATCGCGGGCCAGGTCCTCCTCGACCCCCTCCGCGACCACCGTGAGTCCCAGCGAGTGGCCCAGCTCCACGATCGACCTGACCACGGCCAGGTCCCCCAGATCGGTGCCCATGCCGAACACGAAACTCTTGTCGATCTTGACCTGGTCCACGGGGAGCTGCCGGAGATAGGCCAACGACGAGTAGCCGGTGCCGAAGTCGTCCACGGCCAGCTCGATCCCCAGATCGCTCAGCTTCCGCAGGATCGGCAGCGCCCGCTCGGGGTCCTGCATCACGTCCGACTCGGTGAGCTCCAACGTGAGCAACTCACCGGGAACGCCGAAGCGCTCCAGCAAAGCGGCGACGCGATCGGGGAAGTCCTCGTCGGCGAGGTTGCGCACCGACAGGTTCACCGCGACCGAGATGCGCAGCCCTTCGTCCAGCCACCGCCGCACGCGGTCGAGCGCCGTCTCCAGCACGAACGACGTGAGGACCCCGACCAACCCAGCGGCCTCGACGGCGGGCACGAACTCGTCGGGGTTGACCCGACCGAACTCCGGGTGCTGCCAGCGCACCAACGCCTCGACGCCCAGCACCTGCTTGCCGGGGAGGGCAACCTTCGGCTGGTAATGGACCGTGACCTGCCCCTCCTCGATGGCCTGCCGGAACTGCGTGACCATCTGGAACCGCCGCAGGAAGATCTGTCCCATGCTGGGGACGTAGGCCTTGACCTCCTCGCCCCCTCGGGTGGCACGCACCGCCATGTCGGCTCGCTGCAGCAGGCTGTCCACGTCGGTGCGCTCGGCGTGCTCCTCCGCCGTCGTCGTGACGTAACCGACCACGGCGTTGGCCTCGACCATGAGTCGTTCCACGGGATAGGGCGCGGAGAGTTGGCTTCGCAGTCGCTGGGCGACCTGCTGCGCCCGCTCGGAGTCGCAGTCGGCGAGCAGCACGGCGAACGACGCGCCCTCCAGCCGCGCCAGCGGGACGTCGGGGCCCAGCGTGTCGCGCATGCGTCTGCCGGCCGCCATGAGCATCCGGTCGGCCCACGTGTAACCGAGGGCGTCGCTGACGGTGGAGAACACGTCGAGGTCGACCCGCAGCACCACCGAGCTGGGGAACTCCCGCAGCGGTTCGGCGGCCACCTGCCGGAAGCCGGGCCGGTTCAGCAATCCGGTCAGCGGATCGTGATAGGCGTCGTGGCGCAGTGTGGCGAGCAGTCTGCGGTTGTCGAGCGCGGTGGCCAGGTGACTCGCCATCGTGCCGAGCAACTGGACGTCGTACTTGCCGAAGCCCCGCCAGCGCGACAACCTGTCGTGCGCCTCGACGATGCCGAGCAGTCGATGGGCACTGCGCAACGGAACGGCGAGTGCCTCGCTTGCGCCCCGCGCGAGCAGCGCCGCCCTGACCTGCGGGTTGGCCTCGGTGATGCGCAGGTGCCGAACATGGGAACCCGGAAGCCGCAACAGCGGGTCGTCGGCTCCCCGGTCCTCCCGCGCGGCGGGGGGCAGTTCCTCCCCGACCACCACGGTGTGCAGCGGTTCGTCGGGTTCGAGCCGCAGCCGCAATACGATGCGGGCCGCGGCGAGCTGGTCACGGATGCGCTCGGCGATCGTGGCCCATTCGTCGAGGTCGACGTCCAGACCGATGTCGCCGACCTTGCCCGCCGGACGGGACGCCACCTGCTGGCCCGATCTGGCCACCATGAGGCTCACGTCGGTGAGCGCCTCCATGTCGCGTTGTTCCCGCAGCAGGTCGGAGTACGCCCAGTACAGCGCGGCGAGGCCCAGGCTGACCGCGAGCACGATCGGCCAGGCCTCCGGGGTCTTCGAGATGACGAGGTAACCGGTGAGCCCCACGGAGGCGTTGACGAAGCCGACCACGAGGATGCGCCCCGCGAGCCGGATCACGGTGCCGATCCTCATGCGACGACGCAGCACTCGCACGGCCGCCATCGCGAGCAGCGTGCTGGCGAGCGGTGCGGTCAGCGTGCCCGCGAGCGCGGCCAGCCACGGCATGTGCTCGGGGTCGCCCAGGGCGTGGCTCACGAGCCCCGCGACGGCGAACGCGCTCGTGACCTCCAAGAGGAACGCGCCCGCGTTGTAGAGGACGCGACCGGTGACCCGCCGTGCCAGCAGCGTGGTGACGCCCGCGACGACGTGTGCGGCGAGCACGACTTCGAACGGGGCCACCAACAGGCCGATGACCAGTGGGATTTCGGTGAAGGAAATGGTCCAGGAGATGCCGCTGCGAACGTCGACGTTGACGCCGAGCTGTTCGGCTCCGAGAAACGCCAGGGCGAGCAGCGGTCCGATCCACCACAGGTGGACCGAGTAGTGGAAGGGCAACCACGCGGACACCGCCGCGGCGGCCGCGATCCCGAGTGTGAGGACCGCCACTGTGTAAAGACGGAACCGAAGCTCGTCCGCGCGCGCCTCTGTTGACGGGTGACTGTCCTCGATCGACCGCTCCGTCGGTCTCGACACGTCGCCCGTCACCGCACCGGCCTCGGCGTCGCCGTATGCGTCCGGCATGCAACCTCCTTGTGTGACGCACATGCGCCTCTCGGGGCCGACCCGCGAACGAGGCGATACTTTACCCCCGGTGGGCGTATTGAGGCGGTTGATCGCGGTCATCCGATTAGCGCTGCGTTAACAACGCACAACGCCGAGAGTCGTCCGGCCGCGAGGCGGGTGAACGCCCCCGTCTCGAATTGGTCGCGAATGGTAGTCAGTCAATGTAGTGATTTATGACACATTCCGGCCGGTTTCGCGACCCCCTTCGCCAGGCGGGACAACGCGCACACGCGAACACCCGCGCGCTGTCCGCACGCGGGTGTTCGGTACTTCGGTCTCGGTGGTTGGTCTCGGTGGTTCAGACGCCTGCGTTGCGACGCTCCCGCACTCGCTTCACCACGAACACCGCCACGGCGACGACGACGGCGGCGATGACGACGTACTGGAAGATCCCCGCGTACTCGTCGACCAACTGCCAGTTGGACCCCAGGAAATAACCCGCGATCACGAAGATGCTGTTCCACACCAGACTGCCGAGCGTGGTGAGTGACAGAAAGATCCAGAACGGCATCCGTTCGATACCCGCGGGCACCGAGATGAAGCTTCGCACCAGCGGCACCATGCGGCCGAAGAACACCGCCTTGGTGCCGTGCTTGGCGAACCAGCGCTCGGCGTGGTCGAAGTCGGACTCCTTCACCAGCGGCAGCATCGTGATGAGCTTGCGCGTGCGTTCGCGACCGAAGATGTACCCGATCAGGTACACGATCACCGCGCCGATCACCGACCCCGCGGTGGTCCACGCCAGCGCCTCCGCGAGGTTGAAGCGGCCCTGAGCGGCGGTGAAGCCCGCGAGCGGCAGGATCAGCTCGCTCGGGATGGGGGGAAATATGTTGTCGAGTCCCACAGCCACGGCCGCGCCCGGCCCGCCGAGCGTGTCCATCAGGTCAACCGTCCACCCAGCGAGCCCTCCGAGCTCGTTGGTGTCGGCCTGAGCTACGAGACTGTTCATGAGGGGCCTTTCGCAAATAACCAAGTCCGTTTTGTGCCCAGAACACTACAAAGCGCTACGGCGCGGACGGGATGGTGCACACCGCCGAACGCGGGGCCGCATCTCCGCAGGCCGAGACTGTGGAAAACCTCAGTTACACAGGGGTTCGGCCCGGATAGCCTCTGCGAGGTGTCCTCCACCGCCGAGCGTATCGTGAGCCGTGCGTGGCGGGTTTGCGCCGGGCTGGTGCTCGGAGCTCTCACCTCCCTGCCGGAACTGCTCTTCTGCGTTCTCACCGGCCCTGCTCTGATCGCACCGCTCACACGAAGGTGGACGTTCGCGGGCGCACGGTGGTTGGCCGAGTTGGAACGGTCCAGGATCGCGAGGTTTCTGAGCAGTGAGAACTCGGGCGACTACGGGAACGACCGCGCGTGGCGCTACCTCGCCGCGCGGTGCGTGGTGGGCGGACTGGGCGCGGGAGTCTTCGTACTGACCGTGCTCGGCGCGCTCACCGGTGTCGTCATGCTGGGGCAGTTGCTGTCGGGCGAAGCCGTGGGCGGCGGTGACGACCCCCGTTGGTACGACCCGATCGCCGTGGTGTTGGGCGGGACCTTGCTGTCGTTCCTCGCCGTCCAAGGACTGCTCGGGGTGGCCGCGCTGGATCGCGCGCTCGCCCGCCACTTCTTCGGGCCGAGTGACAAGGAGCGGCTGCGCAGGCGGGTGCGAGAGCTCACCACCACGCGGGCCGAGGTCGTGGAGGCGGTGAACACCGAACGCAGACGCATCGAGCGGGATCTGCACGACGGGGTGCAGCAGTCGCTCGTGGCACTGGGAATGGTGTTGGGCAGGGCCCGTAGAGCCCTGGGTTCGGCACCCGCCCCGGCGCGCGTGGAGGAATTGGTGCGGCAGGCGCACGAACAGTCTCAACACGCGTTGAACGAACTGCGAGAGGTGACCTGGCGGGTGTACCCGATCGCGCTGGAGACGGCGGGCCTCGAGGTGGCGCTGGAGTCACTGGTGGAGCGTTCGACCGTGCCGACGTCGCTGACCTACGCGCTCACCGAGCGTCCGGACGCGGCGACGGAGACGGTGGTGTACTTCGTGGTCTCGGAGGCCGTGACGAACGCGGTGAAACACTCCGACTGCACCCGGATCGAGATCGAGGTCTTTCGGAACGAGAAGGTGATTACCGTGCGAGTCACCGACGACGGTGTCGGCGGGGCGACCCCGACCGGAGCGGGGTTGTCCGGCCTCGCCCGCAGGGTCGCGGCGGCGGACGGCACTTTCGCCGTGGAGAGCCCCGTCGGCGGACCCACCGTGGTGAGGGCTGAGCTTCCGTGCGCGTGATCCTGGCCGAGGACTCGATCCTGCTGCGAGAGGGCTTGATCCGCCTGCTCGCCGAGGAAGGTCACGACGTGGTGGCGGCGGTGTCCGACGGCGTGACGCTCGTGGCCGCCGCGGCCGAATATCGCCCCGACGTCGTGGTGACCGACGTCCGCATGCCTCCCACGCACACCGACGAGGGGCTGAGAGCGGCCCTGGAGATCCGGCGGTCGTGGCCGGAGATCGGCGTGCTCGTGCTCTCGCAGTACGTGGAGCGGCGCTACGCGGTGGAGCTCCTCGGTGACGACCGTGGGCGGGTGGGATACCTGCTCAAGGACCGGGTGACCCAGGTCGGGGAGTTCCTCGACGCCCTCGAACGAGTGGCGACGGGAGGCGCGGCCTTCGACCCGGAGGTGGTGCGACGGCTGTTGGCGCGCACGAGCCGGGTCGATCCGCTCTCGCGGCTGACGGAGCGTGAACGCGAAGTGCTGGAGAAGATGGCGCAGGGGCACACCAACGCCAGCATCGCCGCCATGCTCCACATCTCCCGCAGCGCGGTCGAAAAGCACGTCGGCGCGATCTTCGACAAGCTCGACCTCGGGCATGTCACCGGCTTCAGCCGCCGGGTACTCGCCGTCCTGCGTTATCTCCGGGTGTAGCTCCACGCGGTTTCGGCCACGCCGTCACCGGGCACGCCCGAGACGCGGAAAGGAGCGGCAGATGGCGAACACGGATGGCACCGACGACCCCATGAGCCGGATCAACCGGCTCATCGCCGAGGAACGACAACTACGTGCGCGGGCGACCGGTGAGGGGCTCGACGACGACGGCAAGAAGAGGTTGAAGGAACTGGAGCAGAGCCTCGACCAGTGTTGGGACCTGCTGCGGAGGCGGCGCGCGAACGCCGAGTTCGGCGGCAGCCCGGACCAGACGGAGGCTCGTCCCGTCAGCGAGGTCGAGTCGTACCAGCAGTGACGGCACGCCACGCCCCGAACGGCGCCATCGCCTCCCGCGTCGACATGCGGGTCCGCGGGCGCGGGTCTAGCGTGAAATTCTGACCGCCCCGGACCTGCTCGGAAGGCGCCGACCAGGGACGCGGGCGCACCGTCGCGAGCGGAGGTGCTTCGTGGACACGCAGACCGGCGTCCGCCCGACTCGGATCCAACAGCCTGCCGCCACCCCGGCCAAACGGTGGCAGGCCCTGCTCAATCTGTTGCGCACGACCGATCACAAGGTGATCGGCAAGATGTACATGGTCACGTCGATCCTCTTCTTCATGATCGGCGGGGTCATGGCGCTGCTCATCCGTGCCGAGCTCGCCCTGCCCGGACTGCACTTCCTCTCCACCGAGCAGTACAACCAGATGTTCACCCTGCACGGCACGTTGATGCTGTTGCTCTACGCGACACCGGTGGTGTTCGCCTTCGCCAACCTGGTGCTGCCGTTGCAGATCGGGTCCCCCGACGTGGCGTTCCCGCGGCTGAACGCCTTCTCGTACTGGCTGTTCCTGTTCGGCGGCTTGATCGTGATGGGGTCGCTGCTGCTTCCCGGTGGAGGCGCCGACTTCGGGTGGACGGCGTACACGCCGCTCTCACGGGAGACCTTCTCCCCCGGCGTCGGCGGCGACATGTGGGTGATGGGCCTGGTGGTCTCCGGTCTCGGCACGATCCTCGGCGCGGTCAACATGGTCACCACCGTGGTCTGCCTGCGGGCGCCGGGCATGACGATGTGGCGGATGCCGATCTTCACGTGGAACATCCTGTTCACGAGTATCCTCGTGTTGATCGCGTTCCCGATCCTCACGGCCGCCCTGATGGGGCTGGCGGCCGACAGACTGATCGGCGCTCACGTGTTCGACCCGGCCAACGGCGGCGCGATCCTGTACCAGCACCTGTTCTGGTTCTTCGGCCATCCCGAGGTCTACATCGTGGCGCTGCCGTTCTTCGGGATCATCACCGAGATCATCCCGGTGTTCAGCCGAAAACCGGTGTTCGGCTACCGGCTGATGGTGTTCGCCACCATCGGGATCATGGGCCTTTCCATCGTCGTGTGGGCCCACCACATGTTCGCCACGGGCGCGGTGCTGCTGCCGTTCTTCTCGATGACGACGTTCCTCATCGCGGTGCCGACGGGAATCAAGTTCTTCAACTGGATCGGCACGATGTGGAAGGGGCAGTTGACCTTCGAGACGCCGATGCTGTGGGCGTTCGGTTTCCTCGTCACCTTCCTGCTCGGTGGGCTGACCGGCGTCATCCTCGCCTCGCCACCGCTGGACTTCCACGTGCACGACTCGTACTTCGTGGTGGCGCACTTCCACTACGTGCTGTTCGGCACCATCGTGTTCGCCACATTCGGAGGCATCTACTTCTGGTTCCCGAAGTTCACCGGACGAATGCTGGACGAGCCGCTGGGCAAATTGCACTTCTGGCTCACGTTCGTCGGCTTCCACACCACGTTCCTCGTGCAACACTGGCTGGGCGGAGAGGGCATGCCCCGCCGCTACGCCGACTACCTGCCCACCGACGGGTTCACCACACTGCACATCGTGTCGTCCATCGGCGCGTTCATCCTGGGCCTGTCGATGCTGCCGTTCCTGTGGAACGTGGTGCGCAGCTATCGCTTCGGCGACCCGGTGACGGTCGACGACCCGTGGGGTTACGGCAACTCGCTCGAATGGGCCACCACCTGTCCGCCACCGCGTCACAACTTCACGGAACTGCCGAGGATCCGGTCGGAGCGCCCCGCGTTCGAGCTGCACTATCCGCACATGATCGAGCGGAACCACGCCGAAGCGCACGTCACGCTCACCGGCAGGACCAAGTCGATGGAGGACTCCACGACGCCCCCGGAAGTAAAGGCGTCCGACGCCACGAAGGGTGAGACCGGCTAACCCGACGACCATGCCACACTCGACACGTGGCCGAGCGCGACCGAGACGACGAGGGCCGAGCCCGTAACGCCAGACCGAGGGACGGCCTCGGCAGGCCGTTGCCGCGAGGCGCGACCGGCGTGCCCCGACAGCCCGAAGGCGTGACGCGCACTCCGGAGGAGACGTTGCGCGAGGCGCAACAACTCCTCGACGAGGGCAAGCCCTTCCACGCCCACGAAGTGTTCGAGGACGCCTGGAAGTCGGGGCCGGAGGCCGAACGGGAGCTGTGGCGGGGGCTCGCGCAGCTCGCGGTGGGGATCACCCACGCCGCGCGCGGCAATCCGACGGGAGCCGTGACCCTACTGCGTCGCGGTGCCGAGAACATCGCGCCGTTCGCCGACGCTCGCCCGTACGGCATCGACGTCCCGGCCCTGTGCGAGTGGGCCGCCGTGCTGGCCGAGAGCGTGCCGCGCCACGAGACGCCGCCCGACCCGGCCACGCTCGCCCCCACACTCAGGCCCCGAGTCGAGCGATAAGGCCGCGCGAACGGGTACTCACCAGGACGTACCTCCACGCTGAGAGGTGGTCCGAGGTGACACAGTGGAACGACGGCGACGGCCCGGAAGGTGGCGAACCGCCCGGCCCGCCCTCCGAGCCCGACGAGACGCACGCTGTCGAGCCGGACGTCCTGCTCGACGTACCGAACCTGTCGGTCGACGAGATCGACCTCGACGTCGAGGACCTGCGAGCGCATGTCTCGCTCCAGGCCGACGTGCTCGAACTGCTGAAACTCCACGTCGGCGCCGACGTGTCGCTGGGCAGGGTCTCGCTGACCATCACGGGCGTCAAGGCACAGGCCCAGCTCAAGGTTCGGCTCGACCGCGTGGCCCAGATCATCGACCGCGTGCTCACCACCATCGACCGCAACCCCCAGGTGTTGGAACACGTGGTGCGCGCCGTTGAGCCCGCGCTGCGCGAGGCGGGCAGCGCGGTCGGCGAGCTCGGCGCGGGCGGCCGCAAGGCGATCGAGGACGTGGGGCACGGCGCGGGCGGCGCGGTGGAGGACGTCGGACGCGGTGCCGGCGAGGCAGTGGAGGACGTGGGGCACGGCGCGGGCGAAGCGGTCGAGGACGTCGGTCACGGCGCGGGCGGCGCGGTGGAAGACGTGGGCCGGGGCGCCGGTGGCGCGGTGGAAGACGTCGGACACGGTGCCGGCGAGGCAGTGGAAGATGTCGGACACGGTGCCGGCGAGACCGCGCGGGACGTGGGCGCGGGCACACGACGCCTCACCGACAGCACGGGGAAAGCCGTCGGCGGCCTGAGCGGGGCGGCGGACGAGGACGACGACCTCGGCCCCGAAGAAGGCTCCGAAGAAGGCCCGGACGAAGGCGCCGCCGAGGAGGCCGAGGAGCCTCGGAAACCGATGCGACCCGAACGGCCACGGAGCACGAACCGCGATCGCCGGGGGCACGCACCCCCAAAACGCCGCAGGCCCCGGCCGACGTGAGCGAGCACTCATGGGAGCCCGACGTCTCGTTCACGGCGCGGGTCGTGGGGCGACGACTGCGCTGGCACGACGGCCCCCGGACGTCGGTGTCATTCCACGGCTCCCCCGGTTACCGGTCGGTGTCCGAGAGTGACCGACTGGGCCTGCCCGACCGCGTGCGCGCCGGGCACACCTACCGCGACATCACCGTCGACTACCGGTTCGCCTGCGCACTGCCCGACTCGGAGACGGCGGAGAATCCCGGCGAGGACGACGATCAGCCCAGGTCCCAGAGCAGCCGGTAGTAGGCGATGCGCTCGGGATCGGGCTCGACGCCGTAGGCGGCGTACACGAAGTGGTCGTAGCCGGGGCCGTGGTTCCAGTCCAGGCTCCACGCGGCGACGGCGAGGTCGGCCCACCGATCGGCCACGCCGAGCGATCCCAGGTCGACGTGCGCGGAGAAGGTGCCGTCGTCGTGCAGCAGCGTGTTGGGCGCGCACGCGTCACCGTGACACACGACGAGCCGGTCCACGGGCGGCGTCGCGGCCAGGCGAGCACGGGCCTCGGCGACCGTGAGACGACGGTGCTCGGGGGCCCAGTTCTTGGGTCCCTCGCCGTCGGCGAGGCGCTGCTCGACACGTCGCAGCCGGTCCGTGACGCTCCACCGGTACGGGCAGTCGGTGGCGGGGAGCGCGTCGTGGAACCTCCGCAACCCCTGCCCGATGGCGGTGGCCGCGGTGACGGGATCGGCCAGCCAACGGGCGTCCACCGCCGAACGTCCCGGCACGGCGGCGGTCACCAACCACGCGCCGGCGGCGTCGGTGCCCCGGCCCAGCACGCGCGGCACCGACACCCAGCTCCCCGCCCACGTGAGGCGTTCCGCCTCGGCGGCGAGATCGAGCTCGGGCGTGCCGTGGGCGACCCACTTGACGTAGCGAGTCCCGCCGTCCCGCGCGTCGAGCCGGAACGTGAGCCCGCCCAGCTCGTTGCGCCACACCGGGGTGATCGCGTCCTCCCCGGCCAGCTCGGTGACCGCCGCGGGCACGGCGACCGGCGCCGTGGGAATCTCGGCGACCTCGCGAACGCTCACGCCGAAACCCTAGGAGACCGTGGGCGCCTTCGAGCGACCAAGGTCACGAACACGGCGGCCGACCGTCACGCCGGACCGACCGAGACGTTGATCCGATCGGACCCGCGGAAGAACTCTCGGACGGTGGCGATGACGGCGATCGAATACGACGAGTACCGGCGATACGACGCGGTGGGGCTGGCGGAGCTGGTGGCGCGCCGGGAGGTGTCGCCGAGTGAGCTGCTGGAGACCGCGATCGGGCGCGCCGAGCAGGTGAACGGTCGGCTGAACGCGATCGTGTACCCGATGTACGACATCGCCAGGAAGCGGGCGGCCTCCGAGCTGTCGGGGCCGTTCGCGGGGGTGCCGTTCCTGCTCAAGGACCTCTCGCAGGACTACGCGGGCGTGCCCACCGGGAGCGGGTCCCGAGCCCTGCGCCACAACGTGCCGGCCCGGCACAGCGAGGTCGTCCGACGCTGGCTCGACGCCGGGCTCGTGGTGTTCGGCAAGACCGCCACCCCGGAGTTCGGCACGAAGGGCGTCACCGAGTCCGAGGCCACCGGGCCGACCCGCAACCCGTGGAACCTCGCTCACACGCCCGGCGGTTCGTCCGGAGGTTCGGCGGCCGCGGTGGCCGCGGGCGTGGTGCCGGTGGCCGGCGCCAGCGACGGCGGAGGGTCCATCCGGATTCCGGCCGCCTGCTGCGGCATCTTCGGCCTCAAGCCCGGCCGAGGTCTGGTGCCCGCGGGACCCGACCGCGGCGAGTCCCTGTCGGGCGCCGCCACGGACGGCGTGGTGTCGCGGACCGTGCGCGACACCGCCGCGATGCTCGACGTGCTGACCCGGACCCCGGACCTCGGCGGCCCGTACCTGGCGGCCGTTCCCGACACGTCGTACGTCGAGCTGGCCAAGCGGACGCCGTCGAAGCTGCGCATCGGCTTCACCACCCGCTCCCCGCTCGGGATGCCCGTCCACGCGGACGCCGTGGCCGCCGTGGAACACACGGCCTCGCTGCTCGGAAAGCTCGGCCACGACGTCGAACCGGCCGAGCCCGACATCGACGGCGTGGCCCTGGCCCGCGACTTCATGACGATGTGGTCGGCCCAGACGGCCGCGACCATCGCGGAGCTCAAGCGGAACCTCGGCGCGCGCGATCGGGAGTTCGAAGTGGACACCCGGCTGCTCGCCGCCGTCGCGCGCACCGTGCGGGCAGTGGACTACGCCGCGGCCGGGGAACGCTGGAACGACTACACCCGCGCACTGGCCGAGTTCCACGAGCGATACGACCTGCTGCTCACCCCGACGCTCTCTCGCCCGCCCGTGCGGGTCGGCGAGCTGGCCACCCCGCCGCTGCTGCGCCTCGGTGGGGAGCTCCTGCTCCGGCTCCACCTCACCGGGCCGCTCGCCCGCACCAAGGTGTGGAACGACCAGATCCTCGCCAACCTCGCGCCGGTGCCGTTCACGCAACTGGCCAACCTCACGGGGCGTCCCGCGATGTCCGTGCCGCTCTACCGGACGGCGAGTGGCCTGCCACTCGGGGTGCAGTTCGTCGCCGGGCTCGGCGGAGAGGCCACCCTGCTGGCCCTGGCCACGCAGTTGGAGGCCGAGCAGCCCTGGGCGGACGAGGAACCGGAGTTGTGACGGACGCCGAAGGCGCGGCGCCTCATGCGGGACCGAGCAGATCCCACCGGTTACCCGCGACGTCCCGGAAGACGGCGACCCGCCCGTAGCTCTCGGTGCGGGGCGCCGTCACGAACTCGACCCCGGCCGCGACCATCCGTTCGAACGCGGAGTCGAAGTCGTCCACCTGCAGGAAGAACCCCACTCTGCCCGCGAACTGCTTCCCGACCACGGCTCTCTGGTCCTCACCGTCAGCTCGGGCAAGCAGGATGCCCGCCTCCCCGCCCGGCGGCCGGACGACGACCCACCGCTTGGGGCGCCCGTCGTTCGCAAGCGCCGGGGTGTCCTCGACGAGCTCGAAACCCAAGGCGTCCACGAAGAACCGGATGGCCCGGTCGTAGTCGTCCACCACCAGTGTGATCAGGTGCAGTCGAATGCCGAGGAACCTAGGCGTTCCTCCCGTCGCCCCTCGGACGCCCCACACGACGACGAACGCCCCGCTACCTGACTTGGCAGCGGGGCGTTTCGCCTGCTTGTGGCGGGTGAGGGATTCGAACCCCCGTAGGCTGAGCCGTCTGATTTACAGTCAGATCCCTTTGGCCACTCGGGTAACCCGCCGAGACCGGTGAATCCGGCTGACACCAAGGATAGCGAACCCCCAACTCACCCAACCGGCGGGGTTGGCACTGACTAGGGTGAGAGCCAACCAACAGCCGAAACGACGAGGTGTATGACGTGGCCGATCCCTCTTTCGACGTCGTCAGCAAGGTCGACCGTCAGGAGGTGGACAACGCGCTCAACCAGGCGAGCAAGGAGCTGTCCACGCGGTTCGACTTCCGCGGCACCGGCGCCAAGATCGAGTGGGCCGGTGAGCGTGCCGTGACGATCGAGGCCGAGACCGAGGAGCGCGCGAAGGCGGCGGTGGAGGTCTTCAAGGAGAAACTGGTCAAGCGCGGTGTCTCCCTCAAAGCCTTCGAGGCCGGCGAGCCCGCCGTCTCCGGCAAGGTCTACAAGATCAACGGCAAGATCCTTGAAGGCATCGAGGCGGACAAGGCGAAGAAGATCGCCAAGTTCATCCGCGACGAGGGCCCGAAGGGCGTGCAAGCCCAGATCCAGGGTGACCAGCTCCGGGTGTCCGGCAAGAAGAAGGACCACCTCCAGGAGGTCATCACGCTGCTGAAGAACCAGGACTTCGGCATCGCCCTGCAGTTCACCAACTACCGGTGACATTCGCTGCGTGACCTGCGGTAATGCGTCAATCGGTGCCGCCGGGCACATCCCCGGTACAACCGAGGGCGGAGTCCACCAGCGAGCGGGTTTGGTCCACGGCGTCCGGCCAGTAGCCCACGTAGGTGTTCAGGGTGACCGTCGGCGTCGTGTGACCCATCGCGAGCTGAACGGTCTTGACGTTGGCTCCCCCGAAGATCAGCACCGTGGCGAAGTAGTGCCGCAGGTCACGCAGGCCGAATCCCTTCGGCAGGCCCGCCTTCTCCACCGCGGGCCGCCAGATGAACGACCAGTCCGATCGATGAATCGGCCGGCCGTCTCCTCGCGTGAACACGAGATCGGCCGGACGCCGGATCGGCCGGCGCGGGTCCGTCTCGTCGTCGATCTCCTCGGGCAATGACCGGAAGGTCTCCAGGTGGTGGCGCAGCGCCTCCGCCACGACCACGGGTAGCTCGTTCGTCCGAATGCTGGTCTTTGTCTTCGGCGGGGCAAGGAAGGGGCTTCGCCCGCTCACGACAGTGAGCTGTTGGCGGACGTGTATCTCGCGACGCTCGAAGTCGATCGCATCGCGTTCGAGGCCGAAGATCTCGCCACCACGCCAGCCGCAGCCGGCAGCGAGGTAGACGATCGCCCGGTACCGCTCGGGCAAGGCTTCCGCCAGCGCATGCACCTGTTCCGGCTTGGCGATGTAGTACCGCGTGTCCGGGACCTCCGGCAATCGGATGCCGACGCACGGCGTGCTGCCGATGCGCTTGTCGGCGACGGCCGCATTGAACAGCGGCACGAGCGTGCCGTGGTAGACGGTCGCCAACGTGCTCGGCGCGAGGCGTTCCGCGCGGTCCTTGACCCACCCTCGAATGTGCGAGCTCCGTACCTGCGCCAGCGGCAGTGCCCCCAGCACGGGAACGATGTGCCGTCGAATGACCCGCTCAGTTCGCTCGGCCGTGCTCTGCCGATGAAGCTGGGTCCGACGCCAGTGCTCGGCGTACTCGGCAACGGTGAGCTTGCCCGCGCGAGGGTCCACGTATTGCCCCCGCGAGATGTCCGCACGCATGTTGGCGTCGTGCCGCTCGGCATCGGCCCGCCGATCGAAGAGCTGCGTACGAGTCTGCCCCGTCTCGGGGTCGATCCAGCGAACCCGCCACCGCTTGCCGCGACCGTGGCGCTTCGTCGGCCGCCGCTCTCCCGTCTCGGGATCACGAGCGCGGTGGTACCAAAGGTCATCGACCGCCATCACACCACCGCCGCACTCTCGACCCGATGGCCCCTTCGCCGCTGAATGGCCTTCTCGGCAATGGCGTGGGCGAAGTCGCGTTCGGCAGCACTGCGGTAGCCGACGCCGATCAGCGACCAGTCGTTGATGACGGTGACCTGGTCGGGGTCGTGGATGCCGAGGTCGGCCAGCTCCTGGGCGAAACGGTGCTCCCGACGAGCGCCGCGCAGGGCGGTGAAGGTGGTGGAGTAGCGGCGGGACTTCGTGAGGAAGTGCCCGCGGAAGCCGAGCATGTGCGCCCACTTCCGCAGCCGCAGATCCGCCAGCTCCGGCAGCCCGCCGAGCCACCAGGCGGTGCGGATCATGGTGCGGGTGTGGTCGGTGACATCCAGGTCGGCGATGTGTTGTTCGGAGCGAATCGGGGTGTCCGCGCCGGGGGCATGGCCGGTGCCCTTGGTGGCGTACTTGGCGATGTAGGAGGCCACCGACGAGCCCCGCACCAACGCCGCCGGATCATCCGGCTCGGTCTCGGTGATGGCCCGGCAGTCGATTTGACGACCCCACACCAGCCGCCGCGCCCCCACCGCCTCAGACGGTGGCGAGTCGACCGCCACCGCTGCCGCTGCCGAGCGCACCACCCGCTCCAACAGGCCGACCGTGGCCGCCGCCGGGGGCGCGGTGTCGGGGCCGTCGGGTCCGTCGAGGCGGATCACGGCGTGGAAGTGCACCAGGCCCCGCCGCTGATACTCCGCCACCTTGGCATACGACAGCCGCAGGTGGTGTTTCAGCGCGCTCGGCCGTACCCCGAGGGCGCGGGCCAGATGCCGGGCACAGGTGATGGTGAAGCGCCGCCACAGCTCCGAGGCGTGCGCCTGCCACAACACCGCGCCCACGTAGTCGTAGGACTCCGGATCGAGCGGCGTGCCCAACACGGGGTCGTAGTCGTGATGAACCCGCCCGCAGGCGCACGGGCGACGCTGACCGCTGCGGGTGGCAGGCTGGTTGTGCACCGACCCGAACGACGGCGCGGTCAGCGTCACGAACAGCCGAGGATGCCCCGCCACCGCCTCCGCCACGCCCTTGCCACCGGACAGGCCCGCACGGACCAGGTGGAACGTGTCCGCCGAATACCGATGCGCGCACGACGGACACACCGACTCCCGCCGATTCCCGCACGCGGCCAACAGCGTGCCGTCCAACTCCCGCACCCGCCGACCATCAGCCGTCTCCCACACCGCCGAGCCCGCCAGGCGCACCGGCTTCGCGCACCCGCCGACCGCCTCGACCTTGGCCCGCCACGACCGGAACCCCGAGCCCCGCAGCAGCAGCGCCAACCGCTCGTCCTCGCCCGGCAGCTCCCCGACCAGGCGGGAGGTTCGCACTGGTGTCACGCGGCACCACCGGCCCGGCACGCCTGGACCTGAGCCACCAAGCCCGCACTGCCGTAGGTGGCCATCTGGCCGTCCCCCTGGCACAGCGGGCACGACCGCATCGGATAGGCCACCACCCCATTCGACTGAGCCAGACCCGTGCCACCACACACGCACCGCCGATAGGTGATCTCCACCCGCAGATGCCGCCGACCACAGTGATCACACTCCTTCAGCGGCAACATGCCCGGCTTCGGCCCCGCCAGCCCCCGCGCCGTCCGGAACACCGTGTCCAGGTCCACCACCTCGGCGACCGCACGGCACTCCACCAGGCCGTCCCACTCCTCGGCATCCAGTTTCAGCCGATCCCGCACCACATCCGCCACGTGATCCGGCAGATCCCGATACCGCGACTCCGCAAACGACCACCCCGTCCACGGGTTGTCATCCCCGAACCGAAACGACTCCGGAACCCCAGTCCCGCACGCCTCCTCCGTCACCAACGCCAACGCACCCATGAGCGTGTTCCCTCCCAAGCAAAGTGGCTTGAGCCAGTAGTGGCTTAAGCCAGTAAAGTGTGAGCGCGCGCCGCCCGTCAATAGCTGGCTTGAGCCAGTACACTCGACCGCGATGGAGAGATAAGACCGCCGACAGCAAGCGAGGCATCGTGAACAGTTCTCAGAGCCGTCCCAGCGACGGGACGCAGCTCCCGAGCCGCCAGGTGGCGAGCGAGCTGCGCAGCGCGATCGCCTCAGGCGACCTGCCTCCCGGTGCCAAGCTGCCGTCCGAACGAGCGTTGGCCGCCAAGTACGGCGTGGCCCGCAACACCGCCCGCGAAGCCATTCGCTTGCTCACCGACGAGGGCCTGGTCACCGCGCACCACGGCAAGGGCGTGTTCGTCCGCGAGAAGCGACGCCTACTCCGCTTCGGCAGCGAGCGGTACTCGCACAGCCTCCGGAACGAGACAGGGCTGTCGCCCTATCGCGCCGAGGTGGCGAAGCAGGGCCGCACGGCCCGCGTGGACTGCACGTCGATCGAGCGTGTCCAGCCGCCCGAGGACGTCGCCGAGCGCCTGGACGTCGACCCGGCCGAGCCGTCCGTGGTGCGCCGCGAGAACTGGTACTACGCCGACGAGGACCCCGTTCAGGTCGGCGTCACCTACATCCCGTGGGAGATCGCGGCAGGCTCGGTGCTGGCCACGTCGGCGAAGATGGGCAAGGGCAGCCTGTACGCGCGGTTCGAGGAACTCGGACACCCGATCACCCGCATCCGCGAAGAAGTCTCCGCCCGGATGCCCACCCACGAGGAAGCCACGGGGCTGTCCATCCCGGACGGTGTTCCGGTACTCGATGTGCTGCACACCGGCATCGACCACCTCGGCCGACCGTTCGAGGTGACGAGGTTCGTCATGCGCGCCGACCTGACCGGCCTGGACTACACCATGCCCGTGGAGGACTGATGTTCGAGCCGCACCAACAGCCGACCCCGGTGGTCCGTCCTCGCCGTGATGACGACCTCCCCGCGTGTGCTGCCGCCCTGGTGGCCGTACACGAGGCCGACGGCTACCCCGTCGAAGGAGTCGCCGACCCGGAAGCCTGGCTCAAGCCCGCCGGACTAGTGAAGGCGTGGGTTGCCGAGCTGGCCGGTGAGGTCGTCGGTCACGCCTGCATCACCGAGCCCACGAACACCGACGCAGCGGCCATCATGTTCCGCGAGACAGCCGAGGGCGCAGCCGCGGACATCGCCGTGTTGGGTCGACTGTTCGTCCACCCCGAAGCCCGAGGACATCGAGCAGGCGAACTACTCACCCGTGCCGTGATGGGCCACGCAGCCGGTGAAGGGCTACGCCTCGTGCTGGACGTCATGGAGAAGGACCAGGCCGCGATCCGCCTCTACGAACGTCTCGGATGGCACAGGATCGGAACGACCGACCACGACTCAGGCCACGGCCTCGTGCCCGCCTACTGCTACGTCAGCCCCGCCCCGTAGATCACCCGGCGCACATCCGGTGAGGACTTTCTCTACATGGTCAAGGGCGGCCCCGCCGGGGCCGCCTGCCTGCTGACTGTGGGTCCGCGCCAGCGGGCCGCCGGGCGTGCGGCTGACGCCGGTCCCGCCGTCCCGCACGCGGACCCAGGAGCGGAAGGCAGGCGGTCCGGGAACCACGGCGGGACCGCAGAGCAGGAGACGAGAAGAGATGCCCTCGCCGGGCGGGCAGGCTCCGGGATGGCCGGGAAGTGCCGGCGGTTCCGGTTGGTGGGGTGGCTTGCTTGGTGGTCATCCCGTCGCCTGACCTGATGGCTATCACCCCGCGCCGGAGCCGCAAGCCTGGCAACGCAAGCCGCCGGTTATCGAGGAAGGTTGCGGCCCCGACACGGCGTGATCGAGACGCCATCAGGCGACGGGATGACCACCAAGCAGGCGGCTCATTTCCGAGCGCGAGCAGCATCCTCGGAGGAAGGAATAGTTCCGCCCAACTGCGGCATTCGACGAAGCCGGTCAAATTCCATCTTTCGCGCTTCTTCTAACACAACTTCCTGCTGTGTTTCAGCACGCTTCGAAACAAGTTCGGCTAATCCGCGAGCGAGAGAAGCAAGCTGCTGGACGCCCCCTTCGTCCACACTGACGTAGCGCGCGCTAAACACCCCCGTGCCCTGCACCTCTCGCGGATTAACACCATCCGGGCTGAGCACAGCACCAACTTTCACCATTTCAAACGGGTTGACAGAGTGCGCAACGTTCTTGTTCCGCATGTCACCAAGCCATCTGTGATACTCGACGACCTCACCCTTATAAGGAAGCGCCTTCACGTCTTCTTCCGTCAACCCAAACCTCTTCCCAGTGTTGAAGCACCTCCAATATGAAACCAAAGCAGCAGTCCAGTACGCCTGCATTGCGACACTATCCTGCCTATCTTCAGGTTCACGCAATATTTCAAATAAGCGATCACAGTACTCACTTACAGATCTCAGGTCTTGGATTATTGAAACCTGATCCGCCAATGTCTTAGCTGACGCCAAATCCAATTGCACAACTGGACATAGCTGCATACCGGAATCCCCATCGTTCGGCAGCAGCTTCTCGCCAGTAGTCTCCACCATTCACGCTTCCTAACCGTCAAAGACTGACTACCCGACGAGTGTCGCACCGGAACGCTCCGGCATAGCGAACTCGGTACAAATCCGGTACAGCCGTTACCAACCAGCGTCCATCACCAACGGTAAGTGACCACTACAAACCGGCAGTTCAGAAGCCGTCCGCAAGGCATCACCCCAGGTCGGACGCAGTTCACCAACTATCGGTAGCGGCACTTCCGGCGGCTACGAGCGCATCCTCGACTGGGCAAGCCGAAGGGCGATTCGTCGAGATCGCCTCGATCCGTGTCGGGATGCACCCCGCCCGCTCACCGACCGATCGGATGCGGCCCACGGCGCCTGGGCCGCATCCGGCTCCCACCGCCTTCGCGGTGGGGACCAACCGGCAACGCAGTCCTCGCCCGCGGTCCTCCCCTCGCGTCGAGTCCCTCTGTCACTCCCCGAATCCCGTCTCGCCCGGCACACTGAACCCGGACCAGCTACACGGGAGGCAGACGGCATGGAGCACCCCGGAGCCAACCTCCGCCGCATCCGCAGGGCACGCGGCAGATCCCTCGACGTCGTGGCCGGACTTGCCGGTATCTCCCCCTCGTACCTCTCCCGCCTCGAACGTGGGCAACGCGCACTCGATCGCAGGTCACTGGTCGCGGCTCTCGCACGCGCGCTCGACGTCGCCCCCGCCGACATCGTCGGCCCCTCCGTGCCCGTCACCGTCGAAACCGGCATCGCCGGTGACCAGGTGGATGCCGTTCGCGCCGCTCTGCTCGCCGTGAGCGTCGGCTTTCCCGGCGGGGACGTCGTCCCGCTCGACACTCTGCGAAACCGCACGAGTGCTCTCCTGGACGCGCAGCGCGCCTGTGACTACCGCACGGTGGGAGACGAACTTCCTCAACTCGTGAGAGATGTCCACAGCTCGATCGGAGCGGGGAGGGACGTCCGCGAGCTTCTCCGTCTCGCGGCTCTCCTCCACGTGCAGGGCACGGCGGCGTGGCTCGGTGACATCGGTGGTCCCGGTGACCTCGCCTGGCAAGCCGCCATCCTCGCCCGCGACGCCGCGCACCGCGCCGAGGACCCGGTCAGTGTCGCCACTGCCGCGTTCGGCGTGGGCCTCGGTCTGGTGGGCGAAGGAGAGTTCGAACTCGCCTCCAGGGTGATCACGAACGCCGCCCCCGGCACCGCGGACACGGCGGGCCTTCACCTCTCCGGCATGTTGGCGCTCGCGCGCTCCCTCACTGCGGCCGCAAGTGGCGACGTCGCCACCGAGGCGGCCGCACTCGACCAGGCCGCCGACCTCGCACGGCATGTCGACGGGCACGACTTCGGCTGGTTCGGGTTCGGGCCGGCGAACGTGGACCTCTGGCGGGCGAGTGCCGCTCTTGAACGCGGGGACCACGCCACCGCCGCCGCCCTCACCGACCGCATCGCCCCCGCGTCCCTCCCCAACCCCACGAGACGGGTCGCCTACCACCTCGCTCGCGCTCGCGCCTGCGCCCGCATCCGCCAGCGTCGCTCCGACGCCGTGGACTCCCTGCGAACGGCGGAGGGAATCGCACCCGCGAGGGTCCACGGATCACGAGTCGCACGCGGACTGGTGATCGAATTGATCGAGCGCGGTCGCGCCGACGCTGTCGGAACGGAACTTCGCGGCCTCGCCTCCCGCGCCGGACTGGACCTGTAGCCCGGAGGAGTGATCCCGTGGAACCTTGCCACCGTGGCAAGGAAACCCCGCTCACGAGCACGAAGGTCACCGCATGACCGAACCGACCTACCTGCTCGTGCGACCCGTCCCCGGTGTCGTCCCGACCTCGCAACGGGTCGTCCACCTCGTCCCCGTACCCGAGCCGTTCGGCGAGGTTCCCCGACGTCTCACCGCCTTGTGCGGTGCCTCGTTCACCCCCGGCGTGGTCGATCGGCTCGACACACTCCGTGGGATGCCCTGCGAGGTCTGTCTCGGGAGAACTCCGCGGTCCACACCAGCTCACCGCCTTTCGGACACGCGCCACGACTCCTCACCCACCGCGAGCCCTCGGCGTCGTGGGGACCGCCGAGAAGGACACGGGCCACTCCGTCGACGTCCGCGCCGTGACACTGCGTCGGCCCCTTGACCGAGCGTCTTCCTCCGATCGAGATCGCGCCCCTCCTTCGGAGGGTCTTTGGGCCGACAGGGCAACCTCCTTCGCCGCGGCGGCGTCGTGAAATGTGAAACCAAAGGGGGTGGCCATGAAACGGACAAGCACGGCACACGTACTGCTCGCCACAGCAGGCCTGGCGCTCGCTCTGGCCGGATGCTCTCCGGAGGGTGGTGACGAGCAGGCTCAGAACACGTCGCCTTCCTCGGCGACATCCACCGCTTCGCAGGCCCCGTCCTCCCCGAAGTCCGAGCCGCCACCGAGCAGCAGCGAGGCACCAGCCGAGCCCGCCCAATCCAGGGCCGAGGCCGAGCAGCCTCCACCCGACCCGACCTACTGCACGTCGGGGAATCTGGAGGTGACGCTCGGACAGGAAGAGGGCGCCGCGGGCACGGTGTACCGGCCGTTGCAGTTCACCAACGTCGGCGACGTCCCCTGTGTACTTCAGGGTTTCCCCGAGGTCGCCTACGTCGCGGGCGACGACGGTCACCAGGTCGGTAAGAGCGCGGAGCACAACGGCGAGGAAGGCCCCGCTCTGACGCTGCAGCCGGGCGAGGTGGCCCACTCCAACGTCGGGTTCACCCAGGTGCTCAACTACGACGAGTCGATGTGCGGACCCACCGAAGTGCGAGGCCTACGGGTCTACCCGCCGAAGGAGAGCGCGTCGAAGTACGTCGAAGCCCCCGGTCTCGGTTGCTCTCGCACCGACATCACCGGCAGCCACCTCTCGGTCACCTCGATCGAGAAGGGTCCGGGCGGGTACTGAGCCCGGTTCACGGCTCCACCGGTATCCCCGCGGGTTCGGCGTTGTCGAACTTGTCGTCGACCACCACCACCGTCCGGCCCGCGCGTTCGAGCAGTGAGGCCGCGGCAGTGGCTCGATAGCCGCTGCCGCAGTACACCCACACCGCGCCCGAAGGCAGCTCGGCGAGACGGTCGAGCAGGTCGTACAGCGGGAGGTGTACTGCGCCGCGGACATGGGAGGTCGCGTACTCCCTGTTGGTGCGCACGTCCAACACCACGTCCGGGTGGGGCAACGCGTGAGAACCCCGCCGCAGGGCCTCGGCGAGATCGGCGAACGTCCCCACCGGAATGCTGCGGAGTTGCCCCGGAGTGACCGCGAATTGCTCCGGGGTCCCGGTGGCGGCCCCGGCGGGACGGTCGATGCCGATACGGGCCAGTTCGCGCTGCGCCGTCGCCACCTGGTCCGACGTCTCGCCGAGCAGAGTGATCGGTGAACCCCACTCGATCAGCCAGCCGAGCCAGGTGACCATTGCTCCGTCCAGCCCCAGACTCACCGTGCCCGCGAGGTGCGATCTCACGTAAGCCTTGCGGGAACGCAGGTCGACGACCCATTCTCCGTTGTCCAGGCGTTCTCGGAGCTGCTCGGCGTCGGCGCGTTGCGGCGCCCTCAGATCCAGTGGCGGCGGGCCCGCGCTGTTGATGACCCCCATGTGCGCGTAGTAGGCGGGGTAGGCGTCCAGGCCCGCGAGTGTCTGTTCGACGAACTCGTGTTCGGCCAGTGTGAACACCGGGTTGGCGCGTTTTTGCTCCCCGAGCGTGGACGCGTCTCCCCGCGCGGGACTCACGGAACAGAAGCTGCCGAAACCATGCGTGGGCCACAGGTGCGCGCCGTCGGGCAGCAGCTCACCCAGCTTGCGCGCGGAGGCGTGCTGGTGCCGGGCGAGTTCCTCACTGTGCTGTTTTCCCAGCAGATCGGTGCGCCCCGTGGTGCCGTACAGCAGGGAGCCACCGGTGAACACCCCCACCGGCCCCTCACCGCTCTCCAACACGTACGACAGGTGGTGGAAGGTGTGTCCGGGGGTCGCCACCGCCCTCACGCGAAGTCTGGGCGAGACCTCGATCGTCTCGCCGTCGACCAGGCCGCGGTACGGAAAGGCCATGGGGGACTCGGCGGCCAACGCGTACTCGGCCCCGGTCAGCCGGGACAGCTCCAGCCCACCCGAGACGTAGTCGTTGTGGACGTGGGTCTCCAGCACGAGCGCCACTCGCGCGTTCCGCCGTCCCGCCGCCGCGAGTATCCGGTCGACGTCACGCTGGGGGTCCACCACCACGGCTACCTCCCCGTCCGCGGCGAGGTAGCTGCGGTCCCCCAACGACGACGTCTCGATCACGTCCACGGTCAAGCCGTCGGGCAGTGTGGGGTCATCGGTTCGGTATCGAGGGTTGTCACTCATCGGCGCCGCGCCCTTCCCTCGTCGACGGCAGTCACCTCCATCGTGCTCGCCCCGACGGGGTGGCGATAGGGCTGGAAGGACGTGCTTCGCGGACAGCTGTGACCTCACCCCGAACCGGTCACGGACACGGACGGCCCGCGATACGCTGCCCACCGGCGAGTCTGTCGGCGAGAACGCGGAGGGCGCATGAAGGGCATCGTGCTGGCCGGTGGCAGCGGCACCCGGCTGCATCCGATCACCCAGGCGACCTCGAAACAGCTGCTGCCCGTCTACGACAAGCCGATGATCTACTACCCGCTGTCGGTGCTGATGCTGGCCGGCATCCGGGAGATCCTGCTGATCAGCACCCCCACCGATCTGCCCAACTTTCAGCGGCTGCTCGGCGACGGCAGTCAGTGGGGCCTTGACCTGCGGTACGCGGAGCAACCGAGCCCCAACGGGCTCGCCGAGGCGTTCGTCATCGGCGCCGACTTCGTGGGCGATGACCAGGTCGCGCTGATCCTCGGCGACAACATCTTCTACGGGCGGGGCTTCTCCGGGATGCTTCGCCAGGAGACGGCGAACCTCGACGGGTGCACCCTGTTCGGGTACTCCGTCAAGGACCCGCAGCGTTACGGCGTCGGTGAGGTGGACGCCGAGGGCAACCTGCTGTCGATCGAGGAGAAACCAGCCCGGCCGAAGTCGAACCTCGCGATCACGGGCCTCTACCTGTACGACAACCAGGTGGTGGACATCGCGAAGGGCCTCACGCCGTCGGCACGTGGGGAGTTGGAGATCACCGACGTGAACCTCGCCTATCTCCGCGAGGGCAGGGCCCGGATGCTCACCCTCGGCCGGGGTTTCGCGTGGCTCGACACGGGCACGCACGAATCCCTGCTCGAAGCGAGTCAGTTCGTGCAGGTGCTGGAGCACCGCACGGGGGTTCGGATCGCGTGTCTGGAAGAAGTCGCCCTCCGCATGGGGTTCATCACGCCGGACGAGTGCTACCGCCTGGGCAGCAAGTTGGCGAAGAGCGGCTACGGCGAGTACGTGATGCGCGTGGCCCGCGACGCGGGTGCCACGGTCTGACGGCCGACCTCAGAACGGCCGTCGCGCCATCTCTTCCAGCCTGCGCACCCGTTCCTCGATGGGCGGGTGGGTGGAGAAGAGGTGGGACACCCGTTCCCCCGGCCGGAACGGGTTGGCGATCATGAGGTGGGACTGCGAGACCACCCTGGGCTCGGGGGCGAGCGGCAGGGCGCGCGTCCCCTGTTGCAGTTTGCGCAGGGCCGAGGCCAGGCCCAGCGGGTCGCCAGTGAGCTCGGCGCCGGAGGCGTCGGCCTGATACTCGCGCGAGCGGCTGACGCTCATGCGGATGATGCCCGCCGCCAAGGGGCCGAGGAAGACGAGCAGCAGCGCGGCAATGGGGTTGTTCCCGCCCTCGCGGTTACCGCCGAACAGCCCGGAGAACATCGCCATGTTGGCGAGGAAGCTCACGACGCTGGCGAGCGCCCCGGCGACACTGGAGATCAGAATGTCCCGGTTGTACACGTGAGAGAGCTCGTGGCCGAGCACGGCGCGTAGCTCGCGTTCGTCGAGCAGCCGCAGGATTCCGGTGGTGCAGCACACGGCCGCGTTGCGGGGGTTGCGGCCGGTGGCGAACGCGTTGGGGGCCTGGGTGGGGCTCACGTAGAGCCGGGGCATCGGCTGACGCGCCGAGGTGGCGAGCTCCCGAACGATGCGGTACATCGCCGGCTGCTCGGCCTCCGACACCGGCCTGGCCCGCATGGCGCGCAGGGCGAGCTTGTCGGAGTTGAAGTACGCGTAACCGTTGACGGCGAGCGCGACGAGCAGGCCGATGACGAGCGCTCCCCGGCCGAACAGTCCGCTGATGCCGATGATCAGCGCGCTGAGCAGGCCGAGCAGCAACGCCGTCTTCAACCCGTTGCGATGGCTGTGCAAGTACTCCGCCTCCCATTCGCGACACGGTGAGACGCGGTTTTCGAAACCGAACCGTCCCCCCACGTGTCGAACGAGTCCGCCGAGGGGGATGTTCCGGGTGTCCTCCGCATCACTCTTATCGCGGCCGGTTACCCGAGGAGTGCCCGCGGGGGACGGTGCCGGGCCGGGGCGGCTTCCCCGGCCACCGCGACACCGTAGTTCGCCATCCCTTACTCTGAATTTCGGCATACCGAAAAGAGGTGGTCCGTGGGGCTCGACGAGGCGTTGTCCTTGGCCCGCAAGCGGCGCCGGGCCCGGCGCCGAGACGTGCGCACGGCGGTGGCGTTGGTCGTGGCGGCCACCCTTGCCGTGTCCGTGGCCGCGGGGTCCGCGCTGGGGTCCGACTCGTCCGCCTCGCCGGGGCGGGGGGCACCGCTTCGAGTGGTCACCACCACGACGTTCCTGGACGACACCGTGCGCCGGATCGGCGGCGACCACGTGACGACGGTGCGGCTCATGGGCCCCGGAGTGGACCCGCACCTGTACCACGCGAAGGCGAGCGATCTGCGCGAGATGCGCCGCGCCGACGCCGTCGTGGCCGTCGGCCTGTACCTGGAGGGGTCACTGATGCGGACGCTTCGGGCGGTGGCCGAGACCAAACCCGTGCTGTTCGCGGCCGAGGCCGTGCCGGAACACCTGCTGCTGTCCCCGCCGCCCGGCGCGGCCCCCGAGGAGGAGTACGACCCGCACGTGTGGTTCGAGCCACGGCTGTGGGCATACGTCGTGGACGCCGTCGCCGCGGAACTCGCCGAACTCGACCCGGCCCACGCCGCCGACTACCACCGCCGGGCGGCGACCTATCGGCAACGGGTGCTCGCCCTGAACGAGGAGATCCGCGCGCTGGTGGACGCCGTCCCCGAACGGTCGAGGGTGCTCGTCACCTCGCACGACGCCTTCCGCTACTTCGGCAGGGCGTTCGGCCTGGACGTGGTGGCGGTGCAGGGCGTCTCGACCCAGCAGGAGGCCAGCACGGCCGACATCGACCGGGTCGCCGACGTGGTCGCCGCTCGCGATGTCGGGGCGGTGTTCGTGGAGACCAGCGTGTCCGAACAGACGGTGAACGCCGTGCTCGCCGCCGTGCGGCACCGAGGAGGCGACGCGAAGCTCGGCGCTCCGCTGTACTCCGATTCCACCGGCGCGGACGGCACCCCCGAGGGCACCTACCTCGGCATGGTGCGCGCCAATGCCGAGCGCATAGCGGAGGGGTTGCGATGACCACGACATCCCGGCGCGCGTCCGAGACCCGGCGCGACACCGTGCCCGCGTTGAGCATGGCGGGCGTCACCGCGGCCTACGGGGGACGCACCGTGTTCACCGACGTGAGCACCGAGATCCCGGCCGGTGCGTTGAGCGCGATCGTGGGCCCCAACGGCGCGGGGAAGTCCACGTTGGTGAAGGCCGCGCTCGGGCTCGTCCCGTCGGTGCGGGGCCGGGTACGGCTGCTGGGGCAACCGCTGGACCGGGTACGTCGCCGCGTCGCCTACGTGCCGCAACAGGACTCGGTGGCCAGTGACTTCCCCATCACCGCCGTGCAGGTGGTGGAGATGGGGCGCTACCCACATCGAGGCTGGTGGCGAAAGCTCACCCACACCGACGACGAACTGGTGGCCGAGGCGATGGAACAGGTGGGCGTCGTCGACCTCGCCGACCGCCCACTCGACGAACTGTCCGGCGGACAACGCCAGCGAGTGTTCCTCGCGCGGGCGCTCGCCCAGCGAGCGGAACTGGTGATCCTGGACGAGCCGTTCACCGCCGTGGACGCCCGCACCGAGTCGACGTTGCTCGACGTGCTCACCGACCTGTGCGATCGAGGTGCCTCCGTGATCGCCGTGCACCACGACCTGCGCACGGTGCTGCACCGGTTCGACCACGCGGTGCTGATGGCGGGCGGTGTGGTGGCCGACGGCCCGGTGGCGGACGTGCTCACCACCGAGAACCTCGAACGCGCCTACGGCATGGCTCCCCTGGTGTTGGACTCATGATCGAAGGGCTACTGTCGCTGCTGCCGCTGCCGTACCCGGACGCGGTCGTGGTGGCCGGTACCGCCGTTGTGGGTTTCGTGGCGGGCGCCCTGGGGCCACTCGCCGTGCTGCGGCGGCGCAGCATGTTCGGCGACGCGATGAGCCACGGCACACTCGTCGGCGTCGCCGTGGCCTTCCTCGCCACCGGTGCGAAGCTCCCCGAGTTCCTACTGCTCGGCGCCACGGTGTCGGCAGCGCTGGCGGCGTTCGCCATGATCGCTCTCGAACGCGCGGGCAGGCTCCGGCCGGACGCCGCCATCGGTGTGGTGCTGTCGGTGTCGCTGTCGTCGGGCATCGTGCTCGTCACCCACGTCTCCGCGTCCGGTGACGGCAGCCAAGCCGGGTTGGCGAACTACCTGCTGGGCCAGACGGCGGGGATGTCCGAACGCGACATCGCCGTAGCACTCGCGCTGGGAGCCGTCGGACTGGCCGCCGTCGTCGTGGGCTTCCGCCTCCTCCGCAGCGCCGCCTTCGACCCCGGATTCACCTCGGTCGCGGGCGTGCCGACGTGGGCGGTGGACGCGGTGAGCACCGGACTGTTGGCGCTGGCCGTGGTCCTCGGCGTTCGCACGGTCGGTGCGATCCTCATGGTGTCGCTGCTGGTGGCGCCCGTCGTGGCCGCGCGGCAGGTGACGAAGCGGCTCTCGGCTCTCGTGCCCCTGTCCGGGGCGATCGGGGCCGCGTGCGGAGCGCTCGGCGGCGTGCTCTCCGGGCGCGCCGAACTGCCCGCGGGGCCCGTGATCGTGTTGCTCGCCACCGGCGTCGCCCTGCTCTCCGTCGTCTTCGCGCCCCGGCGTGGGGTGATCGCCAGAGTCCGAAGGGCTCGTCGTCCGGAGCGTGCCGCATGACCTCCGACGACGTGCTGATCGTGGTGATCGCCGGACTGTTGTCGACCTCGTGCGCGGTGCTCGGCAGTTTCCTGCTGCTCCGCCGCCAGGCGTTGCTGCCCGACGCGGTGAGCCACGCCGTGTTGCCCGGCATCGTGCTCGTGTTCCTGCTCACCGGGGAACGCGCCTCGGCGACCACCGTGCTCGGAGCCACCGCCTTCGGGGTGGCCTGCGTGGCGGGCGCGGAGTGGCTGCGGCGGACCGGGGTCGTGGCGTCCGACGCGGCGCTCGCGCTGGCGTTCCCGGCGTTGTTCTCGCTCGGGGTGCTGGGCATCAGCGGTTTCGCCTCGGGCGCTCACATCGACCTCGACTCCGCCATCTACGGCGACATCACGTTCACGCCGTTGCGCACAGTGACCGTCCTCGGGACCCCGGTGCCGACGTCGTTGCTCGCCACCGGGCTGACGGCGGTGTGCACGGGGTTGTTCGTCGCGCTGCTGTGGAGGCCGCTCTCGGCGGCGACCTTCGATCCCGACTTCGCCGAGCTCTCCGGGCTGCGGGGCGCGCTGGTGGGCCGCCTGCTGCTCGTCGTGGTGGCGGGTACGGCCGTCGTCGCGTTCGACAGTGTCGGGGCGATCCTGGTGATCACGTTCTTCGTCGTCCCCGCCGCCACGGCTCGGTTGCTGACTCGCCGGCTCGGCCCCATGCTGCTCGTCGCGGTGGCCGTCGGCTGGGCGAGTTCCCTGATCGGTCACCGCGCGGCGCTGGTGCTCGACTCGTCGGTCGCGGGCGCCATCGGCCTCGCCTCCGGCGCGCTGTTCACCGTGGCGCTGGCCGTGAACAAACTAGCCCGCCGCCGCAAGTCCCCCTGACCATCGTGTCCGCAGCTGGCGTACGCGTGTCCGCAGTTGGCGTACGCACGCGCGTGCCGGGAGTGGGAGCCGAAGTACGGGAAATGCGAACACGCGTTCGCAGCCTGCGGACACGCGTGCACAGGCTGCGGACACGGCAGTGGGGTTACTTGCGGAGCTCCATCGTGCAGCACTTCGGGCCGCCGCCGGCCTTGCGGAGTTCGGAGATGTCCACGAACACCGGTTCGTAACCGTGGGCGGCGACCTTCTCGGCCAGGGCCGTGGCCTCCACGGGCAGCACCACGTGGCGGCCGTCCGAGACCGCGTTGAGCCCGAAGCACGCGGCGTCGTCGGCGTCGGCCACGACCGCGTCGGGGAACAGCCTGCGCAGCGCGGCCCGCGACCCCGGCGAGAACGCCTCGGGGTAGTAGGCGATGTGCGCGGGCCGGTCGTCGGTGGCCTCCGACAGCACGAACAGCGCGGTGTCGAGGTGGTAGTAGCGCGGGTCCACCAGTCGCAGCGACACCACCGGTACCTTCAGGACCTCTTGCGCCTCGGTGTGGGCCTTCGGGTCCGTGCGGAACCCGGTGCCCGCGAGCAGCAGGTGGCCGGTCCACGCGAAATCACCCTCGGCCTCGTTAGTCTCCTGCGGCATCGTGATCTCATGGAAGCCGTGCTCCACGAACCACCGGCGGAAGTGTTCGGCCTCGGCGGAACGTTGCGGGTTCGCGAACTTTGCGCCGAGCACCCGGCCTTCCACGACGGTGCCCGAGTTGGCGGCGAACACCATGTCGGGCAGTCCGGGCTGCGGTTCCACCTCGTCGACGAGGTGACCGAGCCTGCGATAGGTGTCCCGCAGCTCCGTCCACTGCCGCAACGCGCGCTCCCGGTCCACGGGCACGTTCGGGTCCATCCAGGGGTTGATGGCGTAGTCCACAGCGAAGTACCGCGGCGGGCACATCACGTAGTGACGGGGCAGAGGTACGCGCATACATCGAATGTATGCGCAGCGTAATCTCGCAATCAATTGCCATTGATTGCGCATCTATGTGCTATTTGTTGCGTGTGAACACGTTGGATCAACGTATCGTTTCGTGCCTGGTGGCGAATGCTCGCTCAAGCTACGCGGAGATCGGTAAGGTCGTGGGACTCTCCGCGCCCGCGGTGAAGCGCCGGGTCGACCGCCTGCTGGAGACGGGGGTTCTTCGCGGCTTCACCGCCGTGGTCGACCCGGAGGCCCTGGGGTGGGGCACGGAGGCGTTCGTCGAGGTCCACTGCCAGGGCAACATCTCGCCCGCGCGAATCCGATCGCACCTCGAACCCCTGCCGGAGGTCGTCGCCGCGTACACGGTGTCGGGCGCGGCGGACGCGATCGTGCACCTGCGGGCCGCCGACATCCATCACCTGGAGGACGCGCTGGAACGACTCCGAGGGCTGGAGATCATCGACAGGACCGTCTCGACGGTTGTGCTATCAACGTTGCTGGAACGACCGCCGCATCCGGGCAGCTGAATCCCGGGAACTGAAACCGAGGTACCCTGTTACCGCCGGTTACAGGTAAGCCGGACCACAAGGGCGCACGACGCCGCAGAAGGCCAAGTAATCTCGAGGTATGAGCGCGTCGCGCGCCGGAGTCTGGAGAGAGGGATTTGCTGGCCCATGAGCACAAGCGCAGGCGCAAGCGGCGGTGAGGGTCTCGGCGGTTCGGACGAGGAAAACGCGTTGACCTCGGCCCGACGGACCGAGGTCAACCGACTCGACCGAGTGGTCATCCGGTTCGCGGGTGACTCCGGCGACGGCATGCAGCTGACGGGCGATCGGTTCACGTCCGAGGCGGCCGCGTTCGGCAACGACCTCGCCACCCTGCCCAACTACCCCGCCGAGATCAGGGCCCCCCAGGGCACCATCCCCGGAGTCTCCAGCTTCCAGGTCCACTTCGCCGACTACGACATCCTCACGCCGGGCGACCGCCCCGACGTGCTGGTGGCGATGAACCCGGCCGCGCTGAAGGCGAACATCGGCGACGTGCCGCACGGCGGCATGGTGATCGTCAACACCGACGAGTTCACCAAACGCAACCTGAGCAAGGTCGGCTACGACACCAACCCGCTGACCGATGACTCGTTGTCGGCGTTCCAGGTGTACGAGGTGGCGATGTCCACGCTCACCCAGGGCGCGCTCGCCGACACGGGGCTCGGCAAGAAGGACGCCGAACGCTGCAAGAACATGTTCGCGCTCGGCCTGCTCTCGTGGATGTACCACCGGCCCACCGAGGGCACCGAGGCGTTCCTGCGGGAGAAGTTCGCCGCGAAGCCGCAGATCGCCGAGGCCAACATCCTGGCGTTCCGCGCGGGCTGGAACTACGGCGAAACCACCGAGGCGTTCAAGACCACCTTCGAGGTGGCGCCCGCGAAGTTGCCCAAGGGCACCTACCGCCAGATCACCGGCAACACCGCCCTCGCCTACGGCATCGTGGCGGCGGGGCAGCTCTCCGGGCTCCAGGTGCTCCTCGGCACCTACCCGATCACCCCGGCGTCCGACATCCTGCACGAGCTTTCCAAGCACAAGAACTTCGGCGTCATCACGTTTCAGGCCGAGGACGAGATCGCGGGCATCGGTGCCGCGCTCGGCGCCTCCTACGGCGGCGCCCTCGGCGTGACGTCGACCTCCGGCCCCGGTATCGCGTTGAAGTCGGAGACCATCGGCCTCGGCGTGATGATCGAGCTGCCGCTCGTGGTGATCGACGTGCAGCGCGGGGGCCCGTCCACGGGGCTGCCCACCAAGACCGAGCAGGCCGACCTGCTCCAGGCCATGTACGGCCGTAACGGCGAGTCGCCCGTCCCCATCGTGGCACCGCGTTCGCCCGCGGACTGCTTCGACGCCGTGTTGGAGGCGACCCGTATCGCCCTGACCTACCGCACGCCGGTGCTGCTGCTGTCCGACGGGGCCATCGCCAACGGCTCCGAGCCGTGGCTTGTCCCCGACGTCGAGAAACTGCCCGACCTGCGGGTGAAGTTCGCGGACAAGCCCAACGCGCCCGACGGCTCCGAGGAGTTCTGGCCGTACGTACGTGACCCCGAGACCCTCGCGCGCGAGTGGGCCATTCCGGGCACGCCGGGTCTGCAACACCGCGTGGGCGGTCTGGAGAAGGCCGACGGCAAGGGCAACATCTCGTACGACCCCGCCAACCACGACAAGATGGTGCGGCTGCGCCAGGCCAAGGTGGACGGCATCGACGTCCCCGACGTCGAGGTCGACGACCCCAGCAACGGTCAGGCCCGTGTGCTGGCGCTCGGCTGGGGCTCCACCTACGGCCCCATCGGCGCCGCCTGTCGCAGGGTCCGCCGCAAGGGCATCCCGATCGCGCAGGCCCACCTGCGCCATCTCAACCCGCTCCCCGCGAACCTGGGCGAGGTGCTGCGCTCGTACGACACCGTGATCGTGCCCGAGATGAACATGGGGCAGCTCGCGACGTTGCTGCGCGCGAAGTACCTCGTAGACATCCACTCACACACCAAGATCGCGGGTCTTCCGTTCAAGGCGGAGGAACTGGAGCACGTGTTCACCGACATCGCCGACCGCACAGCGAACAAGGAGGCCGTGGTCAAGTGACCCAAGTCGACCTGGGTCTGCCGGCCCTCGGCGGGCTCGACCTCGTCCCCACGACCGACGAGAAGCAGAAGGCCAAGGACTACAAGTCCGACCAGGAGGTCCGGTGGTGCCCCGGCTGCGGCGACTACGTCGTGCTCAACACCATCCAGTCCTTCCTGCCCACGCTCGGTCTGAAGCGTGAGAACATCGTCTTCGTCTCCGGCATCGGGTGTTCGAGCCGCTTCCCGTACTACATGAACACCTACGGGATGCACTCGATCCACGGTCGGGCCCCGGCCATCGCGACCGGGCTGGCCACCACCCGCCCCGACCTCTCGGTGTGGGTCGTTACCGGCGACGGCGACGCGCTGTCCATCGGCGGCAACCACCTCATCCACGCGCTGCGCCGCAACGTCAACCTGAAGATCCTGTTGTTCAACAACCGCATCTATGGGTTGACGAAAGGCCAGTACTCGCCCACCAGCGAATCGGGAAAGATCACCAAGTCCACTCCCATGGGATCGCTGGACACGCCGTTCAACCCGGTCTCGCTCGCGGTGGGCGCCGAGGCAACGTTCGTGGGACGCGCCCTCGACTCCGACCGCAAGGGGCTCACCGAGGTGCTCACGGCCGCGGCGCAGCACCGCGGCTCGGCGTTCGTGGAGATCTACCAGAACTGCCCGATCTTCAACGACGGCGCGTTCGACGTGCTCAAGGACGCCGACGAGGCGTCCCGCCGCCTCATTCCCCTCGTGCCGGGCGAGCCGATCCGGTTCGGCCCCGAGGGCGAGTTCGGCGTCGGCCGCTCCGGCTGGGGTGGGCTGGAGGTCGGCAAGGTCTCCGAGCTCGGCGAGGAGAACCTCGTCGTCCACGACCCGACCATCGCCGACAGCTCGTACGCATTCGCGCTGTCGCGCCTGAGCGACGAACACCTCAATTACACGCCCACGGGCATCTTCCGGCAGGTCAGTCGTCCCACCTACGACGACCTCGCCCGTGCTCAGGTGGAGGAGGCGGCCCGTGCCAAGCCCGCCGACTTGCAGGCCCTGCTCACCGGCAAGGACACCTGGACGGTGGACTGACTTCCGAACCACGACGAAGGGGCGCCCTCGCGCACGTGGCGTGGGTGCCCCTTCGTCGTGTGCGGGCTGCTACAGCGGGCGGAAACCGACCCGCTCGGCGTCGGCCGGTGTGCGGAACCAGACTTCGGCCACCATGCGCGGATACTCCGGCGACTCCTCGGTGCAGTAACGCAGCGCGGTGACGCTGGCCTTGACGGTGAACTCCTCCGAGGGTCGTCCGCCGCCCGGCTTGGGCATGGCCGAACCGGGCCCGAAGGGGCCGGGTGGAAGACTGGACGGGGTGGTGGTGTCGCGCGCGGGCGGCGCCGAGTTGGACGGCGAGACGTTGGGTTCGAACAGCGACCCGGCGCGCTCCCGGCGCTGCAGCGGATCGCGACGCTCGACGACCGGCCGCATCGACGTCTGGATGGGCTTCGCCGGCTCGAAGCTCTCCATCTGGGTGCGCCCCGGTTGCCGCTTCGGCAGCGCGCTGGCGCGTTCGTTCCGCGGTTCGGCGTCGTGCCCGGCCGGCTCCTCCCCGAACCCCGGCGCGGGGGGCTCCGGCTCCGGCTCGTCGTAGGACTGAGGTTGGAACAGGCTTCCCCGGCGACTCGCGCCGCTGTCGTCGTGCTGGTCGGCGCCGCGCTCGTCCGCCCCGAGGTCGAGTTGCCCACCGTGGCTGCCGTGGACCAGCGTGGGCGCATCGGACTCGGGTGCGGTCGGGTCGCCGAGTACTTCGCCGGTGCTGCCCTGCAGCTCCTCGAGCGCGTCGAGCCGCGCGAAGTCCTCGTCCAGCTCGTCGATCTCGGACTTCGGTCCGCTCTCGCGGCCCCGGAGACTGTCGCTTTCCGGCCAGCTCGGGGCGGGCGCGAGGTGTTCGGTCACGTCACGGGCCTCGCCCGGCGGCTCGGCGGTGGGCTCGAAGCGCCGGGTCGGGGGCGGGGTGGTCGTCGTGCGGTCCTTGTCGCTGTCGCTCTCCTTGACGGGCGGGGCCACGCGCGTTCGTTCGGCGCTTGCCCGCGACCTCGGCGCGTTCTCCTTCGCGGCGAGCCGACGTTGGAGTTCGGCGATGCGCTTCTGCGCGGGCCGAACGAGAAAAAGCCAGGCAAGGAGTGCCCCGAGCACGAAAGCGACCGCACTGAACACCCAGACCTGACCGAAAACGGACATGACGGCTGCCTTCCTAGTGGGTCCGTGCGACGAGGTAGTCGGCGACCGACTCGCAGGCCTCCCTCGCCGCCGATGCCGGCAACGCGGCGAGTTCCTCCTGTGCGCGCCGAGCGTAGTCGGCAAGCGTCTCCCGTGTCCGTTCGAGGCCACCCGATCGGCGCAGGAGATCGAGGGCTTCCTCCACAAGAGCGTCGTCCGCGAGAGGCCCGGACAGCAACGTCACCAGCCGCGGGTCGGGGTCGTGGGACAGCGCGTAGTGCATCGGCAACGTGCGCACCCCCTCGCGGAGGTCCGTCCCCTGCGACTTGCCCGAGGTGTCGGACGGCGAGGCGATGTCGATGATGTCGTCGGAGATCTGGAACGCCGTGCCCACGATCTCGCCGAACCGGTGCAGCGCCTCGACGTGTTCGGGCTCGGCGCCGGAGAACATGCCGCCGAAGCGACCCGCCGTCGCGATCAGAGACCCGGTCTTCTGACCGATGACGGACAGGTAGTGCTCCACGGGGTCCTCCCCGTCGCGCGGCCCGACGGTCTCCCGCATCTGTCCGGTCACGAGTTCGCCGAACGTCTCGGCGATGATCCGTGCCGCGTCGGTTCCCAGATCGGCCACCAGCCGAGAAGCGTGTGCGAACAGATAGTCGCCGGTCAGGATGGCCACGCTGTTGTCCCAGCGGGCGTTGACGCTCGGCGCGCCCCGCCGCATCGTGGCCTCGTCCATCACGTCGTCGTGGTACAGCGTGGCGAGGTGGACCAGTTCCACGGCGGCGGCCGCGGTGATCACGGCCTCCCCGCTGCCGTCCTTACCGAACTGGGCGGCCAGCAACGTGAACATGGGACGGAAGCGTTTGCCCCCGGCGTCCACCAGGTGACGCGCGGCCTCGTCTATGGCCGCGACGTCGCTGCTGGCCACCTCGCGGAGGATCTCCTCCACGTTCTCCAGCCCCGCGACGAGCGTCCGCAGCAGTTCCTCGTCCGCGATCTGCAGTCCGACTGCAGCGCGCAACTCGTCGATGGTGCCATCACGCACTGACACGTCGGCTCCGCCCTTTCAACCCTGTGTTCACAGCCCTCACCAGCCTAATGGGCGGAGGTCACGCGGCGATGACCCGCAGGTCGCTCGCCACTTCGTGATGCTGGTGACAAAATTGATGTATCGTGCTACATTGACCGGATGACAGCGACAAGTTCGGAGACAACCATCCGGCCCCTCGACTCGTTTCCTCGCACCCTCTAGCCTCACCGCGTGACCGAAGATCAATTTCTGCGGGGTCACGCCTGAATTACATTCGCCTCAGCAACAGGACCCGAGCGGGCTAATCGTTCCCAAAAGAGACATCACGGTTGTCAGATCCGTGTTAGTTTCCCGTCTCGTAACAACACGGCATTAGGTCATCACACTGGGGGTGGAAGTGGCCGAAAAGATCGAGAGAACCACCCGACCCACGGAACCTCTCGCGTGCGCACCCCAAAATGGCCCCCACCAGCCTCCACCCTCACTATTCGAAGACCTCGTGATCTCGGGTCCCACTGCGAGAAACAAGATTTCCAACAAAGGAAACTGGCGGGGAGACGGGTTCGCTGTCGCCCCGGAAGTTCTCGAACAACTGGCGCACAAGTCAAAGGAAATCGTTTCGCAATACAAACTCCTGTTCGGCACCGTTGATTCGATCGTCTCAGCCGAAGAGCCGGGGAACGACTACGCGAGCGTGGAGCACGTGAAGAAATTGCGCTCATCCGGCGAAGCCCTGCTGAACGCCCTGCAAGAACGGATCCGATGTTTCCGAGACCTGGGGGACAAGTTCCTCGCAGCACTCGACATGTACCTCACCCACGAGAACGACGCCGAGGTGACCGTGGGACGAGAAAAGGGAAAGTTCGAATGAACCGCATCCGGACCGCCGTCATACTGTTCGTTACCGCTCTCCTCGCGGGATGCTCGGCCGAGTCAAGCGGCACTCCGGCACCGTCCTCAGCAACCTCCGTCTCCCCTCTTCTCTCCACGGAAGACAGTGCTTACGGCGCCCCCACGATCGAGACCCCTTTGAAGATCGATTCCTTTCTGGAGCAGCCCTGCACCTCATTGAAGAGAGACCAAATAATCGGCTACCTCGGAGACGAAACCAAAACAGAATCCCACCGGGACAACGCTGCCGGGCCTTCCTGTTTATGGCGTTCCGACATACGTAGCGATGCACATATCATAATCATGTATCCGCGAGTCACCGACAAGGGCCTGTCCGCGATCTACAGAAACAGGGAAGAGCACGCTTTCTTCGTCGAGATGCCCCCCATCGACGGATATCCGACCGTCGCCGTCAGCACGATCGACAATCGCTCCGAAGGAGAATGTCCCGTTCTCGTCGGCACCAGTGATTCCGACTACGTGAGCGTCTACCTACATCTCGGGAAAGGTTCCGTCGGGAAGATCGATCCCTGCGAGGCCGCACACGAAGTCGCCACCACCGTCATCGGCAACATCAAGGCGAGCAACAGCGAGTGATCATGGTTTTCGAAAGACCGCTCACGGCCGCTGAGATCTACGAACAGGTGACCGGCGGCAAGGGCCCCGGCAGCTTGTCCGAAGCAGCGACCGCCGCCGAACGACTTCATCGGGCGTTCACCGACTTCGCAACCGATTTACGGGACATCGCCAAAGAGATCGAACACAGCTGGGACGGTGACGCGGGAAACCACGCCGCCGGACTCACGAAATGGCTCGCACGGACGTTGGAGAACGACAAGTCGCTGGTGTGGAGTGTCAACCGCTCTCTCACCGACCAGATCACCGAGTTCGTGAGGGCCCGCGCCGGCGTCGTTCCCGTGCCGCCGCAGCCACCGGCTCCCACCTTGGAGGACATGGCGCACGAACTGTTCGGCGACAACTCCTACCAGGCAAAACTCGACGCCTACGAACGCGATGTCCAGAACAACATCGCCGTGTACCGCGCCTACCACCAAGCCAGCCTCGCCAACGCCGGCATCCTCCCTCTCCGGTACCCGTCACCGCCCCCGACCGCTGACGGCAGCGAGATCACTCGGGCCGACGTGAGTGGCCAACCCAGCAGCACCACACAGCAGCTCAGCCCAATGGGAGGCGGTCCGGGTTCGATCGAGCAAGTCGAGGCGCCGCCACCCAGCACTCCACCGATCGCTGTGCCCGAACAACGGTCCTCGTCGCGCCCGCCGGTGGACACGGCCTCTCCCTCGCCCCCGTCGGAACACACCGACACCACCCACGCGGCAGCAGCTCATGTGTCGGAGTCGACCGTCACCGCACCGCCCTCGACCTCCGGCGACCACCGGATCAACCGTTCGGACAAACCGAACACCCACGCCTCGACACCGCAGTACCACTGGGTCCCCCCGGCCGCCGGTGGCCGGGTCGGCAATCCCGCTTCGGAAACCCGCGCCGTCCCCCGCGGCCCGACAACACCACCGAACTCACCGGCTTCGGAACGTATCCCCGCCGCACCACCCGGACGTGGCAGCGGGGCGGGTCCGGGTGGTGGGCTCGGCAACGGTCCCGCCCGCCCCGGCACGGCACCCCCGCAGGGCACCGCCCACGGCGCGGTCGCCAAAGGCACGCCCGGAGCGCCGCCGGGGCCCCCAGCGCGTGGTGGTGGCGCGGACAAGGACCGCCGGCGCCCCGGCTACCTGAGAAATTCCGATCCGAAGGACACCTTCAGCGATCCGCTGCCCAAGACCGCGCCACCGGTCATCGGGCAACCACGTCGAACACCTCGGGGCAAAGCGTGACGGTCGAGTTGACCCTGTACGCGTTTCTGGACGCGCTGGCGACCATCGGGTGTCACACTCCACACGCGATCTTCTCCGGTGGCGCCAGATACGTTCCGCCCTCGGCCACGGACCGCGTGGCAGCGGAGACCTTCGACGAACTCGCCGCCGCGGGACTCACCGAGGGAACCCGGCTCAAACCCGAGTTCGAGGACGTCCTGCACGTCTTCGCCAGGCCCCACACCGAGTACTTCGCCCACGTACGAGCCGGGGACGAGCAGTACCACTCGCTCGTCGCCGCGCGTGGCCGGTCGGTGGTCGTCGCGGTCCGGACCGGAAACCAGGTCCACCTCGACACCAGCGCCGCCCGTGACCTGCCCGCCGTCCTGGTCGACACCCTCCCGCCCGCCGACGTTCCGGTGTTCGACCCGTTCCGAGTCCCCACGCACCAGCTCCGGGAGGAACCCGACGGCCCCGAAGGGGAAGACCTGCACGACCTGTTCTCCCGCCCGGAGCACGGACTCGGCTACCTGCGTGTGGCCCGACATCCCGACGGCGGCGAACGAGTCGAGGCCGACAGCGTCGTGTGCTACCTCGACGTCGACCTCGGTCGAGTGGGGCTGCACCGCGACGGCGACCACATCACCGTGTTTCCGGGAAGCCCCGACGGACTCGCGTCCAGGGTGACCCGCCTCCGGGCCACCCTGGACTGAGCCACTCACGACGCGATGGCGAAGCCGCCCGCGCCCGCCCAGTCGAGCGCGAACGTGGGCGCGATCCCGAGCAGAAGGGTCACCACCACGCCCAACGTGATGGCCGCCGTGGTGAAGGTGCCCGGCACGCTGACGGTGGGACCTTCCTCCGCGGGCCTGGAGAAGTACATCAACACGACCACACGCAGGTAGAAGAACGCCGCGACCGCGCTGAACACCAGGCCGACCACCACCAGCGGCGCCATGCCGTCGGACAAAGCCGCCGAGAAGACCACGAACTTGCCCACGAACCCGCTCGTCAACGGGATACCGGCGAGCGCGAAGAGCAGGAACGTGAACGTGGCCGCCAGCACCGGCGACCGCTTCGCCAGCCCCGCCCACGCCGACAGATGCGTGGCCTCACCGGTGCTGTCGCGCACCAGCGAGATCACCCCGAACGCGGCCAACGTGGTGAAGCCGTACGCGAGGAGGTAGAACAGCGTGCCCGACAGCCCGTCGTCGGTCAGCGCCATCGTGCCGATCAGCAGGAATCCCGCGTGCGCGATGGAGGAGTACGCGATCATGCGCTTGATGTCGGTCTGCGTGAGGCCCAGCACCGCACCGATCACCATCGACACGATGGCCACGGCCCACATCACGCCGCGCCACTCCCAGTGGGTCGACTGGAAGGCCACCGTCAACACGCGCAGCATGCCACCGAACGCCGCCACCTTGGTGCACGCGGCCATGAACGCCGTGACCGGAGTCGGCGCGCCCTGGTAGACGTCGGGGGTCCAGGTGTGGAACGGCCCCACGGACGCCTTGAACAGCAGGCCCACCATGAGCAGGCCGAGGCCCGCGAACAACAGCGTGTCGGAACGGTCGGTGCCCGCGGTGGCGTTCGCGATCTCCGACAGCCGCACCGAGCCCGCGTAGCCGTAGAGCAGCGCGAGCCCGTACAGGAAGAAGGCACTCGCGAACGCGCCGAGCAGGAAGTACTTCACCGACGCTTCCTGCGACAGCAGCCGCCGCCTACGCGCCAGCGCGCACATCAGGTACAGCGGGAGGCTGAGCACCTCCAGCGCCACGAACATGGTGAGCAGGTCGTTGGCCGCCGTGAACGCCATCATGCCGCCGAGCGCGAACAGCGTGAGCGGGAAGACCTCCGTCGACATGGACTGGCTTCGCGCCTGCTCCTTGTCCTGGAAGGTACCGGGGCTGATACCGGCCTCCGCCACGAACGCGCCGCCCCGCTCGACCGTCCGGTCGGCGATGAGCAGCAGCGCCGCCACCGACAAGGCGAGCAGCGTGCCCCACAGGAACAGGGCGGGCGAGTCGATGGCCAGGGTCCCGCTCAACGTCGTGGTGCCGTGCTCGGGGGCGTCGGGCAGGTACAGCGCCAGGGCCACGCCGGCGCCGACGACGGCGAGCAGACTCAACGCCACCTGCGCCGTCCACCGCTGATGCTTGGGCAGGAACGCCTCCAGCAGTACCCCGACGCACGCCACGCCGAGCACGATCACCAACGGCATGACGGCCGGGAAGTCGATGGCGGGCGCCTCGATGGGTCCCTGCTGGGCGAGATGAAGGTTCAACACGGCTGGGATTACCTTTCCTGCACCGCTTGCAGTGTCGCTTCCACCGACGGTGTCACCGTGTCGAGCACCGGCTGCGGGTAGAGCCCGAGGCCGACGATCAACACGACGAGCGGTGCGAGCACCGCGATTTCCTTGCCGGACAGGTCACGGATCGCCTTGCGGGTCTCGGTCTTCTCCGGGGCCACCGCCGTGGCGGTACCCGTGCCCCCACCACCGGCCGGAGCGGACTCCGGCACGGCACCACCGTCCGTGACGTCCACGAGCGCGGCTCCTCGCACCGGCCCGGTCATGATCCGCTGGTACAGCCAGAGCACGTACGCGGCGGCGAGCACCATGCCCACCGTGGCGATGATCGCGTACACCGGGCGCGAGTCGAACGCGCCCAGCAGCACGAGGAACTCGCTGACGAACGAGTTCGTGCCCGGTAGGGACAACGTGGACATACCGGCCACCAACAGCATGCCGCCGAGGATCGGGGTCAGCTTGAACATGCCGCCGTAGTCGGAGATCCGCGTCGAACCACCGCGCGCGGCCACGATGCCGATCACGAGGATCAGCATGCCCGTGGCGAGGCTGTGGTTGAGCATGTACGTCGCCGAGCCCACCGTGGCCTGCGGGGTGAACGCGAAGATGCCCAGGGCGATGAATCCGAAGTGGGCGATCGACACGTACGCCACGAAGCGCTTCATGTCCTGCTGGCCCGCCGCGAGGATCGATCCGTAGATCACGCCGAGCACGCCCAACACCAGCACCAGCGGGGCGAGCTGGGCGCTTCCGTCGGGGAACATCGGCAGGCTGTAGCGCAGGAAACCGAATGTACCCACCTTGTCGAGCACGCCCACCAGCAGCACTGTGACGGCGATCGGGGCCTGCCCCGCCGCGTCGGGCAGCCAGGTGTGGAACGGCACGAGCGGCGCCTTGATGGCGAACGCGAGGAAGAACCCGAGGAAGAGCCAGACCTGCGTCTCCAACGGGGCGTCGCTGACCACCGACACCAGCGTGGCCCAGTCGAACGTTCCCTCGCCCAGTTCGTCGACCGCCAGGGAGTACGCGCCGATGGCCGAGGCGAGCATGATGAGCCCGCCCAGGAACGAGTAGAGGAAGAACTTCACGGCCGCGTACTGCCGCTTCGGTCCGCCGTAGAAGCCGATGAGGAAGTACATCGGCACGAGCATGACCTCGAACAGCACGTAGAACAGGAACACGTCGGTCGCCGCGAACACGGCGATGGTCAACGCCTCCTGCAGCAGCAGCAACGACAGGAATCCACCCACCGAGCGGCCTTCGGGCAGTCGGTCCGTGGAGTTCAGCGCACCGATCACCACCGGCACCAGCAGCGCGATCACCGCGATCATGACGAGCGCGATGCCGTCGACACCGAACGACAGATGCACGCCGAGGGCGGGAATCCAGTCGACCGACGTGGCGAGCTGGATGCGGTCGCCGTCCGGGTCGTAGGACAACCAGGTCGGCACGATCAGCAGCAACTCCACGACGGACACCGCCAGTGCCGTCAGCGTTGCCGCCCGGTCGTTGTGCCGCAGCCCGGCCAGGGCGAGGGCGCCGACCAGCGGCAGCAGGATCAGGGCAACGAGCCAACTCATGAGAACCTCACCAACAGCAGTGCGGCGACGAGCAGGAACGACCCGCCGAGCATCGACAACGCGTACGACCGCACGAATCCGGTCTGCATCCTGCGCAGGCGGCTGGAGCTGCCACCGAACACCGCGGCGAGTCCGTTCACCACACCGTCGACGCCGCGGTTGTCCAGGAACACCGCGAAGCGGGTGAGCCACAGCCCCGGCCTGGCGACGAGCGCCTCGTTCAGGGCGTTGCCGTACAGGTCCTTACGGGCCGCGCGGACCGGCCAGGACACGTTCTCCGGCCGTTCGATCGGGGTCGGGCGCCTGCCGAACAGCAGCCACGCGACCAGCACGCCGAGCGCGGACAACCCGACGGTCAGCCACGGCACCAGCGTGTGCGGGAGTGCACCGTGCTCGGTCTCGGCCAACGTGCCCACCGAGGGCACGAGGAACTCGGCGAGCGTGTCGCCCGACATCAGCAGGAAGCCCGCGGCCACCGAACCGACCGACAGCACGATCATCGGCACGGTCATCACCGGTGGCGCCTCGTGCGGGTGGAACTCTCGGCCGTCGGCCGACGTCGTCTCGCGCCAGCGTTCCTTGCCGAAGAACGTCAGGAGCACCAACCGCGTCATGTAGAAGCCGGTGATGCCCGCGGCCAGCAGCGCCGCGCCGCCGAACACCCAGCCGCGCCAACCTTCCTGGCCGAACGCCGCCTCGATGATGGCGTCCTTCGTCCAGAAGCCGGACAGGAACGGGAACCCGATGATCGCGAGGTAGCCGAGCCCGAACGTGGCGGCCGTGATCGGCATCTTCTTCGCCAACCCACCGAACTTGCGCATGTCGACCTCGTCGTTCATGGCGTGCATGACCGACCCCGCTCCGAGGAACAGCCCCGCCTTGAAGAAGCCGTGGGTGAGCAGGTGCGCGATACCGAGTGCGTACCCCATCGGGCCGAGGCCGACGGCCAGCATCATGTAGCCGATCTGGCTCACCGTGGAGTAGGCCAGCACCTTCTTGATGTCGTCGTAGGCGCATCCGATGATCGACCCGAGCAACAGCGTGAACGCGCCGACGATGGTGACGACCAGCCGCCCGTCCTCGGTGAGGTTGTAGATCGGCGACGACCGGGCGATGAGGTACACGCCCGCGGTGACCATTGTGGCCGCGTGAATCAGGGCCGACACGGGGGTCGGGCCCTCCATCGCGTCGGGCAACCACGCCTGGAGCGGGAACTGGCCCGACTTGCCACACGCACCGAGCAGCAGCAGAAGCGCGATGGCGGTGATCACGCCCGGCGACAACTCGCCGATGCCCGCGAACACCTCGGCGTAGCTCGTGCTGCCGATGTACTTGAACATCAGGAAGATCGCCAGTGCGAGCCCGACGTCGCCGACGCGGTTCATCAGGAACGCCTTCTTCGCGGCGGTGGCCGCCGAAGGCCGGTCCTGGTACCAGCCGATCAGCAGATACGAGGCCAGGCCGACGCCTTCCCAGCCCAGGTACAGCATCACGAAGCTGTTGCCGAGCACCAGCACCAGCATCGCGGCGACGAAGAGGTTGAGGTAACCGAAGAACCGGCGCCGCGCGGCGTCGTTCGACATGTAGCCGATCGAGTAGATGTGGATCAACGCGCCCACACCCGTGATCAGCAGGACGAACGTCACCGACAACGGGTCGATACGCAGTCCGAAGTCGACCTGCAACGACTCGACGGGAATCCACGAGTAGACCGTCGTGTCGGCAGCCTCGGACAGCGACTCGCTGAAGAACAGCGCCAAGCCGTAGACGAACGACGCGATGACCGTCGCGCAGCCGAGCACGTGCCCCCACGCGTTGGTGCGGTTACCACCGACCAACAGCACAAGGGCGCCGAGCGCGGGAAACGCGACCAGCAGCCACGATAGAGCGATCAAGGTAGTTCCCTGTGGTTGGAGGCTAGTACTTCAGCAGGTTGGAGTCGTCGACCGAGGCCGAACGCCGGGTCCGGAAGATCGACATGATGATCGCCAGCCCGACCACGACCTCAGCCGCGGCGACGACCATCACGAAGAACGCCATCACCTGACCGTCGATCGAGCCGTTGATGCGCGAGAACGTCACCAACGACAGGTTCACGGCGTTCAGCATGAGTTCGATGCACATGAACACCACGACGGCGTTGCGGCGCACGAGGACGCCGACGGCGCCGATCGTGAACAACAGCGCCGACAACAACAGGTAGTACGTGGGGCTCACTTGTCCTCCCCCTCGTCGGAGCCTGCGTCCGGGGCCTTGCTCGCGGTGTCGGAGCCGACGAGAGCCTTCGGGCCCGACTCCCGTGTCTCACCGGCCACCTGCTTGCGGTGCGCCTGCAACTTGGCGGTGGGGATGGACTCGATGAGCTCCGACAACGACTCGGGTGCCACGGACCCGTCGGGCAGCAGCGCGGGGGTGGCCACCGAGTTGGACGTGGCGAACACGCCGGGCCCCGGCTTCGGGGACGGCCGTTCGTACTCGCCGCGGAACCGGGCGACGACCAACTCACGCTGACTGCGCTTGCCGCCCTTCCTGTGCCGACTGGTGAACGACAACACCATTCCGGCCATCGCGGCGGTGATCAGCAGCGCCGCCGTCAGCTCGAACGGGAACAGGTAGTCGGTGAAGATGATGCGGCCGAGTCCGCCCGCGCCACCGCCCAGGTCGCTCCACGGGTCGAGCGGCTGGGCCGGGGTGACGTTCACGAACGCGCGGGTCAACGCGGAGGCCAGCAACACGGCGACACCGATGCCGACAAGTCCCGCCATCAGGCGTTGTCCGCGTAGGACCTCGACCACCGAGTCGGACGACTCGCGTCCCACCAGCATGAGCACGAACAGGAACAGCATCATGATCGCGCCGGTGTAGACGATGATCTGGGTGAACCCGAGGAACTGCGCCTGCTGCGTGAGGTACAGCAACCCGAGCGAGAGCATCGTCAACACGAGCCACAGTGCCGAGTGCACCGCGTTGCGGGCGAACACCATGCCCAACGCGCCCGCCAGCGCGATCGGGCCGAGGATCCAGAACGCGATCGCCTCGCCCGTGGACACCTCGGCCTGAGCGAGTACCAGGCCGTTCGCCAGCGACATCGTCATCGACGTCAGAGTCATCCCGGTCATCCCACTGCCTTCTCTTCGGACGTCTCGACCGCCTCACCGGAAGGCACGCCGCGCTGCCGGGCCAGCTCGGGGCCCTTGACGTAGTAGTCCTGCTCGTCGTCACCCAGCCGCATGGGGTGCGGCGGCTGCTCCATGCCCGGCAGCAGCGGTGCGAGCAGGTCTTCCTTCGTGTAGATCAGCTTCTGCCGGTCGTCGTCGGCGAGCTCGTAGAAGTTGATCATGGTGAGGGAGCGGGTGGGGCACGCCTCGACGCACAGACCGCAGCCGATGCATCGCAGGTAGTTGATCTGGTAGTCCTTGCCGTACCGCTCACCCGGCGAGTACCGGGCCTCCTCGGTGTTGTCCCCGCCTTCGACGAAGATCGCGTCTGCCGGGCACGCCCACGCGCACAGCTCGCAGCCGACGCACTTCTCCAGCCCGTCCGGGTGTCGGTTGAGCTGGTGACGCCCGTGGTAGCGCGGCGCCGCGGGGGCCCCGGCCTCCGGGTACTCCTCCGTGGCCACCTTCCGGAACATCATCGCGAAGGTGACGCCGAAACCCTTGATGGGATCAAACATTCCCATCGGCGTTCTCCTTACCTGAGCTGACCGACGCCGGTTCTCCCTGTGGCGACTCCCGTGGGCCGTCGGAGTCCCGAGTTCCCTCGGACCCCAGGGCCCTCCTGGACTTCTCCTTGGCCCGCAACGCCTTCTGACGCGGTGTCAGCTTGGGCACCGTGAGGTCGAGCGGCGGGATCGGATAGTCGCTGCCGGTGAGGGGAACCTCGTCCTTGGCGGGCTCCTCCTTCTCCGGAAGCAACAGCGTGAGCAGCACCAGAACGGCGATGATGATTCCGCCCACGATCAGGATCTGGCCCGTGGAGACGTTGCCGTCGGTGCGCAGTGCTCTGATCGCCGAGATGACCAGCACCCAGAGCAGGCCGACCGGGATGAGGACCTTCCAACCGAGCTTCATGAACTGGTCGTAGCGGAACCTCGGCAGCGTGCCGCGCAGCCAGATGAAGCCGAACAGCAAAAGCGCCATCTTGCCGAAGAACCACAGCAGCGGCCACCAGCCCTGGTTGAGCGGCGAGTCCAGGCCGACGAACGGGAACATCCACCCGCCGAGGAACAGCGTGGTGGCGAACGCCGAGACGATGACCATGTTGGTGTACTCGGCGAGGAAGAACATCGCGAACTTCATCGAGCTGTACTCGGTGTGGAAACCACCGACCAGCTCAGACTCCGCCTCGGGAAGGTCGAAGGGAGCGCGGTTGGTCTCGCCGACCATCGAGATCAGGTAGATGACGAAGCTCGGCAGCAGCAGGTAGAAGTACCAACCGTTCGCCTGAGCGTCCACGATCTCGCCGGTGGACAACGACTGCGCGTACAGGGCCACGCCCACGATGGACAGTCCCATCGCGATCTCGTAGGAGATCACCTGGGCCGTCGAACGAAGTCCACCGAGCAACGGGTACGGCGATCCCGACGACCACCCGGCGAGCACGATGCCGTACACGCCGACCGACGCACCCGCGAGGATCAGCAGCACGCTCACGGGCAGTTCGATGAGCTGCAACACGGTGCGTTCACCGAAGATCGTGACCTCCGGCCCGAAGGGGATCGCCGCGAGCCCGATCAGGGCCGGGACCACCGTGATGACGGGCGCGAGGAAGTAGATCTTGCGGTCGGCCGTGTCCGGAACGATCTGTTCCTTGAACGGCAGCTTGATCGCGTCGGCGATCGACTGGAGCCATCCACCCGGACCGACCCGGTTGGGACCCGGACGATTCTGCATCCGGCCGAGGACCTTGCGCTCGATGACGATGAGGAACACCGTCATGATCGGGCCGATCAGGAGGATGACGACGGCCTTGAGCAGGATCAACCACAGCGGGTCGTCCGCGAGCAGTTCCGCCCTCGTCATCGGCTCCTGCGCCTGCGCGAGGAAGGGAACCATCGAGGTCGCTGGGCTCACCGTTCACCTCCGGCAGCGATAGAGACCACGGCGCCGTGTCCCACCCCGAGCGTGGCTCGGAGCTTGGAGTTCGGCGAGTTGCCCGGCAGCCACACGACGTCGTCGGGCAGATCGGCGATCTCCACGGGCAGCGTCACCGCACCCCGGTCGGTGGACACCGTTACCGACGACGGGTCGCCGAGCGCCTCCGCGGTGGACCGCGGAATCCTGGCGACCACACGGCGGGCGGTGCCGGCCAGATGCGGCTCGTCGTCCTGCAACACCCCGTCGTCGAGGAGCTGACGCCAGGTGGCGAGCAGCGCCTGTCCCTCCCCCGCCGAGGGCGGCGTCGGGGCGGGAACATCGGGAGCCGCGTGGGCAGTGCGGGCGAGGCCGTCCGTGCTCCGAGCGAAGTCCCCGGCCGAGGCGGCGGGCGTCTGCGTGTACAGGTCGGCGTCCATCTCGACGGCGAGCGTGTCGAGCACCCGGCAGTCGGGCAGGGCGCCGGTGCCGTCGAGCGTCACCTCGAACTCGCGCCTGCGGCCCTCCAAGTTGAGGAAGCTGCCCGACTTCTCGTCCACCGGGGCGATGGGCAGCACCACATCGGCGTGGCCGGTGACCTCGCTGTGCCGGAGTTCGAGGCTGACCACGAAGCCGCAGCGCCGCACGGCCTCCAACGCCAGCTCGGGGTCGGGGAGGTCGGCGAGTTCGACACCGCCCACGAGCAGGCCGTCGAGGTCGCCGTTGCGGGCGGCGGTGAGAATGCCGTTCGTGTCCCGCCCCGGCTGCGCGGGCAGGGACCCGGCTTCGAGCTTCCACACGCGCTCCAGCGCCGCTCGGGCCTCGGCGTCGGTGACGGCCGCGCCGCCGGGCAGCAGCGTCGGCAGGGCGCCCGCTTCGAGGGCACCCCGCTCCCCTGCCCTCCGGGGGACCCACACGATGGGCGCGCCCGTGCGCTCGGAGAGCCGGTGCAGCGCGGAGTACAGGCCGGGGATCTCGGCGGCACGCTCACCGACCAGCACGACCGAGCCCTCGGCACGCAGTTGTTCGTCGACGTCGGGAGCGTGCTCCGCCAAGCCGTCGACGGCGCTCGCCTCGGCGCCCGGAACGCAGGCCAGCAGCTCACCGAACGTCTTGCGCACCGCCGGGGTGGTCCACTGACCGATGTGGACGACCTTCGTGCCGCGCTTGCGGGCGCCCTTGCGCAGCCGCAGGAACAGCACGGGCGCCTCCTCCTCGGGCTCGAACGCCACGCACAGCACCAGGGGCGCGGTCTCGATCTGCCGGAAGGTGACTCCGTTCTCCGGCGTGGTGCCCACGACGTGCGAGGCGAGGAAGTCGAGCTCCTCCGCCGAGTGAGCCCTGGCCCGGAAGTCGATGTCGTTGGTCCGCAGCGCCACCCTGGCGAACTTGCTGTAGGCGTAGGCGTCCTCGACCGTCAGCCGCCCGCCGGGCAGCACACCGACCCCGCGGCCGTCACGGGCCTTCGCCAGGCCCTCGGCCGCCACGCGCAGCGCGTGCGTCCACGACGTCCGTTCCAGCTCACCGGTCTCGGGATTGCGGACGAGCGGGTGGCGGATGCGGTCGGCCGCCCCGGTGTACCGGAACGCGAAGCGGCCCTTGTCGCAGAGCCACTCCTCGTTGACCTCCGGGTCGTCGCCCGCCAGGCGCCGCATCACCTTGCCTCGCCGGAAGTCGGTGCGCATCGCGCAGCCCACCGAGCAGTGCTCGCACACGCTCGGCGACGACACGAGGTCGAACGGGCGCGAACGGAACCGGTACTGGGCGCTGGTCAACGCGCCCACCGGGCAGATCTGGATGGTGTTGCCGGAGAAGTACGACTGGAACGGCGTGCCGCTGCCGGTCCGGGAAGCCGCGTCGAGCACGTCGGCTGTCTCGGACGTCCCGATCTGCTGTTGCGCCCCGCGCTCCAGCAGGTCGATGAACGGGTCTCCCGCGATCTGCGACGAGAACCGCGTGCACCGCTGGCACAACACGCAGCGTTCGCGGTCGAGCAGTACCTGCGTCGAGATGGGCAAGGGCTTCGGGAACGTGCGCTTGCGGTCGCGGAACCGCGACTCGGGCCGGCCGTGCGCCATCGCCTGGTTCTGTAGCGGGCACTCACCGCCCTTGTCGCAGATCGGGCAGTCCAGCGGGTGGTTGATGAGCAGCAGCTCCATCACGCCCTGCTGCGCCTTGTCCGCGACGGGCGAGGTCCGCTGCGTCTTGACGACCATGCCGTCGGCGACGGTCATCGTGCACGACGCCTGCGGCTTGGGCATCGGACGGCCGTTCATCTCGACTTCGACCAGGCACTGACGACACGCACCCGCCGGGTCGAGCAGCGGGTGGTCGCAGAACCTCGGGATGACGATGCCCAGTCGCTCCGCCGTGCGGATCAGCAATTCGCCCTTGGGGGCGATGACCTCCTCACCGTCGATGGTGAGCTTGACGTGGCCCTCCGGGACCGGGGTCTCGTCCTTCGAGGCCGCCTCGGGTGCGATGGTCATGATGCTCCCACCAATTCGGGCGAGCGCGCCCGGTTCTTCTCACACAGTTCGACGAACTCGTCGCGGAAGTACTTGATGGCGCTGGTGATGGGGCTCGTCGCACCGTCACCGAGCGCGCAGAACGAGCGGCCGAGGATGTTGTCGCAGATGTCGAGCAGCGTGTCGATATCCTCTTCCGTGCCCCTGCCCTCGACCATGCGCTCCAGGATCTGCGCCAGCCAGTAGGTGCCCTCGCGGCACGGAGTGCACTTGCCACAGGACTCGTGCTCGTAGAACTTCGTCCACTTCATCACGGCCCAGGGCACCGAGACCGTCTCGTTGAACACCTGCACGGCCGTGGTCCCGAGCATCGAGCCCGCCTCGGCGGCACCCTCGAAGTCCAGCGGCACGTCGAGATGCTCGGCGGTGAACAGCGGTGTGGACGAACCACCCGGTGTCCAGAACTTCAGCGGGATGCCGTCCTTCATGCCGCCCGCCAGCTCCAGCAGTTGCCGGAGCGTGGTGCCGAGCGGGGCCTCGTACTGCCCCGGCCGTTCCACGTGCCCGGAGATCGAGTAGATCTTCGGGCCGGGCGACTTCTCCGTGCCCATCTTCCGGAACCACTCGGCGCCCCCGTTGACGATGTAGGGAACGCTCGCGATGGTTTCGACGTTGTTCACCGTGGTGGGCGCGGCGTACAGACCCGAGGCCGCGGGGAACGGCGGCTTGAGCCTGGGCTGCCCCCGGCGTCCCTCCAGCGAGTCGAGCAGCGCCGTCTCCTCACCACAGATGTAGGCGCCCGCTCCCGCGTGCACCGTGATGTCGAGGTCGTACCCGCTGTCGAGGATGTTCTTGCCGAGGTAGCCCGCCTGGTACGCCTCACGGACGGCCGAGTTGAGCCTGCGGATGGGGTGCAGCGCCTCGCCGCGCACGTAGATGAAGCAGCGGTGCACCCGCATGGCGTAGGAGGCGATGATGCAGCCCTCGATGAGCGAGTGCGGGTCGGCCATCATCAGCGGGATGTCCTTGCAGGTGCCCGGCTCCCCCTCGTCCGCGTTGATCACGAGGTAGTGGGGCTTGTCCTCGTTCGGCGGCATGAACGACCACTTCACGCCCGTCGGGAACCCGGCGCCGCCACGGCCCCGCAGTCCGGCGTCCTTCACCAGCTGCACGAGTTGCTCCGGCGTACCGGACAGCGCCTTGCGCAACGCCGTGTAGCCTTCGAGCTTCTCGTAGGTCGCCAGTCGCCACGACTGCGGCGAAAGCCAGCGCTTCGTCAGTACCGGGGTCAGGGGATCCGCTGTCATTTCGCCTCCACCTCCGGCAACGGAGCGTCATCCGGCATCATCGGCGCCGTCCAACCGCGATCCGCGGCGAGCTGTGCTCCCCGCAGCGTCTCGACGGCCTGGGAAGGTCCGTCCACATCGGAGCGGAAAACGTCCTCCTCCTCGGGGAAGAACCCGGCGAGCTGACGTTCCACGGACCGGAAGTCGGTCAACGGCGCACCGCGGGTCGGCTGCGGTTTCTCGCCGCGCCGCAACGCGTCGACCAACTCGACCGCCTTGTCGGGGGTCTGGTTGTCGAAGTACTCGTAGTTGACCTGGACGACCGGCCCGAAATCGCAGGCGGCCAGGCATTCCGCGTGCTCCAACGTGATGGAGCCGGGCTCCCCCGGTTCGCCCGCCGTCTCCTCGTGGCCGAGGGGCTTGCCGTCCTCACCGAGGTGTTCGGACAGCGTGCGGTAGATCTCGTCGCCTCCCAGCATCGCGCACATCGTGTTCGTGCACACGCTCACGAGGTGCTGCCCGCACGGCTTGCGCTTGTACATCGTGTAGAAGGTGGCGACCGCGCTGACCTCGGCCTCGGTGAGGTCGAGCTGCCGGGCGCAGAACGCGATGCCCTCCTGGCTGACGTAACCCTGCACCGACTGCACGAGGTGCAGCATCGGCAGCAGAGCCGAGCGCGCCTGCGGGTAGCGGGCCACGAGTTCCTTCGCCTCGGCCTCGACCTCGGGGCCGAACGGGTCGGAAAGCTGCGACTCGCCCTTCGGTTCCTCGTCGGCGACCGGCGAGATGGCCTTGACGTCGACGTCCTCCGAGGCAGCGGCGTAGGTCTGCTCGGCGGGCCGGGCCCCGGGCTCCGGTGTCTTCGACGGCTGCTGCGACGGCGTGGTCATCGGTCCACTCCCCCCATCACCGGGTCGATCGAGGCGATGGCCGCGATGACGTCGGCGACGAGGCCGCCTTCCGCCATGGCGGGCATCGCTTGCAGGTTCACGAAGCTCGGTTCCCTCACGTGGACGCGAAGCGGTCGGGTACCGCCGTCGGACACGAGGTGGAAGCCGAGTTCGCCTCGCGGCGACTCCACCGCCGAGTACACCTGGCCCGGCGGAACCCGGAAGCCTTCGGTGACCAACTTGAAGTGGTGGATGAGCGACTCCATCGACTGGCCCATGATCTTGCGGACGTGTTCGAGGGAGTTGCCCAAGCCGTCGCTGGAGACCGACAACTGGGCGGGCCACGCGATCTTGCGGTCCTCCACCATCACGGGGCCGGGCTCCAGCATCTTCAGCACCTGGCGGATGATCCGCAGGGACTGGTGCATTTCCTCGACCCGCAGCAGGTAACGGGCCCAGCAGTCGGCGTCGGTGGACGTGGGGACCTCGAAGTCGATCTCGTCGTACCCCGAGTAGGGCTCCACCTTGCGCAGGTCCCACGGGAGTCCGGCCGAGCGCAGCACCGGTCCGGTGACGCCCAGCGCCAGGCACGCGTCCAGTGGGAGGAAACCGACACCCTTGAGACGGTTGCGCCAGATCGGCTGTCCGGTGAACAGCTTGTCGTACAGCGGGAGGCGCTTGTCCATCACCTTGCAGAACTCGGTGACCTTCTCGTGGAAGTCCTCCGGCATGTCCTGCGCGAGCCCACCGGGGCGGATGAACGCGTGGTTCATGCGCAGCCCCGTCAGGTGTTCGAGCAGGTGCAGTACCTCCTCGCGCTCCCGGAAGCCGAGCGTCATGGCGGTGGTCGACCCCAGCTCCATGCCACCGGTGGCGATGTAGACGAAGTGCGAGGCCAGGCGGTTGAGCTCCATGAGCATGATTCGCAGGAGCTGCGCCCGCCGGGGCACCTCGATGCCGAGGAGCTTCTCCACCCCGAGGCAGTAGCCCATCTCGTTGAACAGCGGGGAGAGGTAGTCCATGCGGGTCACGAACGTGACGCCCTGGGTCCACGTCCGGTACTCGCAGTTCTTCTCGATCCCGGTGTGGAGGTAGCCGATCACCGACCGGAGCTGGGTGACGGTCTCGCCCTCCATCTCCAGGACGAGCCGGAGCACCCCGTGTGTGGACGGGTGCTGCGGCCCCATGTTGATGACCATGCGTTCGGCCTGGGTGGCGTCCGAGAGGACGTCGTCCCAGTCACCACCCACGACCGTGTAGACGCGGCCTTCGGTGGTGTCACGGTGCTCGGCGTAGCGGGTGCTGTCGGCGCCCTCGGCCGTGGTGTCGGTGCCGGTGCTCGCGTCGGCGATGCGGTCGCTCGTGGTCATGAGTAGGACCTCCGCGTGTCGGGCGGCGGGATTTCCGCGCCCTTGTACTCCACCGGGATTCCGCCCAGCGGGTAGTCCTTGCGTTGTGGGTGGCCTTCCCAGTCGTCCGGCATGAGGATCCGGGTCAGGGCCGGGTGCCCGTCGTAGACGATTCCGAACATGTCGTAGGCCTCCCGCTCGTGCCAGTCGGCCGTCGGATACACCTCCACAATGGACGGCACGTGCGGGTCGTCGACATCCAGCGTGACCTCCAGCCGGATTCGCCGCCGGTAGGTCATCGACAACAGCTGGTACACCGAGTGCAGCCGCTGCGGCACGTCGACGCCGTAGTCCACACCGGACACGGAGGTGCACACCTCGAACCGCAGTCCCGGATCGTCGCGCAGGGTCCGGCAGATCTCCACCAGGTGCTCGCGTCGCACGTAGAACGTGATCTCGCCGCGGTCGATGGTGACCTGCTGGATCGCCTCGGCCGGAATCCCGTTGTCCGACAGGGCGGCGTAGAACTCGTCGGCGAAGTCGTCGAACCAGCCGCCGTACGGCCGCTCGGCGGGCGGTGGCGAGTACGCGGGCAGCCGCAGACCGCCGTACCCCGAGGTGTCACCGCTGCCCGACACCCCGAACATGCCGCGGCGTTCCCGGCCCGCGATCACCGGTTCCGCGGCCGCGGCCGGCTCGGCTCCCTGCGGGCGCAGCCCGTTCTCGCTGTGTTCGGCGCTCGACAACTCGCCGCCGGTCTCTGGCTTCTCGTCAGGCATGCCCATCACTTTTTCGCGTACTTGATCGACGAAGGGATGATCTCCGTCTTCTTCCCGCTCTCGGCCAACGCGGCCGCGCGCCGGGGTCCCAAGGGCTCGTTCTGCACCTTGGCGTGCAGCTTGAGAATCGCGTCGAGCAGCATCTCCGGCCTCGGCGGACAACCGGGCAGGTACATGTCGACCGGGACGATGTGGTCGACACCCTGCACGACGGCGTAGTTGTTGAACATCCCGCCCGAGGAGGCGCACACGCCCATGGCGAGCACCCACTTCGGCTCAGGCATCTGGTCGTAGACCTGACGCAGGACCGGAGCCATCTTCTGCGTGACCCGGCCCGCGACGATCATGAGGTCGGCCTGCCGAGGCGTGGCGCTGAAGCGCTCCATGCCGAACCGTGAGATGTCGTAGCGCGACCCACCGGTGGTCATCATCTCGATCGCACAGCAGGCGAGGCCGAACGTGGCGGGCCACATCGAGTTCTTGCGGGCCCAGTTGACCACGCTCTCCAGCGTCGTCAGCAGGAATCCGTTCGGGAGCTTCTCTTCCAGACCCATGGTTCGATCAGTTCCAATCCAGCCCGCCGCGCCGCCACACGTAGATGTCGGCGATGAAGAACGTCGCGATGAACAACGAGACGGCGGCGACTCCCCACAACCCCAGGAAGTCCGCCGACACGGCGTAGGGGAAGAGGAACACCATCTCGATGTCGAAGAGGATGAACAGCATCGCCGTCACGTAGTAGGCGATGGGCATGCGGCCACCGCCCACCAGCGGCTGCGGGGACGGTTCGATACCGCATTCGTACGCGGAGAGCTTGGCTTTGTTGTACCGACTGGGGCCCAGCAGTGGTCCGAGCAGGACGGAGAAGAGCGCGAACGCGAGCGCGAGCCCGAACAGCAACACCAGAGGCAGGAAAACGCCGAGGCCGGAATCCGCGCTCTCCTGCGCCAGAACCTCCGTCGCGGACACCGAGGAGATCACTGCGGCACCATCCTTTCACGCGCCGCTGCGTAACGGACATGGTCGACAACTGACTGTCGTGGCGAGACTTTAAGGGACCTACGCCACACCGCTGGGAGTAAGGACCGCCTTACTTTGTGTTCTTAACCACCTCTGTCACGAACGAGGCAACCATTCCCGCTTGTGAAGGAGTTCACAAGCCGGTCTGCGGGGTTGTGAATCCCTTCACAAAACATGGGTGCAGTGTAAGACGTAACTCACACCTTGTCGCTAGCGCCCGATGGAACCATTCGGGACGCGACGACGTTACGGCCGCCCTGGCCCCCGGGGCGAACACCCTGTGCTACCTGCACAAAACACTCGGGAACGTGTCCCGGAACACATAGAAGTACGCGTGTACTGTGATGTTTCCCACTGACCGGGTGGTCGGTCAGCGAGGCGCGGGCGCGAGGCGTGACAACGTGGCCACGAGCCGGTCGACGACGTCGCCGCCCTTCGGGTCGTAGCAACCGGAGAGCCCCTTGAACACCAAGGGGATCAACGGCCTGATCCGCAGCCCGTACTTGGTGGCCGCGCGCATGACCTTCGGGTGGCCGATGGCCTTGGCGAAGAGGTTGCCGAGCCGGTAGTAGCCGCCCATCAGGTCCGCGACCGCACGCGGATAGCCCCGCAAGGCACGCTCACGAGACGCCCCTTCCGGACGCGCGAGCGCCTGGACCACGTGCTCCGCCGCCAGCTTGGCCGACTCCATCGCGGCCGCGATGCCCTCGCCGTTGAAAGGACTCACCATGCCGCCCGCGTCGCCGAGCAGCAGAAGTCCGTCGCGATAGTGCGGGGTGCGGTTGAAACCCATCGGGATACCGGCACCGCCGATACGGCCCACCGCGTTCTCCTCGCGGTAGCCCCACTCCTCGGGCGTCGAGTCGAGCCACGAACGCAGCAACGCCCGGTAGTCGATGTTGCGGAACGACTTCGAGGTCGACAGCATCCCCAACCCGACGTTCACCGTTCCGTCGCCGAGTGGGAAGGCCCACCCGTAGCCGGGGAGCAACTGCGGGTTCCGCGGGTCCCTGCGGTCCCACAGCTCCAGATGCCCCTCGATGTAGGCGTCGTCGTGACGGGGGCTGCGGTAGTAACGACGCACGGCGACGCCCATCGGCCTGCTGTCGTTCTTCTGGATGCCCACCGAGAGCGCCAGCCGCGCGGACACTCCGTCGCAGGCCAGCACCAACGGCGCGTGGTAGGAGACCGGCTTGCGCTCGGGTCCCTGCTTGGCTCGCACCCCGACGACTCGACCGGTGCGCTCGTCGGTGATCGCCCCGGTCACCGCGGTGCGCTCCAGCAGTCGCGCCCCTGCCTTGACGGCTGTCCTCGCGAGCAGCTCGTCGAAGTCACGGCGAGTACGCATCACACCGTAAGGCGGGTAGGCCGTCAGCTCGGGCCAGTCGAGCTCCAGGGTCAGCTCGCCGGTGAGGATGCGCAGCCCCCTGCTGTGCACCCAGCCCGCCTCGCGGCTGGTGTCGATGCCGAGGTCGATGAGCTGCTTGACGCCTCGCGGCGTGAGACCGTCACCACACACCTTCTCGCGAGGGAAGCTCGTCTTCTCCAGAAGGAGCACGTCGACGCCCGCGCGGGCGAGATAGGTGGCCGCCGTGGAGCCCGCCGGACCCGCACCGACGACGATGACCTGGGCGTCGTGAGTCATGCGGCGAGTCTACGAGTCGGCTTTGGGCTTCCATGCACGGTGGATGGCCACCACGCCGAATGTGAGGTTCATCCACTCGACGCCACGCCAGCCGGAGTCGGCGATGATCTCCGCCAGGCGCCGCTGATCGGGCCAGGTCAGCATGGACTCGAACAGGTACGAGTACGCCTCCGGGTTCGACGACACCCTCCGGCCGAACCAGGTCATCAGGCGCAGCGCGAACTTGCGGTAGACGAAGCGGATCGGCGCGAACGGCGGGGTCGACGCCTCGCACACGATCAGCCTGCCGCCCGGCTTGACCACCCTCAGGATCTCGACGAGCGCCGCCTTGGTGTCGACGAAGTTCCGCAGCCCGAACGTGATCGTGACGGCGTCGAACGAGTCGTCCGCGAACGGCAGTCGCAGCGCGTCGGCGGCCACCATCGGCAACCCGCGGTGCCGCCCGCCCTTGAGCATGCCGAGCGAGAAGTCGGCGGCGACGCACCACGCACCGCCCCTGGCGTACTCCTCTGTGGACACTCCCGTACCGGCGGCGAGGTCGAGCACCTTCTCGCCGGGGCGGGCGTCGAGCGCTCGACCCGTGATGACGCGCCATCGCCGGTCGAAGCCGAACGTCATCACCGAGTTCGCGCGGTCGTAGCGCTTGGCGACGCCGTCGAACATCGCCGCGACGTCGGCTGGGTTCTTGTCCAGGCTCGCTCGGGCCATGTCGGGAGTCTAGTCGGCTCCTCCGGAACGGCTGCGGCCGTCGGGTGGCCACCGAGCCGGAGCCGGTCAGCGAGCTGCCCCGACCGTTGATTCCCTCACCGTGGTCAGAGCGCGCAGTCGGGAGCGCAGGAACCACGCCAGGGGGGCGGCCACGAGCCAGGTGACCAGCAGGGTCGTCGACACGGGAAGCAGGGTGAGCAGCCATGTGCGCTCGGCGACCTTGGCGAGTTCGGGGTCGGTGGTGTCGTACTCGATGCGTACGAGCTGTCCGGCGGTCAGACCGTCCGGGTAGAGCACCCCGTTCTCGGGACTGTGCGACACGCCGTCGGGGGTCTCGTACCGGATGAGGGTGCGGTCGAACATCACCTGTTCGACCAGGGCCGTGGCCGTGCCGTGGTTCTCGGCGATCAGCTGGTCGTTGCGAAAGGCGCCCATGACGAGCACCACTCCGAGCAGAGTGATCACCGAAGCGGCCCCGAGCACGCCCCAGGAGCCGAGGCGTAACACGTGCTCACGCCGCGCCTGAAGCGCTGCTTCCCCGGCGCGCTCGGGGCCGACCGTCCTCACACGGCGAGCATATCGACCCGCCTACTGGCGCTTTGCCAATTGCTCGTGGGTGAAAGCGATCTCGCGGTATGACTCGGGTTCGGCCACGGCCGCGCGCACCTCGGCGCCGCTCGGCCCGACCTTCGGCTTGCCCTTCGTGAACAGCCAGGTATCGAACACCTCGTCGAGCTGCTTGCCCGACAGCTTCTCGGCCAGCGCGATGAACTCCTCGACGGTTCCGTGGCCGCCGCGCCGCTCGTCGAGCCACGTGCGCAACAGCTCGAAGAACACCTCGTCGCCCACCGTCGTGCGCAGCGCGTGCACCGCCAGGGCACCACGGTCGTAGACGGCCGAGTGGAACTGGTTGTCCGCCCCCGGATCACCGGGCAGCACCTGCCAGAACTCGTCGTCGGCCGGGATCGACTCGTAGAGGTACCGCGCCAGTTCGTCGGCCGTGCCCTCGCCCACGTGCTCCGACCACAGGAACTCCGCGTAGCTGGCGAAGCCCTCGTTGAGCCAGATGTCGCTCCACCTACCCAGCGAGACGGAGTCGCCGAACCACTGGTGGGCGTTCTCGTGCACCACCACCGACAGGTTCGAGCCACGGCTGAAGAATCCGGCGTCGTACACCGGCCTGGTCTGGTTCTCCAGCGCGAAGTCGAGCCCCGTCGACACCACGCCGCCCTGGGCCTCGAACGGATACGGGCCGAACAGCCCCTCCAAAAACTCCACCACCTCGGGTGTGCGCTCGATGCTCGCCTCCGCCGCGGCCCTCGAATCGCCCAACGTCGTCTCGTAGGCGGTGACGCTCGGCAGCCCGCTCGGGGTGGTCGAGTACCGCACGTCGTAGTCACCCACGGCGAGGAAGGTCAGGTAGGTGGCCTGCGGCTCGACGCTGCGCCAGTTCCAGCGCGTCCACCCGACACGCTGCTTGCTGGTGCCGGCGAGCACACCGTTCGACAGGGCCACGACGTCGTCGGGAACCTCCACCGAGACGTCGTAGGTGGCCTTGTCGGTCGGATGGTCGCTGGAGGGGAACCACCACTCGGCGATGTGCGGCTCATCGACCGCCAGGGCTCCCGTCTCGGTGAGCTTCCACGCGGTGACGCCGTCCACCGCCACCTCCGACGGGGTGTCGGCGTAGCGGACGACCACCGTCATCGGTTCGCCCTTCCCCACGACCTCCTCGGGAACGACCACGACCTCCGTCGGGTCGGCGGGGTCCCGTTCGACTCGCGCGGGGCGGTTGTTCACCCGCACCGACTCCACGTCCAGCGCGAAGTCCAGGTTGAAGCTCGACAGCTCCGCCGTGGAGGTCGCGAGGATCGTGGTGGTGCCGGACAGCCGGTCGGTCTCCGGCTGGTAGGTCAGCCGGATGTCGTAGTGCGTGACGTCGTAGCCGCCGTTGCCGTCGCCGGGGTAGTACGGATCGCCGACTCCGGGAGCCCCTCGCACCGGGGCCGCGCTCGCCGTCGTGGCGGTCAGCACCGTGACCAGGCACGCCGCGACCCCACCGGAGCAGACACGTGTTCGTATACGCATGTTCACGAACGGTAGTTCGTTCGACACCGTTCGGACACGAGCGAAAGTGGGCTGATCGTGTCCTATCGGGCGGCGACGGCCCCGGCCACCGCCGCACGCAACGACGCGTGCAAGTCACGGTGACGCGAACGGTCGACCCGGACCTCCACCACCCGCAGGCCGGGCGCGGGCCGGAGCGCCTCCCGCAACGCCGCGCGCGACTCGACCAGCGTGTGCGGCACCCCGTAGCCGGCGCACAACGCCGACAGCTCGGAACCGTGCGGCGTGCCGAAGACCCGCTCGAAGCTGTCCCGGTACTGGTCCTCCCCCTGCTCCAGCAGGGAGAAGATGCCCCCGCCGTCGTCGTTGAGCACCACGATCGTGAGGTCGGGGCGGAGTTCCGAGGGCCCCGTGAGCAGGCCGTTGATGTCATGCAGGAACGTCAGGTCGCCCACGAACGCGTACGAGGGACCCGAATGCGCCAGAGCAGCCCCCAGCGCCGTGGAGATCGTGCCGTCGATGCCCGCGACCCCGCGGTTGCGGTGCACCAGGACGTCGGGCCTGCTCCCGCCCACGAGAGCGACGTCACGCGTCGGGTTGGACGACCCCACCACCAGCAGGGAGTCCTCCGGCAACAGCTCCACCAGCTCATAGGCCACGCTCAACCCGCTGGGCCACGGCTGCGCGGCCAACGTCTGCCGCACCGCGGCCGTGGCCGCCGCGTCGGCCCGCCGCCACCGCAACAACCAGTCGGGATCGGCGGGTTTGGCGGGCTCGTCGAACCACTGCCCCACCTGCCGCACGTTGTGCGCCGGCGCGGGCCAGTCGGAGTCGGGTCGCACGAGCAGGACCTCGATGTCCGGATCGGACAACACTCGCTGCACCTGCCGGAACACGGTGGGTCTTCCGATGCACAGCACCTGCTCCGGCTTGTGCTCGGCGAGGAACTCCTCCAGCCCCAGCAGCCACACCCCGGCCGAGATCGCCGTCGTGCCACCGAGGCCGAGACCGCCGGTCTCCGCGATCACCGGCCAGCCGTGCAACTCGGCCCACTCCCCGGCCGCCCGCACCCCGGAGTCACACGCGATCACCAGGCCGTGCCTTGCGGAGGGCACCACGAACGAGGGCAGCGCCCCGAAGTCGGGCAGTTCCGTCCAGCGAGCGCCCCTGGGCCTGCCGTCGAGCGACTCGGGCCAGTCGTCGGTGTCCGTGGCGTCGGGCACGAGCGGTTCCCGGAAGGGGATGTTGAGGTGCACGGGCCCGCACCGCCACTCGCCGTAGGCCGCGTTCCACGCCCGACACACCTGGCTGCGCCAGTAGGCGTTCTGCCCCGGCTTGCGCTCGGCCACGGCCAGCTCGTCGAAGTAACGCACCGCACCGCCGTACAGCCCGCGCTGGTCGATCACCTGGTTCGCCCCCGAGGCCCGGAGCTCGGGTGGCCGGTCGGCCGTCAGCACGATCAGCGGCACCCCCGCCCGGTCGGCCTCCAGCACGGCGGGATGGAAGTTCGCGGCGGCCGTGCCCGACGTGCACACCACCGCGACCGGTCTTCCCGTCCGCGCGGCGATGCCGAGCGCGAGGAAGGCCGCACTGCGTTCGTCGATACGGACGTGCAGCGTGAGCCTGCCCTGCGAGGCGGCCTCGTGGAGGGCGAACGACAGCGGCGCGTTACGAGACCCCGGACTGAGCACCACGTGCGACACCGTGTTGCGCACCAGCTCGTCCACGAGAACGCGGGCCTGGGCCGTGGAGGGATTCACGGGCGAGCCCCCTCCGCATCGAGACCCGCCCGAGTCCGTCGACGACTGCTGCGCCACGCCGGGGCGTCGATCGGGGGAAGCACACGGCCTATTCTCCCAGGCGTGCGCCAAACCCAGGTTTCGGAGCTGTTCGACCCCACCGAGTGGGAAGAGGTCGCGGGCTTCGACTTCACCGACATCACATACCACCGTTCGAGGAAAAGCCGGTCCGGCAAGCGCGTCGTCCGGGTAGCGTTCGACCGGCCGGAAGTGCGCAACGCCTTCCGCCCGCACACCGTGGACGAGCTGTACCACGCCCTCGACCACGCGCGAATGAGCTCCGACGTCGGATGCGTCCTGCTCACCGGCAACGGCCCCTCTCCCAAGGACGGCGGTTGGGCGTTCTGCTCCGGTGGAGACCAGCGTATTCGGGGCCGGTCCGGTTACCGGTACGCCAGCGGCGAGACGTCGGACACCATCGACCCCGCTCGGGCGGGCAGGCTGCACATCCTGGAGGTGCAGCGCCTGATCAGGTTCATGCCGAAGGTCGTGATCGCGGTCGTGCCGGGATGGGCCGCGGGCGGCGGTCATTCCCTGCACGTCGTGTGTGACCTCACACTGGCCTCGGCGGAACACGCGCGCTTCAAGCAGACCGACGCCGACGTGGGTTCCTTCGACGGCGGGTACGGCTCGGCCTATCTGGCACGGCAGGTCGGGCAGAAGTTCGCACGCGAGATCTTCTTCCTCGGCCGCACCTACACGGCCGAGGAGGCCCACGCGATGGGTGCCGTGAACAAGGCCGTGCCCCACGAGCGGCTGGAGGCCGAGGCGCTGGAGTGGGCATGGGAGGTGGTCGGCAAGTCTCCCACGGCACAGCGCATGCTGAAGTACGCGTTCAACCTCGTCGACGACGGCCTCGTGGGTCAGCAGGTGTTCGCGGGGGAGACCACGCGGTTGGCCTACATGCAGGACGAGGCCGTGGAGGGCCGCGACGCCTTCCTGGAGAAGCGCGAACCGGACTGGTCGAACTACCCGTACTACTACTGACACCGTGTCCGCAGCCTGCGCACGCGTGTCCGCACTTGATGTACGCGTGTCCGCAGGCTGTGCACGCGGGTCCGCGCCGTCAGGCCTCCGGCCCGGGCCCGCCCGGGGCCTGCCGGGCCTCCCGGATGCCGTCGCGAACGGCGGCCCTCACCACGAAGTAGAGAAGGAAGAAGAACACCGCGGTGAGCGCGCCGTAGGTCAGTAGTCCGGAAAAACCTGCCATGTGAAGGGACCGTAAAGCATGCGCGTGATCTGGTCGGACGGTCGTTCCGAATCGGTGGCCGAACTCACCCGCGCCGTGCTCGACGCACTCGACGGCGGCCCCACCGTGCTCCCCCTCGATCCCCGCAACCCCGCCGCCGACGCCGTCCGCGCCGCCATGCGACCCGACGAGCCGGTGGAACCCGACACCGCCGTGATCATTCCCACCTCCGGCTCGACGGGACGTCCGAAGGGCACGCTGCTGTCGACACGGGCTCTGCTCGCCTCCGCACGGGCCACCCACGCGCGGCTCGGTGGCCCCGGCCGGTGGTTGCTCGCCACCCCGCCCTGCTACATCGGCGGGCTCCAGGTGCTCGTGCGCTCGCACCTGGCGGGCACCACTCCCGTGGTGATGGACCTCTCCCGAGGGTTCCGGCCGGAGGCGTTCGCCGAGGCCGCCCGCGAGACGCTGTCCTCCCCCGGCCCGCACTACACGGCGCTGGTGCCGACCCAGCTCTCCCGGCTGCTCGACGCGGGTGTCGAGGAGGCTGCGGGGTTCGACGCGATCGTCCTCGGTGGAGCCGCCTACCCCGACGACCTCCGGCACAGGGCCGAGCGCGCGGGGCTGGCCGTCGTGCCGTCGTACGGGATGAGCGAGACCGCGAGCGGGTGTGTCTACGCGGGAGTGCCGCTCGACGGCGTGCGGGTCCGGCTCGGCGACGACGACCGCATCGAGATCTCCGGTGCCGTGCTCTCCCACGGCTACCGGCTCGCCCCCGACCTCACGGCGGAGTCGTTCGTGGACGGCTGGTTCCGCACGAGCGACGTCGGGACGTTCACCGCCGACGGCAGGCTCCGGGTACTCGGCCGCGTCGACGACATGATCAACACCGGCGGGGTGAAGGTGCCCGCCGGGCAGGTCGAGAACGCGCTCACCCGGCGGCCGGAGGTACGCTCCGCCTGTGTCGTCGGGCTGCCCGACCCCGAGTGGGGACAGCGGGTGGCGGCCGCCGTCGTGACCACCGAGGACGTTCCCGTCGAGCGACTCCGTGACGCGGTACGGGCCGAGCTCGGTGCCGCCGCCGCTCCCAAGCAGGTGCGGGTGGTCGACGAGCTTCCGTTGCTCGGTCCGGGCAAGGTCGACCGGAGTGCCGTGCGCCGCCTTCTGCTCGGCCACGTCGAACGTCCGGTCGCCGATGTCCAAGAATGACCGACATGGCAACCGTCGCTGAGTGGATCGAGGGGGCACGGCCGCGCACTCTGCCCAACGCCGTGGCCCCGGTGCTGGTGGGCGTGGGAGCCGCGGCGCAGCTCGACGCGCTGTCGTGGTGGCGTTCCCTGTTGGCGCTTCTGGTGGCACTGGCACTGATCGTCGGCGTGAACTTCGCCAATGACTACTCCGACGGGATCAAGGGCACCGACGCCGAGCGGGTGGGGCCGCTCCGGTTGGTGGGCTCGGGGGCCGCGTCCGCGAAGACCGTGCTGGCCGCGGCGCTGACGTCGTTCGCGGTGGCGGCGGTGTTCGGCCTCGTGCTCGTCCTGGTGACGGGCGAGTGGTGGCTGCTGCTGGTCGGGGCCGCGTGCATTGCCGGGGCGTGGTTCTACACCGGAGGTTCCCGGCCGTACGGCTACGCGGGCCTCGGCGAGGTCGCGGTGTTCGTCTTCTTCGGTCTCGCCGCCGTGCTCGGCACCGTGTACGTGCAGGCCGGGCGGGTGAGCTGGGAGGCCCTCGGCTGCGCGGTGGCCGTCGGGTGCCTTTCGATGGCGGTGCTCGTGGCCAACAACCTGCGCGACATCCCCACCGACCGCGTGGCGGGAAAGATCACGCTCGCCGTGCGGCTCGGTGACACGGGCACGCGCCGGTTCTACGTGGTCCTCGCCATCGTGCCGTTCCTCGTCACGATCGCGCTGGGCATCGCCCATCCCGTGGCGCTCGTGGGCCTGCTGGCGGCCGCGCTTCTGGTGAACCCAGTGCGCACGATCACGAGTGGCCGCGTGGGACTGCAACTCATCCCGGTGCTGCGCGACACGGGGTTCGCCATGCTCGCGTGGGCGGTGCTCACGGGCGTGGCACTCGCGCTCGCGGGCTGAGGCGACGACGTCAGCCGGGGAACACCCCGGTGTCCAGGAACCGCTCAAATGCCTTGAGGTGCGGCTCGACGTCCAACCCCCGCTCGGCCAGCCAGTCGTCGTTGTAGTACGTCCCGGCGTAGCGTTCACCGCCGTCGCAGAGCAGCGTCACCACGCTGCCGCGCTCGCCTCGGGCGAGCATCCGCGAGATCAGCGTGAACGCGCCGTAGAGGTTGGTGCCCGTCGAACCACCGGCCCAGTGTCCGGTGTGGCGGCGCAGGAACCTGATCGCCGCCAGCGACGCGGCGTCGGGGACCTGGATCATCTCGTCGATCACCTCGGGAAGGAACGACGGCTCCACCCTCGGCCGCCCGATCCCCTCAATCCGAGACGGCATTCCCGTCTGGTAGTCCCGCGCGCCGGTCAGCCACGCGCCGTAGAAGGCGGAGTTCTCGGGGTCCACCACGGCGATCTTCGTCTCGTACCTGCGGTAGCGGACGTACCGGCCGAACGTCGCGCTGGTGCCGCCCGTACCCGCGCCGACCACGATCCACGACGGCACCGGGTACCGTTCCGAACGCATCTGCGTGAACACCGACTCGGCGATGTTGTTGTTGCCCCGCCAGTCGGTGGCCCGCTCGGCATAGGTGAACTGGTCGAGGTAGTGGCCGCCGCACTCGGCGGCGAGCCGTTCGGCCTCGGTGTACATCTCCGGCGGACGGTCGACGAAGTGACAGCGCCCGCCGTAGAACTCGATGAGCTCGATCTTCTCCCGGCTCGTCTTGCGCGGTACCACGGTGACGAACTCCAGCCCGAGCATCCGCGCGAAGTAGGCCTCGGACACCGCCGTCGATCCGCTCGACGCCTCCACCAGCACCGTGTCGGGGCCGATCTGGCCGTTCACCAGGCCGTACAGCAGCAGCGACCGTGCCAGCCGGTGTTTGAGCGAGCCGGTGGGGTGCACGGACTCGTCCTTCAGATACAGGTCGATTCCCCACTCGGCGGGGAGGGGAAAGACGTGCAGGTGGGTGTCCGCACTGCGATTGGCGTCGGCCTCGATGATGCGGACGGCTTCCCGCACCCACTCGTCGTTCACTGCCCCTCCTGCTCGTCGGTGTCCCGGCGGTCGTCCTCGCGCGAGGAGCCCGCGGAGTCCTCGTCCGTGTCGAGGCTCTCACCGCGCAGCTCGGCCCGAAGGCGGGCGCGTTCGGCGGCGCGCCGTTCGTTGCGGGCCGCGAGTCCCGCCGTCACCCTGGCGTTCAGGGACCGGAACAGCAACAGACCGAGCGGCAGCCCGACGACCAACCCGATGACGAGGCCGACGAGCAACGGCACCCTGGCGAGCACGAGGATCGCCGCGATCACCGCGACGAGCGCGAACCGGGCGAGAACGTAAAGAACGAGATCACGGACAAGCGTGTCGGATCGGCGGTCGCTCACGCCCTCCGAGGCTACGCGGTGGCCGTCCCCACCCTCGGAGCGCCCGAACAGCTCCGTTTGTCCCTTACTACCTCTTTACTCATTGACAACCGTTCGAGTACCCGGCGGGGGAAGTGACACGATTCTGACCTCCGAGTAGTGAAGGAGGCGAAGAGTGACCGCGAGCACTGGAGGCCGGCTCCTGACGCCGGGCGAAGTCGCCGCACTGTTCCGGGTCGATCCGAAGACGGTGACGCGCTGGGCGACGGCGGGTCGGATCGGATCGATTCGCACCCCTGGGGGCCATCGCCGTTTCCGCGAGTCCGAGGTCAACCAGCTCCTTGCCGAGCTGACCACGGACGCACGTGAGCGGCCCCAGAACTAACCTCGCCACCGGGGTGTCCTTCGCGTGCCTTTCCGGTCCCCTGCCTCGCGAAGGACACCCCGAACGGCGCAATGGACAAAAGGGTTAATCTCGGGTGCGGTAGTGTGGTCATCCGCGCGACACACCGAAAGGAGCGAGCATGCTCTACCTGCTCGCGGCGATCGGCGCCGCCACCGTCGCTTTCCTCCTGTGGCGTCTGCTCGGTGCTGACCGCGTAGGGGTGTCCGCACGACAGGCCCCACTCGCCCCCGACGACGACCCGGAGTTCCTGCGTCACCTCGCGGAACAGCAGAAGAAGCGCAAGGACGAGAACCCCAGCGACTGACTCACCGGGCTCCTCAACGCAACGACGGCATCCCCGCCGTCCCGAATCCGTCGGCGAGCACCGCGGCAAGTTCCAACAGCGCCGCCCGCGTGTCGCCGGAAAGCCGGTCGAGTTCGATCTCCGCGCCCTCTTCGAGATGCGGGTCGAACGGAATGCGCACCACCGCGCGCATCCGCGCCGCGAAGTGCGCCGCCAGCCTGTCCAGGTCCACCGAGCCCGCCTTGGGCCGGACCGAGTTGATCACGGCCACGGAACGTTCCACGAGGTCGCCGTACCCGTGCGCGTCCAGCCAGTCGAGCGTCGTCGAGGCGCTGCGCGCGCCGTCCAACGAACCCGACGACACCACGACGAGCGCGTCGGCGGAGTCGAGCACGCCCTTCATCGCCGAGTGCATCAGGCCGGTGCCGCAGTCGGTGAGCACGATGTTGTAGAAGCGTTCGAGCACCGACATGACACGCAGGTAGTCGTGCTCGGAGAACGCCTCCGACACGGCCGGGTCGGTGTCCGAGGCCAGGATCTCCAGCCTGCTGGAGCCCTGCGAGGTGTAGGCCCGCACGTCGCTGTAGCGCGTGATGCGGTCAGCGTCCCGCAGCAGGTGCCGCACCGTCGCCGTGGTCTCGATGGGAATCTTCTGCGACAACGTGCCCGCGTCCGGGTTGGCGTCGACGGCGATCACCCGGTCGCCCCGGAGCGAGGCGAATGTCGAGCCGAGCATGGCCGTGGTGGTGGTCTTGCCCACCCCACCCTTCAGGCTCAACAACGCGATGCGATGGCAGCCCCGCAGCGGCTGGTTCACCCGTGACACGAGTTCCCTGCGACGCCGGTCGGCGGGTCCCTCGCCGGGGTTGATCAGCTTTCCCGTCGCCAGGTACACGGCCCTGCGCCATCCCGACTTGGGTTCCCGCCTCGGCTTACGTACGAACTGCGCGCTGTCGAGACCGGAGCCGTGGTACGGGTGCCCGTACTGCGGCTGCGGCAGGGGTTGTCCGCCCTGCGCGCCGAACTGGGTGTGCGAGGCGACGGGCGGCACGGCCCCCTGCCACCCGGAAGGCGGGCCCTGCCAGGCCGGCGGCGCCGGGTGGGGAGCGGAGTCCGTGCTCGCCTCGGAAAAGAGCGGATGATCCTGCCCGCCACGGTCGTTGGGTGCGGTCACCGCGTCAGTCCTCCGATGGGTTGCCGAGCGTCCCCCTCACGCTTCACACGTGTGACGGTAGCCGCAGCGACACGAGGACGTCAGCTAACTCCGGCATACGAGTGAAGCCCCGTCGAGACGAGGTTCACGAAGAACAGGTTGAACACGGTGACCGCGAAGCCGACCACGTTGATCGTGGCGGCTCGCTTGCCTCGCCAACCCGCTGTGGCTCGGGAGTGCAAATAGGCAGCGTAGACGACCCACGCGACGAAGGCGACCGTCTCCTTGGGATCCCAGCCCCAGAACCGGCCCCACGCCGCCTCGGCCCACACGGCGCCGCACAGGATGCCGAAGGTGAACACCGGGAACGCGAACACGGTGGTCCGGTAGGCGACCCGGTCGAGCACGTCGGCGGCCGGCAGCTTCGGCGCCAGCTTGCCGAACTTCACCGGGTCCCGGTCGTAGGCCGACCGGATCAGGTACAGGATGCTCGCCACGCCCGGCACGAGGAAGATGCCGGACCCCACGGCGGCCGCGCTCACGTGGATCACGAGCCAGTAGGACTGCAACGCGGGCTGCACCGGCGCCGCGACGGCGTAGAGCAACGTGCCGCCGATGAACATGAGGATGACCACCGGCAGCAGCACGAAGGCCGACAGGTGGCGGATGGGGTACTTGCGCATCATCACGAGCCACGCGACCACGGTGACCAGCGTGATCGCCGCGATGTACTCGTACATGTTCCCCAGGGGGAACCGGCTCGTGGCGAGGCCGCGGAGCACGAGCGCCGCCAGGTGAAGGGCGAGCCCCAGGATGGCCAGCGCCGCGCCCATCCGGCCGATGCGCTCGGTACGGGTCCTCGGCGGCCTGCCGGTCCCTGCGGTGCCGCTGCCCGTGGCCGGCTCCGTGACGACCTCGGCGGAGGAGCCCCCCACCCCGACGAGCTGCCCGGCACGGGTGCGCTCGGCGGCTCGGAGTCCGCGCTTGCCGAACGACTGCTCAACGAGGAAGAAGATCATCGCCAGCACGTACACCGCGACGGCCGTGGTGTACGACCAGTCGCTGTACTGCGACAGCGTCTCGTTCACCGGCATCAGCGTGCCTTTCTGTCCTGCGAGGTGCGTTCGAGGATGTCCCGCGCGATGGCGGTGAACTCCTCGCCGTACCCGGCCTGATCGGTACGGGCGAGCCCGCCCAACTCTACTACGGAGCGTCGGACATCAGAGTCGGTGCCGTCGGGTGTCACCCGTACCCAGAAGCGACGGCGCTTCACCACCAGCGACCCGCCCAACCCGGCGAACATCGCGATGGCGAAACCGAGGACCCAACCCTGCGTGGGGTCGTGCGACACCTGCAACGACACCCAGCGGCGCACCCCGTCGAAGCTGATGCGAGTGCCGTCGTCGAGGGTGACGCTCTCCCCGACCCGCAGGTTCTCGCGAGCCACCCGCTCCAACCGGCCGCTCTCGACCATCCGCTGGTCGATCTCGAAGATCGACTCCGAGCGGCCGGACTCCACGCCCAGCTCCCCGCGCATGACGTCGATCGCGACCGCGGGATCGGTGAGGTCGGGGAACGACGACGTGAGGATGTTGCCGTGGAACGCCGCCGTGGGCGCGAACAGGCCCGTGATCGCGAGCTGGTTCTTCCGGCGTTCCTCCGAGTCGCTAATGCCGGGCGGGTCGAACTTCGTCGCACCCTGCGACAACATCGTCGTCGTGTCGGTGGGCCGCCACTGGATGGTCCGGGTCCGCGACTCGCCGTCGGGCCAGGTCACCGTGAACGTCGGCGCGTAGCCGTGGCCGAGCAGGTACACGCGGTCGCCCGCCGTCCGCAGCGGTTCGTTGACCGCGAGGCGGTAGTCGCGCCACGTGCCCGATTCCAGGTCCTCCCCCGCCTGGTACTGGACGTCGGCCTCGTAGCTGATCGGTTGGCCGGCTTCCGTGAACTCGGCCTCGAAGTCGTTCACCTTCACGCAGAACGGCGAGAGCTGAGTGCCGTCCACCCGAAGCCCCGGATCGAAGGAGTCGTAGGCGAAGACACCGGAGTTGCAGAACTCGTGCCCGTCCGCGTGGACGATCACCTGACCCTCGTACGAGTACATCGCGCCGAGCGCCAGAGTGACGATGATGCCGAGCATCCCGAAGTGGAAGACCAGGTTGCCCGTCTCGCGCAGGTAACCGCGCTCGGCGCTGACGGTGCGTGTGCCGTCGGGCTGCGTGCGCTCGGCCACCCGCCAGCCGCGCAGCCTCTGCCGCACCACATCGATCACCTCGTCCGGGTCGCTCGCGACCTCGGCCTTGGTGTAGTGGGGCAACCGCGACAGGTTCCTCGGCGTCAGGACCGGCCCCGCACGCAGGGCGCGCAAGTACTCGCCCGTCCTCGGCACCAGACAACCCACCAGCGACACCATCAGCAGCAGGTAGATGGCCGAGAACCAGACACTCGAGTAGACGTCGAAGAACTGCAACCGGTCGAGCAGGCGCCCCCACCAGCCGTGCTCGGCGATGTACTCCTCGGTCTTGCCCGCGTTGAGGTCCCACTGCGGCAACAGGGCACCGGGCAGCGCGGCGAGCGCCAGCAGGAAGAGCAGCACCAGGGCGGTGCGCATGGAGGTGAGCCCGCGCCACGTGTTGCGCAGAAACGCCAGCACCCGTCGGACGGGCGTCTGCCGATAGGTCGGGCGGGTCGTCTCCGGGCTCTCGGTCGTCGTGGTCTTCTCGCTCACAGCGGCAGCCTCTTGTCCGTGATGAAAGCGTCACGCATCCAGCTCGTCAGGTCGGCCCACAGCCCCGTCACCAGCAGCACACCGACGGTGAGCAACAGGACCCCGCCGAAGATCTGCACCTTGCGGCCGTTGCGACGCAACCAGTCGGCGGCGCCGACGGCCCAACGCGCTCCCGCGGCCAGCAACACGAACGGCAGCCCCAGCCCCAGGCAGTACAGCAGCACCAGGAAGACGCCCCTGACCCCGGCCCCACCGCTGGACGCGGCGAGCACCAGGACCCCGGACAGCGTCGGGCCGATGCACGGCGTCCAGCCGAGCCCGAACACGGCACCGAGCACCGGAGCCCCCCACACGCCCGCGCGGGGCACCCGATGGACCCGGAGGTCCTTCTGGAACACGGGAAGGAAACCCAGGAAGACGAACGCCATCGCGATGATCACCACACCGCCGATGCGCTGCAGCAATTCCTGGTTCACCCACAAGGCGTCGGCCAACCACACCAGTCCGCCGACGCTGGCGGTGAACACGACGGTGAAACCCAGCACGAACAGTCCCGCGGCGCCGACGACGGCGAGCCTCCCCCGCTTGCGTTCCTCGTCGACCCGCACCGCGGGAGCGTCGGCTCCGACGAGTGCCGCCAGGTAGGCCAGGTAGCCGGGCACGAGGGGAACCACGCAAGGAGAGGCGAACGAGACCACGCCCGCGAGCAGGGACAGGCCCGCGGCGAGCAACAGCGGCCCGGAGGCCGCCAGCTCGGATAGCTCATTCACGCGCCTCAGCGTAGGGAATACGGTCCGCGTGAAGCCCACTGGCCGGTACGACGAGTGAGCTGGATGACCGGAATGCCCGGCTCAGGCCCCCTTCTCCGCGACCAACCGGTCGACGAGCGGCCTCAGGTCGGAGGCCAGCAGTTCACGCAGGAACACGGCCGCGACCCGGCCCTGCCGGTCGACCACGATGGTCGAGGGCACCACGCTGCGCGGGTAGCCGGACAGGTTGATCAACGACCGGCCCGAGGGGTCGTAGATCGAGGGGTAGGTCAGTCCCCGGTCGCGCATGAAGTCCTGGGGAGCCGAACGGTCGTGGTCGCGCACGTCGATGCCGAGCACGACGACACCGTCGTCCTTGGTCTCCTCGTAGAGCTTCTGCATCTCCGGGGCCTCCGTGCGACACGGACCGCACCACTGGCCCCAGAGGTTGATGACCAGGACCTTGCCCTCGTAGTCCGAGGCGGCGATGCGCTCGCCCGGATCGAACAGGTCCTCGCCCGCCACCTCGGGCAGCTCCTGCCGCTGGCCTTCGTCGTAGTAGATGTCGGACTGGCCACCGGGAGCCACGAAGCTGAAGCTGCTGCCGCTGACCACCGCGTCGTCACCGGTGGTGCACCCGGTGAGGGCCACGGCCGTCGCTGCCAGCGCGGCAGCGATCCTGCGCGTCACCTGTGCTCTCATGCGCCGGTCACCCTCGGGTCGGTACTTCCCGCCGGTTCGCTGTAGACGATGTCCACGAGCTGCTCGTCGTCGAACACGAAACTGGTGAGCGAGGCGAGCGAACACTGCCGTCGTCTCGGGTCGTGCCACAGGCGCTTGCCCTCCAGGAAGCGACGAAGGGTCCAGATCGGGAGCTGGTGGGACACGCACAACGCCTCGTGCCCCTCGGCCGCCGCCCGCGCGGCGTGCACGGCACCCAGCATCCGGTGGGCGATTTCCAGGTACGGCTCGCCCCAGGACGGCAACAGCGGATTGCGCAGCTTCGGCCAGTGCTTCGGCTGCCGCAACGCGCCGTCACCCACGCTGACCTTCAACCCCTCGAACTGGTTGACCGCCTCGATGAGGCGCTCGTCGGTGGCCACGTCGAGCCGGTGCGCCGCGGCCGCCGGAGCAGCGGTCTCCTGCGCCCGCTCCAGTGGCGAGGCCACGACGTACGTGATGCGGTGCGACGCCAGCGCCTCCGCGACGAGCAGCGCCTGCCGACGGCCTCGCTCGGACAGCCGGTAACCCGGCATCCGGCCGTACAGCACCCCTTCCGGGTTGTGCACCTCGCCGTGACGCAGCAGGTGGACGATGGTGCGAGTGCCCCGGCTCATGGCCGCTCCGCCGAGGCAGCGGCCCGTGCGGCCTTCGGCAGCGCCGCCTCGATGATCTCGAACGCGGCGTCGTCCATGGCGGCGTTGACGAACCACGCCTCGAACGCGCTCGGGGGCGCGTACACGCCGGCGTCCAGCAGCGCGTGGAAGAACGGCTTGAAGCGCCACGTCTCCGACGCCGTCGCGGCGGCGTAGTCGTGCACGGGCCGATCGGTGAAGAACACCGTGAGCAGGTTGCCCGCGTAGGAGACGGTGTGCGCGACGCCCGCCTCCCCCAGCGCCCGCCCGAGCAGACCACCGAGCCGCTCGGCGTTGGCGTCGAGCGCGCGGTAGGTGGCCTCGTCCGCGAGCCGCAGCGTGGTCAGCCCCGCGGCGACGGCCACGGGGTTACCGGACAGCGTGCCCGCCTGGTAGACCGGCCCGGTGGGCGCGAGCCGTTCCATGATGTCGGCGCGACCGCCGAACGCCGCGGCGGGCAGCCCGCCCGACATCACCTTGCCGAACGTGTAGAGGTCACCGGCCACGCCCTCGCGGCCGTACCAGCCCGCGGCCGAGACCCGGAAGCCGGTCATGACCTCATCCATGATGAGCAGCGCACCGTGCTCGTGCGCCAAGTCCCGCAACCCCGCGTTGAATCCCTCGTGCGGCGCGACGGCGCCCATGTTGCCCGCCGCGGCCTCGGTGATCACCGCGGCGATCGAGTCGGGGTTCTCGGCGAATGCCTTCCGCACGGCGTCGAGGTCGTTGTACGGGAGCACCAGCGTGTCCGCGGCCTGTGCGCCCGTGACACCGGGGGACGTCGGCAGACCGAGCGTGGCCACCCCGGAGCCCGCCTGGGCCAGCAGGGCGTCCACGTGGCCGTGGTAGCAGCCGGCGAACTTGATGATCTTGCTACGTCCCGTGAAGCCGCGAGCCAGTCGAATGGCGCTCATCGTGGCCTCGGTACCCGAGTTCACGAGCCGCACCCGCTCCACCGGCTCCACCCGCCGGATGATCTCCTCGGCAAGCTCCACCTCACCCATCGTCGGCGTGCCGAACGACAGCCCGGACGACGCGGCCGCCCGTGTCGCCTCCACCACCTCGGGATGGGCGTGTCCGAGGATCATCGGTCCCCACGAGGACACGAGATCGACGTAGCGGTTGCCGTCGGCGTCCCACAGGTACGCGCCTTCGCCGCGCACCATGAACCGGGGAGTTCCGCCCACCGCCGCGAACGCCCGCACCGGCGAGTTCACCCCGCCCGGCGTCACGGCCGTCGCCCGTTCGAACCAGGACCTGGACTGCTCGACTGCTCCTGTCACGTCTGCCAGTCTCGCAAAGTCGACTTCACCGTGTGTCGGCCGGCCGGGCCGGGCGAGACACACGTCGCCTCCGACGGCGCCGGGTTCGCGCCCCGAGCACGACTTGTCGCGCACAGTCCACGAGCAACAGGCCCGTGACCGCGGCCGAGAGGAACGCCAGGCCGATCCAGTTGCCTCCGTACACGTGGGAGACCAACTCGGCACCGTCGTTCGCGCGAACCGTCACGGTGGTCACGGCCGCGCTCCAACACCGCCTCGCCGCCCACCCCGCCGTGACGGCGAGCACCAACTCCACCGCCGCCACCACCAGCCGCCACGGCTGGTGCAACTGGTCGTCCCGTACCAGGACCGCGATCGAGGGCGGGGTGTCGGCAGCGTCGGTCACGGCGGGCAGTGTCTCACGTGGTGATCCGTGGTCTCAGGTTCGGTCCCGTAGCGTCTCGCGCAGTGCCTCGCGAAACGCGGCGCCGTCACGGGCCCAGGCGAGCACCACCGTGCCGTCGGTAAGCCGCAGCGGCACCTCGGCGAACTTGCGCGGCACCCCGAGCCCCCCGCCGAGCACCCGCGTCCCCGGTGGGGCCTCCACATCGTCGATCTCGGCGATGCGCTCCACCTCAAGTCGCTCGCCGCCCTGCCACAACGCGGTGGTGGTCACCCGCACGCTCAGGAAACGGCGCCGCGCGTACACCCACAGCGCCGTCGACGCGAGGAGCCCGGCCCCCACCACCAACCACAGCACGGGCTGGGACCGGACCCCGGAGAGGAGTTCAAGGCCGTAACCCACCAGCGCGAACAGCGGACCCCAGGTCAGGGCCCATCCGCTCGCGCCGGGCTCGTGGTAACGAACGTCCTCGACCTCGCTCAGGACCGCCCGCCTCCGATGCCGCCTCCGAGACCTCTACGAGGTGCGGGGAAGTAGTCGGCCACGCTCGGTAGGTAGAGCAGCGCCGTCGCCACCACCGCCAAGAACGACGCGGCGACCATGGGCAGGCTGGTGGGGAACAGCAGCACCTGAATCAGCAGCGTGACGGCGGCGATCACCGTCAGGAACGTCCGCGCCGACCGCGTGCCTTCCCGAGCCTTCCAGCCGAACAGCGCGAACAGCACCGCGAACACCACCGCTCCGACGAACATCGTCCACAGCAGCGTCCGCACGCCGGTCCGGATCTGCTCCTCGTTGAGGTTGTCGTTGGCGTTGAGGTCGATCAACGCGTTCGACACGGTCTCCTGCTGGGTCAGCGTGTAGCTGAACACGACCACGAGGAGGACTCCCGCCAGCACGTACAGCCAGAAGGCCACCGTGACCGGGGTGGGCGGCTTGCTCGTGTTCCGGGGCTGCCCCGGCGTGCTCGGTTCGGGCGGCAGCCCCCGTGCCCGGCGCTCGTCGTCCGACTCCCGGCGCTCCGACGCGCCGTCCGATTCGCCTGACTCAGTCACAGTTCCGAGCCTAGTCCAGCCAGGAAGCCACTTCAGCCGCCCAGTACGTGAGGACGAGATCGGCACCCGCCCTGCGGATCGAGGTGAGCACCTCCAGGATCGTGCTCCGCCGGTCAATCCAGCCGTTGGCGGCGGCGCCCTCGATCATCGAGTACTCACCGGAAATGTTGTAGGCCGCCACCGGCACCGGGGAGACCTCCGCCGCGGCCTTCACCACGTCGAGGTAGGCCAGCGCGGGCTTCACCATGATCGCGTCGGCGCCCTCGGCGACGTCCAGCTCGATCTCCCGCAGCGCCTCCCGCGCGTTGGCGGGGTCCTGCTGGTAGGTCTTGCGGTCGCCGGCGAGCTGCGAGTCGACGGCCTCGCGGAACGGCCCGTAGAAGGCGCTCGCATACTTCGCCGAGTAGGCGAGGATGCCGGTGTCGGTGTACCCGGCGTCGTCGAGGGCCCGGCGGATGACCCCGACCTGACCGTCCATCATCCCGCTCGGCCCCAGCATGTGGGCCCCGGCCTCCGCCTGCGCGAGCGCCATCTCGGCGTAGCGCTCCAGCGTGGCGTCGTTGTCGACGACACCGGACGAGTCGAGAACCCCGCAGTGGCCGTGGTCGGTGAACTCGTCGAGACAGGTGTCCGCCATCAGCACGGTGTCGTCGCCGAGGTCGGCACGAAGATCGCGCAGGGCGACGTTGAGAATGCCGTCGGGGTCGGTGGCGGCACTGCCCACGGCGTCGCGCTTCGCCGGGATTCCGAACAGCATCAAGCCGCCCACCCCGGCCTCCACCGCCTCGGCGGCGGCCTTGCGCAGGGTTTCGCGGGTGTGTTGCACGACGCCGGGCATGCTGGAGATGGGCCGTGGCTCCGTGGCGCCCTCGGCGACGAACAGGGGCAGGATCAACTGACGCGGTCGCAGCGTGGTCTCACTCACCAGGCGACGCATGGCGGGAGTGGTGCGCAACCGACGGGGACGATGCTCCGGAAACACCCTCCCGAGCTTACCCCGCGGTAGGCCCGGAAACGCCCGCCGACCACGGACACGACGAAGGCCACCCATCCCGTCCGGAATGGGTGGCCTTCACGCCGGGATCAGGAGCGGCGGGTCCGCTTGGCCTTGCGCGGCGGCGGCAGGGCGCCCTCGGCACGCAGCTTGGCCGCGTGCTCGGCGAGAGCGTCCACGAGCATCACCGCGTTGGGCTTCTCGGGCCGCACGTCCACACGGAGCCCGAACTCCGTGGCGGTCTCCGCGGTCTTCGGGCCGATGCACGCCACGAGCGTGCGCGCGTGCGGCTTGCCCGCGATGCCGACCAGGTTGCGGACCGTGGACGACGAGGTGAAGCACACCGCGTCGAAACCACCGGTCTTGATCATCTCGCGGGTCTCGGCGGGCGGCGGAGCGGCCCGGACGGTGCGGTAGGCCGTCACGTCGTCGACCTCCCAGCCGCGCTCCTGCAGCCCCGCCGACAGCGTCTCGGTGGCGATGTCGGCCCTCGGCAGCAGGATGCGGTTGACCGGGTCGAGCACGTCGTCGTAGGGCGGGAACTCCTGCAGCAGGCCCTCGCTCGACTGCTCACCGCTGGGCACGAGTTCCGGGATGATGCCGAACGAACGCACCTTCGCGGCGGTCGACTCGCCGACGCAGGCGATCTTGACACCGGAGAACGCCCTGGCGTCGAGGCCGAACTCGCCGAACTTCTCCCACACCGCGCGCACGGCGTTGGCCGAGGTGAACACGATCCACTGGTAGCGGCCGTCGACGAGGCCCTTCACCGAGCGCTCCATCTGCGCGGGGCTGCGCGGGGGCTCCACCGAGATGGTGGGCACCTCGTGGGAGGTGGCGCCGTGGCTGCGGAGCCGCTCGGCCATGTCGCCCGCCTGCTCCTTGGTGCGCGGCACCAGGACCTTCCAGCCGTAGAGGGCACGCGACTCCCACCACGACAGCTTCTGGCGGTTGCTCACGGCCTCGCCGATGGTGACCACCAGCGGACCCACGAGCTCACCCGCGTCGGCGGCGAGCGTGGCCAGCGTGGAGTCGAGCGTGCGCTGCGTGTTGCTGGTGCCGTTGGAGGTCACCGCGACCGGCGTCTGTGCCGCAAGCCCGTGCTCGACCAGCTCCGACGCCGCCTCCGCCAGGTGGCTGGACGTCGCGTGCAGCACGATGGCACCGGGCGTGGCCGCGAGCTTCGCCCAGTCGACCTCGCCCGCCCGCAGGTCCACCTCGGCGTGCGCGGCACCGAGCGCCACACCCGCGTACGCGGGGACCGCCGTACCCGCGGACACACCGGGCACCACGTCGAACACCGCGCTGGTACGCGCCACCGCCTGTACCTCGGCCACGATCGCCTGCTGGGTCAACGGGTCCCCGGCCGTCAACCTCAGCACCAGCCTGCCCGCCTTGGCCTCGGCGGCCAGATCCTTGGCGACGTCCCCCGGGTCGCCCACGGCGGGGCGCACCTCGGCGTCGGCACCGGCGAAGGCGAGCACACCGGAAGGCACATCGGGGTCGGTGACCACGAGGTCGGCCTTCGCGAGCAGCTCCTGGGCCCGGACCGTCAACAGCCCGGTGTCACCGGGGCCCGAGCCCACGAAAGCGACACGCCCCGTGGTTTTGCGTGCGCGGGTCATTACGTCGTCTCTCCTCGTCGTCAACCGCGCTTGGCACGGTCGAGCGTTCGTTCTTCCTTCTTCGGAAAATGTCAGCGCACCAGGGCGCCGGCACCGAGATCGAGCAGCTCGGCGGCCACCATGCGGCCGAGTTTCTCGGCCTCGGACTTGTCGGCGGTCGCCGACGCCCGCAGGATCCGCACGGCGTCACCCTCGATCGCGGTGGCGGCCACGCCCCGCATCGAGAGTCGTTCGACCACAGCCCCTTCGCTGTTCAGATCCTCGACTACCTCGGCCAGCGCACCCACGGGCGCGCTGCACCCCGCCTCCAGCTCCGCGAGCAGCGCCCGCTCGGCCGTCACGGCCGCCCGCGTCGCCTCGTCGTCCACGATCGACCGGAGCAGGCGTTCGGTGTCCACGTCCTCGACGCGGGTCTCGACAGCCAGTGCGCCTTGCGCGGGCGCGGGAAGCATCTGGACGGGATCGAGGGTCTCGGTGATCAACTCGAGTCGGTCCGTACGCGCCAGACCGGCCCGAGCCAACACGATGGCGTCGAGTTCCCCCGACTCCACCATGCCGAGCCGCCTGTCGATGTTGCCACGGATCGGTACCACGTTCAGTCCGAGCCCGAGCGCCCGGAGCTGGGTGATCCGCCGCGGCGAACCCGTTCCGACGGTGGAACCCGGTGGCAACTCTCCCAGAGTGAGCCCGTCCCGCGCCACCAGCACGTCGCGCGGGTCCTCGCGCTTCGACACGGCCGCGAGGACGATACCGGGCTCCGGGGCCGTGGGCAGGTCCTTGAAGGAGTGCACCGCGATGTCGACCTCGCCGTCCAGCAGTGCCCGACGCACCGCGGAGGTGAACACGCCCACCCCGATCTCGGCGATCGGCGCGGACGACTGGTCGCCCGGTGTGGCCACGGGGACGAGCTCGACCTCGTAACCCGCCTCCTCCAGCATCTTCGCGACGGTACCGGTCTGGGCCATCGCGAGTCTGCTTCCGCGCGTACCGATGCGGAGGGTCCTGCCGACGTTCGTGCGAGCCTGGTCAGTCACTTCGTTCACCGTCGATCTGCTCGTGCTTGAACACCGCCGACGGGCTCGACACCACGGTGGGCACCTGCGGGTCGAGTCCGAACAACTCCCGCAGTGCGTTGGCGTAATCGGTATCGGCCTTCTCGGCAGCGAGTTGCTTGACGCGCACGGTCGGGGCGTGCAGCAGTTTGTCCACGACCCGCCGGACCGTCCGGCCCAGCTCGTCGCGGACGCCGGGATCGAGGTCGGGCAGCCGCCGATCGAGCCGGAGCAGCTCGGCGTCCACCACCTCGGCCGCGCGCTTGCGCAACGCCGTCACCGTGGGTGTCACCGCGGCGCTGCGCTGGCTCGCCAGGTAGGCCCGCACCTCGTCGAGGACGATGCCGGACGCCTTGGCGAGCTGTTTCTCGGTGGTGGCCGTACCGGACTCGGCCATGCGCTTGCGCACCGTCTCCAGGTCCACCAGCGTGACGCCGGGGATGTCCTCGACCTCGGGCTCGACGTCCCTCGGCAGCCCGAGGTCGCAGATCACCACGGGCCGGTCGGCACGCGGCACGACGTGCTCGGCGCCCAGGACGGGCGTCTTGGCTCCGGTACACACCACGACCACGTCGGCACGCCCCACCTCGTCGGCCAGCTCGGCCATCGGGACGGACCGGGCCGCCACGCCCTGCTCGCTGATGGAGGCCGCCAGCCTCGCCGCCCGCTCGGCCGTACGGTTGGCCACGGCGATCTCGGCGACTCCCGCCTTGCGGAGCTGCGACGCCGACAACGCCCCCATCGACCCTGCTCCGACGACGAGCGCCCGCTTCCCGGCCAACTCCCCGGCCGCGGCCAGCGCCTCGGACACCACCGAGGCACCGAGTCGGTCCAGACCGGTCTCACTGTGCACCCGCTTGCCGACGCGCAACGTCGTCTGCACCAGCTCGTGCAGCGTGCTACCGACCGTGCCCGCCTCCCGCGCCGTGGCGTAGGCCGCACGCACCTGACCGAGGATCTGGGTCTCCCCGACGACCATCGAGTCCAGCCCCGAGGCCACCGAGAACACGTGCTCGACGGCGGCACCCGCGTAGTGCACGTAGAAGTGGTCGTAGAGCTGCGAGGCCTCCATGCCCGCCTGCCTGGCGAGCACCTCGGCGATGTCGGACAGACCACCGTGGAACGTCTCGACGACGGCGTAGACCTCGATGCGGTTGCACGTGGACAGCAGCATGACCTCGGACACGTCGTCCGCCTGCTGGAGTTCGTGCAGCACCTTCTCGACCTCGGCGGCGGGCACGGCGACCCGCTCCAGCGTCGCGATATCCGCCGTGCGATGCGACAACCCGATCGCGAGAACGCTCATCAGGACACCACCACATCCTTCGTGCCGTCGGCTTCGCCGTCGCTCGTGCGGCTCTCCGGCTCGCCGGCCATCCTCCGCGCCACGTGGAAGGACAAGATCTGCAACTCCACCGCCAGGTCGACCTTTCGTACCTCGACATGTTCGGGCACCTGCAGGACCACGGGGGCGAAGTTCAGGATGCACTGGACTCCGCCGGCCACGAGCCGGTCGCACACCGATTGCGCCGCGGTCGGCGGTGTCGCGATGACGCCTATGGAGATGTCTCGCTCGGCGCACACCCGAGGAATGTCGTCCAGGTGTGACACCGGCACGCCGCCCACCGGGACCCCGATCAGATCGGGGTCGATGTCGAACAGGGCCTCGACGGGGAAACCCCGTCCGGGAAAGCCACCGTAATTTGCCAACGCATGGCCCAGGTTACCGATTCCCACGACCGCGACCTTGTGCTTGCGGGTCAACCCGAGGGTCCGCTCGATCTGCCCGATCAGGACCTGGACCTCGTAGCCGACACCGCGCGTGCCATACGAACCGATGTACGACAGGTCCTTGCGCAGTTTCGCGGAGTTCACCCCGGCCGCGGCCGACAACTCCTCACTGGACACCGTGGTCGCGCCCTGCTCGGCCATCGCGGAGAGCACCCGCAGGTAGACGGCGAGTCGGGCGACGGCCGCTTCCGGGATCGCGCGGGCGGTACCCGAGGCCGCTGCCCCGGACCCCGCTCCGGCCTGCCCGGTTCCGTTCTCCGCCACCGATTCGGTCAAGGCGTCGGCGGCCCGTTCGGGCTCGGGTGCGGGCCCATTGCGCCGGCCGCGCTGTGCCACCACGCTGGACTCCTGTCACCAGATGTCGAAAAAATCAACTCTTGACCGAGCGGGCACGATGGTGTTCGATACGGGCGCCGCGCGGCAATGGCACTACGGTAGCCACTTGTGAACGTAGGCACAAAGCGCCTGGTAGGGACGTTGACGCAGGCCACACCCCTCACGCTCACGAACGTGTGAGGACTCACCTCACGCGCGCAGGGCCGCCCTCAGGCGCTCCTCGTCCACCGACCAGTAGCCGTGCTCGGCACCGTCCACGAGGATCACCGGAACCCGGTCGCCGTACTCCGCTCGCCACTCGGGGTCGGTGTCCACGTCGGCCGTCGACCACGGCACCCCGAGTTCGGCGCAGATCCGCTCCACGTCCTGCTCGGCCCGCTCGCACGCCGAACACCCGACGCGCGTCATCACGACAACGGTGTGCTGGGACTCAGGCATGCCCCTCATCCTCGCCCACCGCCCCCGCGTCCCGGAGACCGACCCGGCGCACCTTGCCGATCGCCGAGTGCGGCAACGCGTCGGCGAACGACACCACCGCGGGCACCTTGTAACCCGCCAGTCGCGCGGCGCAGTGCTCGATCACCTGGTGTTCGGACAGCGCCGCGCCCGGCTCGGGCACGACCACGGCCTTCACCGCCTCGCCGGTGCGGTTGTCGAGCACCCCCACCACGGCGACCTCGCGTACCTGCGGCAGCTCCGAGATCACGTTCTCGACCTCGCGCGGGTAGACGTTGAAACCGTTGACGATCACCAAATCGCCCGCGCGGTCCACGAGGTGCAGGTCACCGTCGGTGTCGAGGTAGCCGACGTCGTCGGTCCGGAACCAGCCGTCGGCATCCGGGCCGTGGTCGCCGTCGGGCCAGTAGCCGGAGAACAGGTTGGCACCCCGGATCTCCACCAGTCCCGTGCCGTCGGCGTCGTCGAACGTGTCGTCGGGGTCCTCCGGATCGGTCGGGACCCCGCTCCCGGCGTCGTCGCCCACCAACCGCACCTCGACACCGGGCAACGGCCTGCCCACGGACCCCGGTTTGGCGTAACCCGTGGCCAGCGTGGACGTCACGACCGGGGCCGCCTCCGTCAGACCGTAGCCCTCGAACACGGACAGGCCCGTGGCGGCCCGGATGTCGGCCAGCACCTTGGGTCGCAGGGGCGCGGCCCCTGAGATGAGCAGCCGCACGGTCGACAGGCTCTCCCCCAGTTCACTCGCGGGCCGCGCCGTCATCGCGACGTACATCGCGGGCACCCCGAGCACCACGGTGACCTCGTGGTGCAGGCAGTCGGACAACGCGGAACGCACCTCGAACCGGGGCGCCGTCACCACGGTCGCGCCCGCCGACGTGGCCGCGAGCAGTCCGGGGCCGAGCCCGTACACGTGGTACATCGGCACGGCGACGAACACCCGGTCGGAGGGCTCCACGGGAGAGAGCGCGAGCGAGCGCACCTGCTCCACCCCCGCGAGCAGGGCCCGGTGCGACAGCATCACTCCCCGCGGCGAGCCCGTGGTGCCCGACGTGTAGAGCAGCGCGGCGAGATCCTCCCCACCTCGGGCGGGCTCGCCCTCGTCCGCGGCGTCGTCCGAGGTCGCGGCGACGATCGGCTCGACCGTCGTGGTCGATGGCAGCGGCTCGTCGGTGAGGACGACTTCGGCCCCGCAGTCCTGCAGCAGGGCGGAGGAGACCGTCACGGGCTCCTGCGGGTTCAAAGGCACCGCGACTCCGTCGGCCCGCAGCACCGCGAAGAACGCCACGGCGAAGGCCGCGGACGTCGGCAACCGGATGCCCACCCGATCGCCGGGCCTCACTCCGGCCTCCCGCAATCGGCGTGCCGTGGCCCGGACGGCGAGCTCCACCTCGTGCCACGTCACTGTGGCGCCCGTCGCTGTATCGATCAACGCGAGCTTGTCCGGCCGGGTCCGCGCCGCTTCGGCGGCCAGATCGGCGACATTGCTGCTCCGACCCGTCACAACCTGCCCCTTTCCTTCCCCACAGTGTTCCAGGGAGCCGTCGCGACCCGGGCTTCAATCGCAGCCGTCTCCGATTCGCAACAAGAACACCACTACCTACTTTGCGGTAACAACACGTATGCTCCATCGGGCGACGTAGTGGCGGTGATCACGCGAAGGCCGGGAACGGGCCCGGAGGAGGTGCGACACGTGAGCATGCCGATCGCTGTTGCGGCTGGTTCAGCACCCGGGGCGCTGGGAAAAGCGAAGCAGCAGGCCACACAGGCCGACTCGACCGTCGCCGAGAACTGGGAACTGGTCCGTGCCGCGCAGCGCGGCGACACCGCGGCCTTCGCGACGCTGTACAACCGCCACGTCGACAGCGTCTTCCGGTACGTACTACTACGAGTCGGCGACCGTCACCTCGCCGAGGACGTCACGAGCGAGACGTTCCTCCGTGCCCTGCGCCGCATCACGTCGATCTCCTACCAGGGCCGTGACGTGGGCGCCTGGTTCACCACCATCGCCCGCAACATCGTGTTCGACCACGTTAAGTCCAGTCGATTCCGACTGGAGATCGTCACCGACGAGGTGGCCGAGCCCGGCACGGGCCCCGGCACCGCCCCCGGTCCCGAACAACAGGTCATCAGTCGCACCACCAACGACGAACTGCTGCGATGTATCGCCGACCTGGGCGACGACCAGCGGGAATGCATCATCCTGCGATTCATCCAGGGCTACTCGGTGTCCGAGACCGCCGCCATCATGCAACGCAACGAGGGCGCCGTGAAGGCACTCCAGCACCGTGCCGTGCGGCGACTCGCCAAGCTCCTTCCCCGAAGCATCAGGTGAGTCGCGCCGCGTAACCGCGAAGGCCCGTGCCTCGTTGCTCCGGCGACGATGTCGACGAGGTGGCTGTGGAGGCGTGCGCGGTGGGTGAGACTGCGCGGGCTCGCACCCGCCGACGCGACGACGAACGGTTCGCCAGGGCCGTCGACTCGGGCGTCGGCGCGGCGGAGTTCGGCACCGAACTCGCCGTCGTGGCCGCACTACGTCGACTCGGTGGTTCCGTCACCGTCGAGCCGGGCACGCGCGAACGCATCGCACGCCGCATCACCGAAACCCGGCCTCGACGTCGCGTGCTTCCCGTCCTGACCACCGCCGTCGTGGCGCTCACGGCCCTGGTCTGCCTCGGGCTCCTGCTGGCGCGGGACGCGCTGCCCGGCGAGCCGCTCTACCACCTCAAACGCGCGCACGAGACCGCCATGCTGGGCCTGACCTTCGACACCGAGGACGACGCCGCCCGCAGGCTGTCCTACGCCTCCCGCAAACTCGAGGAGATCACGATCCTCGGCAGACACGGGGTGCACGACCCCGACACGTACCGTCTCGCGCTGGCCGACTTCACCGAACACGCCACCAGGGGTGCCGCCGAACTCATGGCGTTCGCCACGCGCACCGACGGCCGGCCGCTCACCACGCTCTCCGCGTGGGCACAGCGGAAGTCCGCCGAGGTGGCCGAGGTCGAGCCCTTGCTGCCCACCACGGTCAGCACCGACGTCACCGCTCTGCTGGAGCGCATCGAACGGCGGAGCACGGCCCTGTCCGAACGCATGAACTGCTACGAGATCACCTCGGTGCACTCCGACGACCTCGGGGCGCTGCCCGCCACGAGCGCGTGCACGCCACCCGAGTCGAGGCCGTCGTCCCCCGCGAGGACGGCTCCGCGCGCCGAGCCCGAGACCTCCCCCGAGGCGGCTCCGGCCACCTTCGTCGAGCACCCGCACGACGTCGAAGCCACCACCGAACCGACTCCGCGGTCCGCCGACGTCGTACCGGCCGTCCCCCACACCCCGACCTCGCGGGAGGGGAGGCCGCCCACCTCGGAACCCGAGGCCCCCGCCGTGGTGAGCGGCCCCCCACTTCCGTCCGGTTCGCCCGCGGTGACCGCCGGATAGCTCTCCGGTGTTTCCACCACTCTCGTTACTCTGTGACCAAGCGCCGAAGGCGGACTCATACGTATGGAGGCGGTGTGCGTGTCTCGGTGGCGGAGCCGCGGTAAGGGGCGGGAACGCGAGCGGCTCGCAGCGCTGGCAGGCGAGGCGTCGGCCGAAGCCGCCGTCGCGATGGAGACCGCAGCGAGCGTGCCCGAGGCGTCCGAGGCCGAAGCGCCCGAGGCCGAGCGGCCACCCGTCCCCCAGGACCTCACCGCGGCAGCCTTCTTCGACGTCGACAACACGATGATGATGGGCGCGTCGATCTTCCACTTCGCCAGAGGGCTCGCCGCGCGCAAGTACTTCAGCACCTCCGACCTCGCCGGCTTCGCGTGGCAGCAGATCAAGTTCCGCGTGGGCGGCCGGGAGAGCAGCCAGGGCCTGCGGTCCAGCAGGGAGCAGGCCCTGTCCTTCGTGGCGGGACGCACCGTGGACGAGATGGTGGCCATCGGCGAGGAGATCTACGACGAGCTCATGGCCGACAAGATCTGGGCGGGCACACGGGCGCTGGCCCAGATGCACCTCGACGCGGGCCAGCGAGTCTGGCTGGTCACCGCCACCCCGGTGGAGCTGGCCGCCATCATCGCGCGTCGGCTGGGCCTCACCGGAGCGCTCGGTACCGTCGCGGAGAGCCGCGACGGCGTCTACACGGGCAGGCTGGTCGGCGACCTGCTGCACGGCAGGGCCAAGGCACACGCCGTCCGGGCCCTCGCCGCGCGGGAGGGCCTCAACCTGCGCCGCTGCACGGCGTACTCGGACTCGCAGAACGACGTCCCGATGTTGTCGGTGGTCGGTACCGCCGTGGCCGTGAACCCGGATTCGGGTCTGCGCGAAGTGGCTCGCGCTCGCGGTTGGGAGATCCGGGACTTCCGCACCGGACGTAAGGCCGCGAAGATCGGGGTGCCCTCCGTGCTGGGCGCGGGTGCGTTGGCCGGGGCCGTGGCCGCGGGCCTGGCCTACCGCAAACGTCTCTGACACCGGCCCCGCTTCGCGGAGGGCGAGGGCGTACGAGAAGTGCGGACACGCGTTCGTAGTCTGCGGACACGCGTGCACAGGCTGCGGACACGCCGGTCAGCCGGTGAAGACTCCCTTGCGGCGGGCCAGCCTGTGGTAGAGCAGGTTCTGGATGCTTTCGCGCACCTGGTCGGTGAGCCCCAGCACGAGCATCTGGTCGTCGTCCGCGCCTTCGGCGTAGCCGTCGGTACGGATGGGCTCGCCGAACTCGATGTACCACTTCGTCGGCAACGGCACCGCGCCCAGCGGCCCCAGCAGCGGGAAGAACGGCGTCACGGGGAAGTACGGCAGCCGCAGCAGCCGAGCCAACGGCCGGATGTCACCGATCTTCGGGTAGATCTCCTCGGCGCCCACCACCGCGCACGGAATGATCGGCGCCGACGTCCGCAGCGCGGCCGACACGAAACCTCCGCGCCCGAACCGCTGCAGCTTGTACCGCGCCGAGAAGGGCTTGCCGATGCCCTTGTACCCCTCCGGCCACACGCCGACCAGCTCGCCGGCACGCAGCAGCCGCTCCGCGTCCGGGTGGCAGGCGAGCGTCTGCCCGCTCCGGCGCGCCAGCGATCCCAGCACGGGCGTGTCGAACACGAGGTCGGCCCCGAGCATGCGCAGGAATCGACGCCGGGGATGCTCCTCGTGCACGGCGAAGGCCGTCATCACCGCGTCGAGCGGCAGCACCCCCGAGTGGTTGGAGACGAGCAGTGCCCCGCCCTCGGCGGGAATGTTCCCAATGCCGCTCACGCTCACCCGGAACCACCGCTCGTACAGGGGCCGCAACAGCGGGATCAGCACCGTCTCGGTGAACTCGGGGTCCAGACCGAACTCGTCGATCTCGTAGTCCCCGCTGATCCTGCGCCGCACGAAGTCGACCAGGTCGGACAGTGTGGCGCGTCGGTCGTCGGTTCCTCGCACGGGTAGGGGTACCACCGGCGACCCGGTGCCCTGCCCGCCGCGCCGGTTCGGTCGCAGCGGCACCACCCTCGCCGTACCTCGTGACGTCACGATGCGCCCCTCCCTCTCACACCGTCGCCGACCGTCTCACCACGGCGTCGTCGAACGCCTCACGCGTCGTCCACCGGGGCCGGTAGCCGAACTCGTGGGTCAGCCGCCGGATGTCGACGACCCGACCGAAGTTCAGCAACCGCACGAGTTCGGACGACAGGGGCACCTGCCGGGTGAGACGCAGCGCCGTTCCGACAGCGGACATGGCGATCCGGGGCACACCGACGGGCACGCGACCGGCCCTCCGGATCGCCTGGGACAACGCCAACACGCCCGGACCGGCGACGTTGAACACGCCGGGACGATCGAGCACGACGGCGCGCTCCAGCACCGCGAGCGCGTCCTCGGCGTGGAGGAACTGGAGTCTTGCGTCGAAACCGAGCACGGTGGGCACCGCGGGCAGCGAGAAGTACCGGGTGAAGACGGTGTCGAAATCGGGCGCCACGAGATCGGCGAACCGGAACGTGGTCACGCCGACGTCGACTCGCCGCCGGGCGAAACCCCGAACGTAGCCCTCCAGCTCGACGGCGTTCTTCGAATACCCCGCCGCCGTGGCCGGGAAGAGTTCGGCGTCCTCGGTGAACACGGCCCGCGACCGCGCCGAGGCGCCGTAGACGGCCGTCGTCGAGGTGACGACGAACTTCCGTACGTGTGGCGAGTTCTGGCACGCGGCCAACAGCCGCATGGTGCCGATGACGTTGGTTTCCTTGGTCTCCGCGTATCCGCCGGAGCCCGCGGGGTGACACGCGGGTGCGGCATGCACCACCGTGTCCACCTTCACGGAGGTCATGATCTTGGCTATCAACGGGTTGCGGATGTCGGCCCGGACGAATTCCGCCCGGCCGAGTTCGCGGAGCACCGCCGCGCTGGGAGGCGCGGTGTCCACTCCCACCACCCGTTCGAGGTCCGGGCGAGCGCCCAACCTCGCCAGCAACCGTCCGCCCAGCTCACCGGAGACCCCGGTGACGAGGACGACGTTGGACGGCATCAGACCCCCGTGTGACAGGCGCAGTCGCGACCCCGGACTGTACGAACCGGGGCGGATGCTACCCCGACACTCCGGTGCCGGGGCGAGATCTCACACGCGCCTCGCCGGACGATCCCCTCGTCGCGGCCGTGCCGACACCCGCGGGCCTGCGGCCTCACTTACCCTGCTTGCGACGCTGCACCCGCGTGCGGCGAAGCAGCTTGCGGTGCTTCTTCTTCGACATGCGCTTACGGCGCTTCTTGATTACCGAGCCCACACCACGCTCCTAACGGTCGGTCGCGAACGGCTCTTCAGGTTACCCGGCTACCTCCGTGTGACGTGCGTGGCCCTCCCGCCCGAGAGCTACCCCACGTCGAAGTAGGCGTTGTCGAGGTAGTCGTGGACGGCCTGCTCGGGTACCCGGAATGACTTGCCCACCCGCACGGCGGGCAGCTCACCGGAGTGCACCAGCCGGTAGACCGTCATCTTGGAGACCCTCATCAGGGCGGCGACCTCGGCGACTGTCAGGAACTGGACGTGCCTGCCGGGTACGTCCTGATTGTTGTTCGGCGGCATAGCGATTCACCGTGTCCCTTGCCACGCGCCGTGCCGCTCGACTTCCCCACCGAGCGGTCCCGAACACACGCGTGCTTTTCGTCGAGGGTAACCGGACTCACGGGACCGGTGCGACGTCTGTAGAGGGGAAACGGGCACCCGGACGTAGGCAACACCGCCGGTCACCACCCGCGCGGGTGCCCCGCGTTCACCCTGCTCAGTCCTCGTGCGCGCGACCGAGTTCGGCGGAGCGGTCGCGTGCCGCCTCGATGGCCGCGATCAGCGCGGCCCGCACCCCGTGCTTCTCCAGTTCCCGGATCGCGTTGATGGTGGTACCACCCGGCGAGGTGACGGCCTCCCTGAGCAACACCGGGTGACTCTCGCCCTCGTCGAGCATCTTGGCCGCCCCGACGGCGGACTGCACGATGAGCCGCTCGGCCACGGCTCGGGGAAGGCCCAGCAGGATACCGGCGTCGATCATGGCCTCGACCAGGTAGAAGAAGTACGCCGGGCCCGACCCGGACAACGCGGTCACCGCGTCCTGCTGCGACTCGGGGACCTCCACCACCTTGCCCACACAGCTCAGCAGTTCGGTGACGGCCTTGACGTGTTCGGGGCCCGCGTACTTACCCGCGGACACGGCGCTCATGGCCTCGCCCACGAGCATCGGCGTGTTGGGCATCACCCGGACCACGGGAGTGCCCGAGGGCAGCTTCCGCTCGAACAACGAGGTGGGCAGTCCCGCGCACAACGACACCACGAGGGACTGCGGTCGCAGCACTGGCGCCAGGTCGGCGAGCACGGGGTCGATGTCCTGCGGCTTCACCGCCACCACCAGCAGGTCGGCCCGCTGTGCCGCTTCCCGCACGGTCACGCCCGTGATTCCGTAGCGGGCCTCCAGCTCGGCCGCCCGCTCGGGATGACGCTCGGTGAACAACAGGTCCTCGGGGGACCGTCCACCGCTAATCAACCCCGACAGCAGAGCCTCACCGATCTTGCCCGCACCCAGTACCGCGATGGTTCCCATGACCGCAACACTAGGCACTCCACCCCCCGCCGGTGCCCGGCGGGAGGCAGGTATCACGGCAGGGGGGACAGGGCGAGCTGCCTCGCCTGACACACGAGCCGGCCGTGACTGTCGACGACGACGGCGTCGGAGTCGAACCAACCCTCGTGCACGGACCGGCAGTCGACCTGGATACGCAGCCACCCCGGATGGGGCCGGGTTCGCACCAATGCCGTGAGCTGCACCGTCGGCGCCCACCCCGTCCTGCCGAGGTTGAACACCACCGGCGGGTTGAGGTCGCCCGCCAGGAGGAGGAAGTACGGATCGGGCGCACCGTGCCGCGGGCGCGCCCACAACCGCAGCCGCGGCGGGTCGTCCCGACGGCCCGCGAGAAAGCCCGCGGTGGAGGGATCGATCCGGACGTCACACCCCTTGGCCAGGTGGAACACGCCCTCGGCAGTGTGGCCCGACAACGCCACCGTGTTGGCGGGCGGGTCCGCGGGAAGCGCGGGAATGTCGTTCCACACCGGTGGCCGCAACGGAAGCCGACCCGCCGTCACGCGTGCCTCCATACAACTGCGGCCCCGCTGTTCCACGCTCACGGCCACCACCGTGGCCCTTCTGCCCGCCTTGCGGACATCGGCACGCAGCAGCACCGGACCGAGCGCGAGCGCGTGCAGGAACTCCGCGCTCACCGCCAGCGGCTCGGCGGGTGGCTCTCCCGCTTCCCACAACGCCCGGATACCGGCCTTCGCCGCGAGGGCGAGCAGGAACCCCCCGTGAGGGTGCCTGCCGATCGACCACTCCTGCCGGAGGTCCGTGGTGAACGTGCCGTCCCCGAGGGAGCGCAACTCACATGCGGCCGCGAACGACAGCGGCTCCGAATCGACCGTACTCACGAACGGATGGCCAAGGCTCGAAGGAACAACGCCAGGTTCGCGGGACGTTCCGCCAGCCTTCGCATCAGGTAGCCGTACCACTGTTCCCCGAACGGCACGTACACGCGCACGGTTTCCCCTTCCGCGGCCAGCCGACGTTGCTCGTCCGGCCGAACTCCGTACAGCATCTGGTATTCGTAGCTGCCTCTTCGCATGCCGTACCAGCGCGTGCGTTGCCGCAGCAACCTCACCAGCCGTGGGTCGTGCGTCGCGAACATGGGGTACGCACCACCTTCCAACAGCAGGTTGGCACATCGCACGTAGCTGAGATCGACCTCGTGCGTGTCGGTGTAGGCAACGTCCGCGGGCTCAGCGTAGGCGCCCTTGCACAGTCGGACTCGGGAGCCCTTGTGCGCCAGGGAGGCGACATCGGACTCCGTGCGGTGGAGATAGGACTGGACCACTGCTCCCACCCACGGCCACGTGCGCCGGGCCCGCTCGACGACCCCCAACGTGGCGTCGGTCGTGGTGTGGTCCTCCATGTCGACGGTGACGGTGGTACCGCACTGCTCGGCCGCCTCGCAGATCAGCCCCAGGTTTCGCGCGGCGAGTTCCCGGTCGCCGTCCACAGTCAACGCCGAGAGCTTCACGCTCACCTCGGCCTGATCGGACAGTCCTCGCGTCGACAATTCGTCGAGCAACCGCAGGTAGGTCCGGACCGTACGCTCCACCAGAGTGGGATCTCGGGTGTACTCGCCCAGGTAGTCCAACGTCGCGCACCGACCGTCCGCGGCGAGGGCCTTCACGGCTCGCAAGGCGTCGTCCACGGTTTCACCCGGAACGAAACGGGCGACGATCTGCCGTATACCCGGCGCCGTGGTGGCCATTCGCCGGGCCACGTCGCTGTCGGCGGCGGCGAGGATCAACGATCGCAGGGGCTCCACGACGGAAACTTTACGGGTCCTAAGCAAGAAAGCGACGCCTACCCGGACGCCGATTCGGGTTTTCGATCACTGTCCGAGGTGCAGGCGGGTGAACAACAACGCCTCGGCGAGGTCCGCGACCCGGTTCGCCGGGTACTTGGCCCCTCGGGTGTTGACCTCCAGCACCACGGTCCCCTCATACCCCCGCTCCACCAGGCTTTCGAGCAGCTCGGCACACGGCTGGGTGCCCCGTCCCGGCACGAGGTGCTGGTCCTTCGGGACCCCGGTGCCGTCGGAGAGATGCACGTGGGCGAGTCCGTCACCCATCCGGTCGGCCAACGCCAGCGCGTCCATTCCGGCCGCGGCGGCGTGGGACAGGTCGAGCGTGTAGTGCGCGTAACCGACGTCGGTGGGATCGATCGACGGCCGGAACGCCGACACGCGCGCGTTGCGGCGTCCGAGCGGCCGGACCTTGAACATGTTCTCCACCGCGACCGCTACCCCACTGCGTTGTTCCAGCTCGGCGAGAAGGTCGGCGAAGCGGTCCCCGTACCTGCGCTGCCAGCGAAACGGAGGGTGCACCACCACGGTCGACGCCTCCAGTTCGAGCGCGGCCTCCACCGAACGACGCAGCCGTACCTCCGGGTCCGACGACCACACGCGCTGCGTGATCAGTAGTGACGGTGAATGCACCGACAGCACGGGTACGCCCGTCTCCAGGCTGTGCTTGCGCAGTTCCGCCACGTTCTGGCTGTCCGGGTCGACCCACACCATGACCTCGACCCCGTCGAAGCCGAGCTCGGCGGCCAGTTCGAACGCCCGCTTCGCCCGCAACGGCCACACCGAGGCCGTGGACAACGCAACCGGGATTGTCGGAACGGACACGCTAACGCGACACCAGGAGCAACGCCGCGGGAGACACGGTCACCACCAGCCCGACCAGCAACGCCAGCACGGTGGTCTGGGTGTCCTCCGCCCTGCGGACCTTGCGCACGACCCACACGAGCCCGACGGTCACCAGCAGCGCGGCGACCAACGCGGCGGCGGGCAGCTTGCCCCACAGCCAGTTGAAGCCGAGCCAGACACCCGCACCGCCGGCCACGCCGAGCGCGAGCTGCCCGGCGAGCACGAGCCATTGCTTCGCGGGGGAGCCGTCCTCGACGGGCTCCTCCTCGTCGTCCTTCCGCCGAGTTTCCTTGTCGTCGCGAGCGCGGTCGTCCTCGTCGCCGTCGTCGTAGTCGTCCTCGGCGTAGGGGTCCCCGTACGGGTCGTCTCCGTCGGGAGCGGCGTAGGCGGTGCCGTAGCCGCCCTCGCCGAGCGGATCGTCGTCCAACGCACCGACCCGAGTGGCGACTTCGAGGTCGTCCTCGTCGTCGTCGAAGTCCGGGACGTAGTAGCCGGTCGCCGGGCCTTCGTCGTCGTCGGGGTCGAGATCACCGGCGAGCGAGGTGGCGGCGTGGACCTGGGTCTCCTCGACGGAGTTGTCGTCCGCGGCGTCGGCCGAGCCACGACGGCCGGACCAGCCGACCAGCCCAGCCGGTGGTTCGTCGGCACGCACCGGCTCGGACAGCGCGGTCTTCTCCTGATCGCTCTCCGCCACCGCGGGCAACTGCTCGGTGTGCGGCTCCGGCGGCGGAGCGGGCGCGGTCCTCGGCGG